>NZ_VTZN01000077.1 GCF_008370645.1 Mycobacterium simiae
GCTGCACCCGGCTCCGCCGCGCTGGGGCCCGGCTCCGCCGGCCGACTGTCTACGATTGGCCCATGCCGATACCTGCTCCCAGTCCGGACGCGCGCGCGGTTGTCACCGGAGCTTCGCAAAACATCGGCGCGGCGCTGGCCGCCGAGTTGGCCGCACGCGGACACAGCCTGATCATCACAGCACGACGTGAAGCGTTGCTGACCGAGCTCGCGTCCCGTCTGACCGACAAGTGTCGCGTCGCTGTCGAGGTACGACCGGCCGATCTCGCCGACCCCGAGGAACGGTCGAAGCTGGCCGAGGAGCTGGCCACACGACCCATCTCGATCCTGTGCGCCAATGCCGGCACCGCAACGTTCGGCCCGGTCGCCTCGCTGGACCCGGCCGGCGAAAAAGCTCAGGTACAGCTGAATGCCGTAGCAGTGCACGACCTTACCTTGGCGGTGCTGCCGGGCATGATTGAGCGCAAGGCCGGCGGCATCCTGATTTCTGGCTCAGCAGCCGGGAATTCGCCGATCCCCTACAACGCCACCTACGCCGCCACCAAGGCGTTTGCCAACACCTTCAGCGAATCGCTGCGCGGTGAGCTCCGCAGCTCCGGCGTGCACGTCACGCTGCTGGCGCCCGGCCCGGTGCGCACCGAGCTACCCGATGACGCAGAGGCCTCGCTCGTCGAAAAACTGGTACCGGATTTCTTGTGGATCTCCACCGAGCACACCGCCCGCCTCTCGCTGGATGCCTTGGAGCGCAACAAAATGCGCGTCGTTCCCGGCTTGACGTCGAAAGCCATGTCGGTGGCCAGCCAGTACGCTCCCCGCGCCATCGTGGCACCGCTCGTGGGTAGTTTCTACAGGAAGCTCGGCGGCGGATAACCGCTACTTGCGGCGGCGCCGCCCAGTGCCAAAAATACTGCGGGTGATTTCGCGCGCGGTGGTGTTGAGGACGCTCTTGACCGTCGGATTGCGCAATATCTGCTCCAACCTGCTGGACCCCTGGGGCTCGGCGGGAGCCGGCATCGGCGGGATCTCAAGCTCGTCCGGCCACGGCAGCGGATCGTATTTCCCCCTGGGCGGCTGAGCCGGCGGCGCCGCTTCCTGCGGCGACGGGTTGAGCTTGGCGGTCAGCATCTCATGCGCCGACTCGCGGTCGATGGTACGGCCGTACTCGGCCTGTAGCGAGCTGCCTTTGGCCGCAGCAGCGATGGCGTCGGTCCCGATCGCACCCATCAGCGAGCGAGGTACGCGCATGCGGGTCCAGGCGACCGGCGTCGGTGCGCCCTTTTCCGACAGCACGGTGACGATGGCCTCACCTATGCCCAGCGACGTCAGCGCGGATTCCAGGTCGTAAACATCGGTTTTCGGATAGGTTCGGACGGTCTTGTTGAGCGCCTTTTGATCATCCGGGGTAAAGGCCCGCAGTGCGTGCTGAATCCGCGCGCCCAACTGGGAAAGCACGTTGTTGGGTAAGTCCGTCGGCAATTGGGTGCAAAAGAACACGCCGACACCTTTAGAGCGAATCAGCTTGACGGTCTGCTCGACCTGCTCCAGGAAAGCTTTCGAAGCGTCGGTGAACAACAAGTGCGCCTCGTCAAAAAAGAACACCAGCTTGGGTTTGTCAATATCGCCCACCTCGGGCAAAAACGTGAATAAGTCAGCCAGCACCCACATGAGGAAGGTGGAGAACAACACCGGACGCAGCGATTGGCCGCTGAACTCCAGCAGCGAAATGATGCCGCGGCCCTGGCTGTCCACGCGTATCAGGTCATCGGGGCTAAGTTCGGGCTCACCGAAGAAGGTGTCGGCACCTTCGGCCTCCAGGTTGACCAATGCCCGCAGAATGACGCCGGCCGTCGTAGCAGAAACCGCCCCAAGGGATTTCAGTTCCGCCTTGCCCTCGTCACTGGTCAGGTGACCGATAACCGCTCGCAGGTCTTTGAGGTCCAGCAGCGGAAGTCCTCGTTGGTCGGCCCAGTGGAAAATTAGCCCCAACGTCGATTCCTGGGTGGCGTTGAGGCCCAACACTTTTGCCAACAAGATGGGGCCAAAGCTGGAGATGGTGGCGCGCACCGGCACCCCGACACCACTAGTACCCAGCGATAGAAACTCCACGGGAAACGCCGAAGGGACCCAATCGTCCCCGGTATCTTTGGCACGCGCCGCCGTCTTATCATTGGCCGCCCCCGCCCGCGACAGACCGGACAGATCGCCCTTCACGTCAGCCATCAGCACGGCCACGCCCGCGGCACTGAGCTGTTCGGCGATCAATTGCAGCGTCTTCGTCTTGCCGGTCCCGGTCGCCCCGGCCACCAGACCGTGCCGGTTGACCGTGGCCAGCGGGACGCGGATCTGCGCGGTAGGGTCGGCGTCACCGTCGACGACGACCGCGCCCAGCTCCAATGCCTGGCCCGCTATCGCATAGCCGGCCGCGATCCGTTTCGCCAGACGGCCAGGCCGGCTGCCAGCCGATTCGTCGCTCATCGTGCCGCGTCCCTCTTCCCCGTCGTTCCCGTGCCCTGAGGCAAACATCACACTACTGGCTAGGGCGGCCTACTCTTGAGCGCTGTGCGCGACGAACTGGTGTGGATCGACTGCGAGATGACCGGACTCGATGTGAGTACGGACAAGTTGATTGAGATAGCCGTCCTGGTCACCGATGCCGAACTGAACATTCTCGGCGACGGAGTCGATGTGGTGATCCACGCCGATGACGCCGCTCTGTCGTCGATGATCGACGTGGTCGCCGAGATGCATTCAAGTTCGGGTCTGATCGACGAGGTAAAGGCGTCCACTATCGACGTCGCGACGGCAGAGGCGATGGTGCTCGACTACATCGGCGAGCACGTGAGACAACCCAAGACGGCGCCGCTTGCGGGCAACTCCATAGCTACCGATCGCTCCTTCCTCGCCCGCGACATGCCCGCCCTGGACGCGTTCTTGCACTACCGCATGATCGACGTCAGCTCCATCAAGGAACTCTGCCGGCGCTGGTACCCGCGTATCTACTTCGGCCAGCCGCCCAAAGGGCTGGCGCACCGGGCGCTGGCCGACATTCACGAATCCATCCGGGAATTGCGGTACTACCGGCGCACGGCATTCGTACCCCCACCTGGGCCCTCTACCAGCGAAATCGCCGCAGTGGTCACAGCTCTGCAAGACGGAGCCAACGCAGCGCAGGTAGTCGATTCGGCCGAGCAGCCTCCGACGGGATAATATCGACGTCGCCGCTCGTTAGACCTCTTGCAGGTGCCGGCAGGCGGCCATGGTGAGTGTAGTTCAGTTGGTAGAGCACCAGGTTGTGATCCTGGGTGTCGCGGGTTCGAGTCCCGTCACTCACCCCACGCGATGAATCGGCATGTCGTCGAGATTGCCGCCATGGTCGTGATCAGTGCCGAAAGCACAGCCCGCTCGGCAATCTCGGCGTCTTCGGCGTAATGGGACACTGCGGCGCGCCCAATTCTCCCGATCCGAGAAGGTTATCCGCAATACAAGCGCGCCTATGCCTTGGCGTTACCCGCGCGCCACTGGTCCCAGGGAATGTTCCAGTCGCCGAGGCCCTCGGTGCCCGGCAGGGTGCCTCCAACAGTGTTGCTGACCTCGACGATGTCGCCGCTCTTGATGTGGTCATAGAACCACTGGGCATTGCTGGGGCTGACATTGAGGCAACCGTGGCTGGTGTTGGTGTGGCCCTGAGCGCCCACCGACCACGGCGCGGAATGCACGAAAACGCCGCTGTAGGAAATTTGCGTCGCCCAGTCGACGTCGGTGCGATACCCGTTGGGCGAGTTGACCGGAACTCCGTATGTCGACGAGTCCATGATGATGTGCTTGAAGCGCGCACCCACAATGTAAATGCCGTTGGCGGTGGGGGTGCTGTCCTTACCCATCGACGTCGGCATCGTCTTGACGACCTCGCCGTTGACTCGAACGGTCAGCATCTTGGTGCTGTCGTCAGCGGTCGCGATGACCTCGTCGCCGATGGTGAAGTGCCTCTTGACATTGTCCTCGCCGAACATCCCGTCACCCAGGTCGACGCCGTAGGTGTTGACCGCCACGTCGACGCCAGTGCCGGGCTTCCAAAACTGTTCTGGGCGCCAACGCACTTCCCGGTTGTTCAGCCAGTAGAACGCGCCTTCGACGGGCGGGTTGGTGATGATCTTGATGGCCTTCTCGGCAGCGACCCGGTCGGCGATGTTTTCGTCGAACCGGATCGCCACCGGTTCGCCGACCCCGACGACCTCGCCATCACCCGGACTCACGTAGGGCATCGTCAGGTGGGCGGGAGAGCTGGTCTGAAACGTCATTTGGCGGGTCGCTGCCCCGCCCAGTCCGAGTGCCTTCGCGTTCAGCGTGTAGCGCCTGTTGTAGCCGAGCTGCTCGGTGGTCGACCAGTGCAGTCCATCGGGGCTCAGACCTCCGGCGATCGCCCTGCCGTTGTCGTTGACCATAGTGACCGCCGCCAGCACGCCGTCGGCAACGCTGACGCTGACGGGTGTATCCACGGTGACACCGACGGCGCCGTCGGTCACCGTGGCGGTGAGCTTGGGCACCAGCAGGTCGGCGAACGGTGTGCCCTTGTTCTCGATAACCTTCGCCGCAGCGGGCGTACCGCCACCGCCGCTACAGGCGACGGCGACCACAGCAACTGGGACCATGACCGCAGCCAGCCACGATCGACTTCTGCGCAAAGGCGTCATCAAGTGACCTTCCAGGTACTCTCATTTACTTTGGTCACCGCTGACCTCGGATTGTTCCCTGTATTGTAGTGGCTGAGCGCCGCCCACTGACGAAATGCGGCTCTGCTGATCTGGTCCAGTGTCGCATGTCACCCCGGGCCGATCTGAGATTTCGCTTCGCACCAGAATGCCTGTTATTGTCGCGTACGCGGTCTCTGGCCGTCCTAGGCGCCGTTAGCTCAGTTGGTAGAGCAGCTGACTCTTAATCAGCGGGTCCGGGGTTCGAAACCCTGACGGCGCACCTCAACCAACGAGAATCGTCGAGCACTCCACTGTTGGGCGGCGGTTCGCGAATCACTCGGATGCGCAGACGGCCGGAGTAACGATGCGCCGCGCAGCTTCCACGGCCGCGGCGCGCCGCGCGGCGATGCTTCGGGGATCTACAGCGACTGCGTCAGGGTGCGGCGACCGCGCCCAGGCCAAGCCGACGCCGAACAACAGAATCAGCAAATCCATAGGCTGCCAAGATTTGTCGACGTAGCCAGCCGCCTGCGCTGTCTCGATAGTGCGAATGTCGCGGGCTGGTACCGACTCACCACCTTCGATGGGCGGCAGCTCGAGGGTCAGCCCCTCCAAATTGGCCCAGGTAATCATCCGTAGGTGTTCGGGCCGGCTGCAGGCCAGGTCATAGATATCGCCGACGAACTCCGGTATCGCGTCGGCCCGCAATGTAACGGCTGCGAAGAAATCGGCGCTGTCGGCGGCGACCACACTGCGGAACAAGCTCTCCTTGTCGCCGAAATGCGCATAAAGCCGCTCTTTACTAGCCTCGGCCTCCCGCGCGATGCGGTCGATTCGGGCCCCCGCCATTCCGTATTGGGCGAATTCGGACCGCGCGGCGGCCAAGATCGTGTCGCGAAGCTCACTTGTGGTACGCACCATCTCATCCTAGCAGACAAACTAGTTCGTTTGATATGCTGTCGGGGTTGGCCCGAAGCATGAGACCCACCAACCCGAACTGAGGGTGCCGTGACCGAGGTAATCGATATCGATGCAGTACTGAACGCTCCGCCGCGAGTGCAGGTTTTGCGCGGCGCACTGGACCGGATTCAGGACGGCATTGCGCCGTTCATCGACCTTGCCCGGCCCTACGTGAGTGGTCTGGACAGGCTACCGGCCGATGGTCGATTCTTGTTGGTGGGCAACCACACTCAATTTGTCGGCGGTGAGATATTGCTGGTTCCGCACTTCGTGCGTCGCGCAATTGGCAAACGAGTCCGACCGCTGGCCGATCGCCGGTTCGGTCGGTGGCGTGGGTTTGGCCACGACCTGATGGCCGCATACGGCGGCGTCGTCGGCTCCCCGGAGACCGCCCGAGAGCTGATGCGGCACAACGAGACCGTCCTGGTGTTCCCCGGTGGGGGCCGCGAGATAGTGAAATTCAAGGGCGAGGAATACCACCTGAACTGGCGTGGTCGTTCCGGATTCGCCCGTATCGCCGTGGAAAACGACTATCCGATCGTGCCGGTCGGCCTGGTCGGCGGCGACGACATCTACAAAAGCCTGGTCACCCGCGACAGCGTGCTGGGTCGGGCCTGCCGCGCCATCACCACGAAGCTATCCGGCGACGCCGAGATGGCGATCCCATTGATGCGTGGCCTCGGGCCCACCCTCATCCCTCGCCCGCAACGGATGTACCTGCACTTCGGCGAACCGATCAAGACCTCGAAACCCACGGGTGTGGCGGACGCCGACTGGGAGGCATCGGTCAAGGCGAAAACACAGCAATCGCTGCAGGCGATACTGGCCGAGCTGCAGGCTATCCGCGCCGAAGACCCGTTTCGCGCGCTGAACCCATTCGCCTGGCTCAGCGCAATCGCCGCAACCGAGCGCCCCGCTCCCTCGGTCTCGAACCAGCTTGCTAGGTAGCGAATCCGGATGTACAGAGCCGACGAGTGGCTCAGCGATTTCTGATGTTGCGGATCACCACGATCACCACGACGGACCCGACTCCAACCAACGTCACGGTGACCGCGGGCTTGGTGACGAATTCGATCAACTTCGCTTTCACGTCGTCGGCGAGGCGGCGGGGGTTGGCACGCTCAACCAGGGAGTCGACGGTTGCCGCCAGCTGATCGCGGGCGATGTCGATCTCCTGCATGATGGTCTCCGGATCGCGGTCCGCCACGTGTCTGTCCTCCAAGTCAGTGCGCCTGACGAACTACCCTAGATCAGCCGGTGCGCGTCGTGACGCTCCGGTGAACAGAAAGGGACGCACGTTGAGTGAGACAACACGCCTGGCGCCCGGCGACAAAGCTCCGGCCTTCAGCCTGCCCAACGCCGATGGCACGACCGTGTCGTTGGCCGACTACCGGGGACGCCGGGTCGTTGTGTATTTTTATCCAGCCGCCTCGACACCCGGATGCACCAAACAGGCCTGCGATTTTCGCGACAATCTGCGCGATCTCAACGACGCCGGTCTGGACGTCGTCGGGATCTCCCCCGACCCCCCCACCAAGCTGGCCAAGTTCCGCGACGCCGAGGGCTTGACGTTCCCGCTGCTGTCCGACCCTGATCGCAAAGTGCTCACGGCGTGGGGCGCCTACGGCGAAAAGAAGATGTACGGCAAGACCGTCCAGGGCGTGATCCGATCCACGTTCGTCGTCGACGAAAAGGGCAAGATTGCGGTCGCCCAGTACAACGTCAAGGCCACCGGGCACGTCGCCAAGCTCCGCCGCGACCTCTCGGTCTAATCAGCCCAGATTGGCCAGCAACAAAGCCTCGGCGACCGCGGCCCGCTCCAACACCCCCAGGTGCAGGCTCTCGTTGCTGCTGTGCGCGCGCGTACCAGGGTCCTCGACGCCGGTGACCAGGATCTTGGCCTGTGGAAACGCCGCGGCGAACTCGGCGATGAACGGGATCGATCCGCCCATGCCCATATCGATGGCATCAGTACCCCACGCCTGGCGAAACGCCGCCCGCGCGGCGTCATAAACCGGACCGGTTGCCTCGATGGCGTATGGCTGAGCAATGTCGCCACGCCTCACGCTCACCCGCGCACCCCACGGCGCGTGCCGTTGCAGGTGGGCCTCCAACGCGTCCAGATGTGCGACCGCGTCACCACCGGGCGCGACCCGCAGACTGATCTTGGCCCGGGCCCGCGGAATCAGCGTGTTCGACGATGCCGCAACGGAGGTGGTGTCGATCCCGATCACGGTGATCGCCGGCTTGGCCCAAAGCCGCTGCGGCACCGAACCCGAGCCGATTTCGGAGACCCCGTCCAGCAGGCCTGCGTCGGCGCGCACCCGCTCTGGTGGGTAATCGACAGCGGCGGCGGTGGTTTCGTGCAGACCTGCCACAGCGACGTTGCCGTCATCGTCGTGCAGGCTGGCCAGCAACCGCACCAGGACGCTCAACGCATCAGGCACTACGCCACCCCACAGGCCGGAGTGCAACCCGTGGTCGAGGGTGGCAACCTCGACCACGCAGTCGGCGAGTCCGCGCAACGACACCGTCAACGCGGGATCGTCTGTGCTCCAGTTGTCCGAGTCGGCTATGACGATCACGTCGGCCGCCAGCGCGTCGCGGTGGGCGTCGAGCAATTGCCCCAGGGATGGGGAACCGGACTCCTCCTCACCCTCGACGAAGACGGTCACTCCCACCGGTGGCCGGCCGCCGTGCGCCCGGAATGCCGCCAAATGTGTTGCAATGCCCGCCTTGTCGTCGGCGGTGCCGCGACCGTATAGCCGTCCGTCGCGTTCGGTCGGCTCGAAGGGCGGCGATGTCCACTGACCGCGCTCACCTTCGGGCTGTACGTCGTGGTGAGCGTAGAGCAGCACGGTCGGCGCACCCGGCGGTGCCGGATACTGCGCGATGACCGCCGGAGCACCGCCTTCGCTGACGATACGGACATCGTCAAAGCCTGCCTGCGACAACAGATCTGCTACCGCCTGCGCGCTACGGCGCACCTCATCGCGGCGAGCCGGATCGGCCCACACCGATTCGATCCGCACCAGGTCTTCGAGATCGCGCCGCACCGACGGCAACACCTCGCGCACGCGCTCAACTAGATCAGTCACGATCACGAGGCTAGCTATGCTGTGCCGGTAATGGTGACACGCGGTCCCGACCCAATGGCGCCGCTCTGGTGAGCGGCGCAGCTATTCCGGCTGCTGAGCTGCGTTTATGCGCTGGGCTTTCACATCGCGGTCAACTCGGATCTGCGCCGGCCGGAGCTGGGCTGGGCGCTGTTCGCTGTGCTGATCGACGTTCCGTAAATTGCAGGTCGCCAACCGGGTGGAGGCGACCCGGTACGCCATCGAGCACGGGCTCGATAATTAACCCGACCGCGTAATCCCACCCATCTATTTCGCTGCGCCGCCGCCTCGCCCACTCGGGCGAGCAGACGCAGAATCGCACAAAATCGGAGATTTTGATGCGATTCTGCGTCTGCTCGCGGCTAGGGTGACTCGAGAATGGCCACTGCGGCGGCGGTATCCCCCTCGTGGGTCAACGACACGTGGATCGTCACATCGGCCAGGTGCTGGGCGATGGCGCCGGTCAGCCGGACCCGCGGTCGGCCCCACATGTCGGTGACCACCTCGATGTCGCGGTGGATGTCCTCCGGCAGCATGGGCCGCTGAGCAAACCGCGATCCGGACCAGGCTTTGATCACCGCTTCCTTGGCGGCCCAGCGCGCCGCCAGATGACGAGCCGCTGACGAGCTCTTGTCGGAAGCGTCACGCCGCTCACCTGGGGTGAAAGTCGCCGAGAACACCGTTCCGGGTTGGTCGACCTGCTCGGCGAAATCCGGAATGGAGACCAGGTCGATCCCGACGCCGACGATGCCCATGGGTCGCCACGTTAACGGATGGTCGGAGTCATCCGCTGTAGGCCTCCCCGTCGCCAAGCCGAGCGGCCGGGTTCAGCAGCATCGCTGCCTCCTGCGGCTTCTCGGGGGCGTCGTGGCCGAACCGCCGGTCGGCAGGCCGTTCGTACATCGGAGCACCGCCGGCTATCGCGGCAGCCAGACGACGCTGACCTGCGAGCAAGCGGCCATCGGCACGCCGCTGGTAGTCCGCGCGCTGTTCGGGGTCCAGGGCAGCGATAAACGCCTGCGGATGCACCAACGCGATGAGACCGGAAACATGGCCGAACCCGAGACTGGTCACCAGCCCAGCTTTCAGCGGCAACTTACCGCCCAGCCGCAACGTGTCGCGCACCCACACAAGATGCCCAGCACTGGCCAATTCGTCGTCAACGCAATCCAGGCTGCGATTGGGTGGGATGACACCGTCGCGCAGGATCTGGCACAGCCCCATCATCTGAAAGACCGCCGCGCCGCCCTTGGCGTGGCCGGTCAGGCTCTTCTGCGACACCACGAACAGCGGCGCACCCGCAGAGCGGCCCAGCGAGTCGGCCAGCCGCTCATGCAACTCAGTCTCGTTGGGATCATTGGCTAGCGTGGACGTGTCGTGTTTGGAAATCACCGCGATGTCGTCTGCCGCCACGGCCAACTTGGCCAACGCACGCGCCAGGGCCGAGTCTTTGCCGCCCCGGCCGGCGCCGAGCGCCCCCAGGCCCGGCGCCGGAATCGACGTGTGCACCCCGTCACCGAAGGACTGCGCGCAGGCCACGACGGCCAGCACCGGCAATCCCATCTTGAGAGCCAAGTCACCGCGGGCCAACAGGATAGTGCCACCACCTTGGGCTTCCACGAAGCCCAGCCGCCGCCGGTCGTTGGGCCGGGAGAACTTCGAGTCGTCAATACCTCGGCCGCGCATCATAGCGGTGTCAGCGGTAGCCGCCATGTCGCCGAAGCCGATGATGGCCTCCAGGGTCAAGTCGTCGAAACCGCCGGCTACCACCAGTTCCGCCTTACCGAGCCGGATCTTGTCGACGCCCTCCTCGACCGACACCGCCGCGGTCGCGCATGCGGCAACCGGGTGGATCATCGCGCCGTAGCTGCCGACATAGGACTGAACTACATGCGCCGCAACAACATTCGGCAACACTTCCTGCAAGATGTCATTCGGCTTGTTCCGGCCAAGCAAGTTGCCGTGGTACATGGTCTGCATAGAGGTCATTCCGCCCATGCCGGTGCCCTGAGTATTGGCCACCAGGCTCGGATGCACCCAGCGCATCAGATCGGCCGGGCTGAAGCCAGCAGACAGGAAGGCGTCGACGGTCGCGATAATGTTCCACAACGCCACCCGGTCAATCGAGGTTGCCATGTCTTGGCTGATTCCCCACACCGTCGGATCGAATCCGGTCGGAATCTGCGCCCCAACGGTCCGCGACAACTTGGTCTTGCGTGGTACCCGAATCTCGGTACCGGCCTTACGAATAACTTGCCAGTCGGTGGAGTCGGGTACCGGCCGGACGATGGTGTGCTCAGGGTCGAACTGCACGAACGCGCGGGCGTCAGCCTCGCTGCACACCACGAAACTGAAGTCCTTATCCAAGAACACCGACACCAGTAGTGGCGACGCGTGGTCGGGATCGATCGCACCATCATCAACAAACTCGCGAATTCCCACTTTTTCCACCACAGTGTCGTGGTAACGCTCGACCAGCTCCGACTCGTCGATTAGCTCGCCGGATTCCGTGTCGTACCAACCTGGTTGCGGGTCGTCTTCCCAGCGAATCAACCCTGTGGTCCAGGCCAGCTCGAGAACGCCGGCCGCCGACAGTTCGTCATCGACCTCCATCTCGAACCTGGTCCGTGACGAGCCATAGGGACCCAGTTCGGCGCCGCCGACGATGACCACCAACTCGGAGGGATCGACCTCGAGGTCGTCCCATTCCGGCGGGGGGGCCGGGGTGTATCCCCGGGGCGGCGAGGGCAGCGCGGCGATGATGCCTGGGCTGCCGGCGCCCGGCTCCTCGACAGCAGCCGCATCGGCTGTCATCTCCTCGCGTGCCTTGGCGGCCAATTCGGCCATATCCAGGTTGGCTTCAGCCAGGCCCCCGGTCAGATCCGCCTTGATCGGCGAACTGGCAGCAGCGACTTTGGCTTCCACGTCGCACAGCCCCAGCAGCAGCGCCGCCATCTCGTCGGTCGAGTAGGTGGTAACACCGGCCTCTTCGACACCGGTGACGATGGCGTCGTTGTGGCCCATCAGGCCGGTGCCGCGAGTCCAGCCGATCAGTGCGTGCGCCAGGCTCACCCGGGTCGCCCACGACGATTCGGCGTGCCACCGGGCCACTACCGCGTCCAGCGCTGACTTGGCCTCACCGTAGGCTCCGTCGCCGCCGAACATGCCGCGGTTGGGCGAGCCTGGCAGCACCACGTGCAGCCGGGACGCGATGTCGCGCTCGGCGCCGATCGTTGACAGACCGCCGATTAGCCGCTGCACCGCCCACAGCAACACCTTCATTTCCATCTCGGCACGCGAGCCGGCCTCCGAAAGGTCACCGACGACCCGGGGCGCCGCGAAGGGGAACAGCACTGTCGGAGTTTGTGCGTCTTTGATGTGAATCGACTGTGGTCCAAGGCTTTCGGTCTGCTCGTTGCCGATCCATTCGACCAGTGCGTCGATATCCGAGTAGGACGCCATGTTGGCCGCTACCACCCACAGCACCGCGCCGTACCGGGCGTGGTCGCGGTACAGGTTGCGATAGAACGCCAGTCGCTGGTCGTCGAGTTTCGACGTGGTTGCAATAACGGTGGCGCCACCGTCGAGTAGTCGGGCCACCACGGACGCGGCGATCGAGCCTTTCGAAGCGCCAGTCACCACAGCCACTTCGCTGCCGTGGGGACCGGGGTCCGGGTTCTCGGCACCGGCCGCGATCCGACCGTACAGCGAGGCGTGGATCTGCCGGCCCGTGGCCAGCGACTTGCCCTGCCACCAGGTCGCCTGGGTCGCGACGACGTGGCCCGCACCCTCGAACCGTTCGGACAATCGCGACCACTGAGCGTCAATGTCGCCCTCATCGGTCAACCAGAGCCTGACCAGGTCCTCGCGGGCGCTGGCCCAGCGGTCGTCGAAGACAACGGCTTTCTTGGCGTCGAATACCGGCGCCACCAAACGTGGCCAGTCCGCACCCAATTCGGTTGTTACCAGGTCGATGAGCTCGGCGTCGGTGGCCGCCGGCGGCGCGGTGAGCGAGACCTCGAGCCCCAGCTGGCCGAGCACCAGACGGGCAGCCGAGGCGAGCACTCCGTCACGGCCAGTGATCTGATTGGTGAACTCGCTCAGTGCGGCCGCGTCGATGGTGGCACCGCCGGTGCCGCTCGCAGACGGCAGCGCCACCGGGATCCCTTGGCGCGCAGCCACGGTAGCGACTGCAGTGTCGATGACTTTGTCGACCGAGGCGGCATCGGCTAATGCACCCTCGTGCAGGTTGCCCAGCGCGCCGCCACGGACGCTGGTGCCTTCGCGGGTTCCCAGCGCGACCTCAACGATGACGTGTTTAGCCCAACCGTCACCGAGTTGCCAAGTATTTTTCACCCGCTCGGCGATAGCTGCTGGCCGCTTGCCCGACGGCCCCAGCGTTGTGCGCAGCTGATCGTTGATCGCGTCGGAAAGCACTGGGCCGTAAGGCTTGTAGGTGCGCGCCAGTTTGGTAACCTGCGAGCGCAGGCCAGCCAGGTCGGCCTCGGCCGCGCCGTCGATGGCGCCCAGGTTCAGCTCGGAACCCAAGTCGACCAACAATTGGTTGCGCCTCGACGACGCGCCGTCGGTGATGGACTCGATGGAGTCGAGCTCCTCAATCTGATCGATGCGCATCTTGGCCGAAAGCGCGATCAGCGCCAGGGTGGCATCGGCTGCGCCGAATGCGATGTCCTCGGGCCGCGGCGCGCTAGACGGCACCGGCGTCGGCGCCGGGGCGCCTTCCGGCGCGGCTGTCGCTGCAGATGGTTCCGACGTCTCCTCGGCCTCATCGGCCTCCGGCTCCGGGTCGGTGTCGTTGGCGAACAGCACCGCGGCGTCGCGCTCGGCGTTGAGCACTTCCACTGTGCTGTGGGCGTATTCGGGGAGCTTAAGGGTGTTGGTGGCAAGACCCGCCACCGTCGGAGCGGTCTTGACGCCGATCTCGACGAACCTCTCCACCCCCAGGCCGCCGGCGGCTTCTTCGATGAACAGCAGGTCCTGCGTTTCGATCCAGCGGACCGGGCTGGCGAACTGCCAAGCCAACAGCTCGATCAAGACGGTGCGCGCCAGCTCGCGCGGCCGCTCACGTCGCCAGGTGTCGTAGTCGGCAAGGATCTCATCGAGCGGCTCGGCCGGCACCAGATCCCGGATCTCCTGGATGAATTCGCGGTCCAGGGTGAACAGCCGCGGTACCAGGTTGGGAATGTAGCGCCCGATGATCACGTCCGGGTCTTTGTCGCGCGGCATCACGCGGTCCAGGGAACGGCGGAACTCCGCCACCCCGACCCGCAACACCCGAGAGTGAAACGGAACGTCGATACCGGGAACCAGGATGAACGAACGCCGGCCACCGGTGAGCTCCCGGCGACGCTCCACCTCGGCTTCGAGCGCCTCCAGACCGCGCACCGTGCCGGCAATCGCGTACTGCGAGCCACGCAGGTTGAAGTTGACGATCTCCAGGAATTCTCCTGTTTTCGCGGCGATTTCGGCGACGAAGGCGGGAACATCGGCATCATCGAGGTCGATCTGGGACGGCCGGATCGCCGCCAACCGGTAGTTGGAGCGGCCCAGTTCATCACGCGGCACGATGTCATGCATCTTCGACCCGCGGTGAAACACCATCTCCAGCAGGGCTTCCAGCTCGTAGACGCCTGTCACACAGGCCAGCGCGGTGTACTCGCCAACCGAGTGCCCGCACGCGATTGCGCCCTCGACGAAGGCGCCCTGTTCCCGCATCTCGGCCACCTGCGCGGCCGCCACGGTCGCCATCGCGACCTGGGTGAATTGCGTCAGGTACAACACCCCGTCGGGGTGGTGGTAGTGCACCCCGCTAGCGATGATGCTGGTCGGATTGTCCCGAACCACATGCAGCACCGAAAAACCCAGAGTTGCGCGGGTGAACTTGTCCGCGGTGTCCCACACCTTGCGCGCCGCCTTGGAGCGGGCCCGCACTTCCATGCCCATACCTTTGTGCTGAATACCCTGGCCCGGAAACGCATAGACCGTCTTGGGTGCGGCCAGTCGCGCGGTCGCCGACATCACCAGATCCGATCCGACGCGTGCGGATACCTCGAGAACCTCTGCACCCTGGTCGATTCCGACGCGCTCGACCCGGAAGCTCACCTCGTCCGCGGGACGCACCATGCCCAGGAAGCGCGCGGTCCAACCAACGAGCCGGGCCGGTGGGCGGGTTTGCCCATCGGTGGCGGTCACCGCGTGCTGCGCTGCGGCCGACAACCACATCCCGTGCACGATGGGCGATTCCAGTCCCGCGAGTAACGCGGCCGGCCGGTCGGTGTGGATGGGGTTGTGGTCGCCGGAGACCACCGCGAACGGACGCATATCAACCGGCGCACCCAGGGCCACATCGCGGCGGCGGCGACGTGGCGTGTCAGTGGCGTTCTCCGACACCGCGCCACCGGCCCGCACTGGATCGCTGAGTTCGGCGGCTCCGGTGCGGCCCAGGATCGCGAACCGCTCGTTCATCTGGGCAAGTACTGTGCCGTCGGATGCAGCAACCGTCACCGAGACCGGCACAATACGACCCATGTCCGTGTCGCTGGCGGTGGAAGCCATTGCAGCAACAGTGAATTGGGCCGGAACTGCCGGCAACTTGCCGACCATGCGGATGGCGTGGTCGAGATGAACCAGGCTCAGCAGGCCTTCCACCACCGGCACACCGGCGTCGGTGACCGCCGCACCGATTGCTGCGAAAACCGCTGGCCAGCACAGGCCGACCAGCGCATCTGGAACGGTGGTAAGGCTGGGCGCTAGCGGCTCGCCGAACGTGGCCGTGACACCGGTGTGGTCGGCGACGCGCTCAGGGTCCCAGTCGACGGTCACGGTGGCCGTCCCGTGGCTGACTTGAGGTAGGGATTCGGGCCCGTCCACACCGGCGGCGATCGCCAGCACCGAGCGCATCGCAGTGGCGGCGTCCTCGGTAGACACCACCGGTATACCGCCGTCAACGGTGTTCGCCGGCAAAGTAAACCGAATCTCGATCCAGGTACCCGACACCGGCACGCTCAATACCACGTCGTCCCTGTCGATCTGCAGCCGCGCCCCAGTGGAAGAGTGGGTGGCGCGTGAGCTTTCAGGTCCGTCGTGCACCTGCCAATCACTTGACCCGGCGATCCGGTGCACCGGATTGATCGCGGCGCGGCCGGCCCACAACACATCGGACGCGTCGAGGACTACCGCCAACGGACCGGTGACGTCGGGACGGCCCAGACGGCGCGACGTGACGTCCTTGACGTCCCGGTCGGCAGTCAGTATTTCGTCGATCGCGGCCTGCTCGAAGCGGTCCAGCAACTCACCGACCGGCTCATCCAACCGGGTGATCCCGGACACCGCCGCCGGTCCCGGGATGATGCACACTTGGTCGGCGTCGTAGCGGGCGTCGTGTGCCTGCCACAGCGAGTCACTACGCCACCAGCGCCGAACGTCCTTATCGATCACCGGGACAAAGTTGACCGGCTTGCCCAAGGTCTTGCACAGGGTGACGAAGAAGGGCAAGTCGGCCGGGTGCAATTGGACGCTTGCGGCGTCCGGATAACGCGCCAGCAGTGCGGTGATTGCCTCGTTGGGGGTTTCCAACAACGCCGGTTCGGTGAGTACGGTCTCGATCGGGCCGAAATCCTGTGGATGCAATCGAGCTTCGGCGCGGTGCAACATCTGCTCGAAACGATCGCGCCAAGTGTCGGCCAGCCAGGGGCTGCCCGGACCGAAGACCCCAGCGGTGTCGGCCGTCGAATTGCCCTCGCCGATGGTCAATTCGACATAGCGCTGCAGCCACTGCAGGTAGGTCATCTCCGCGACGTCGCCGAAGTAGGGCTTGGCGGTTTTGGCCATTGCGGCGATGATCTCGTCGCGACGCTCCGCTACCGCCTCGGCGTCACCGGCAACCTCATCGAGCAACTGGCCGCAGCGGGACGCGGAGTTATCGATCTCGTGGATGTCGGCGCCGAGTTGGCTGCGGCTGGAAGCCATACCGCCCTGAGCTTTTCCTGCGCCGATCCACTCCCCGGTGCCCTGGGTCTCTACCAGCATGCGCTTGACCGAGGGGGACGTGGTGGACTCCAAAGTCGCCATCGCCGCCGTGCCCACCAGAATCCCGTCGATCGGCATCAACGGGAAGCCGTAGGCCTGCGCCCAGCGACCGGAGAGGTATTCGGCCGCCCGCTCCGGCGTGCCGATGCCGCCGCCGACGCAGACGGTGATGTTGGCCCGCGAGCGCAGCTCGGAGTACGTGGCCAGGAGCAGATCGTCGAGATCCTCCCAGGAGTGGTGACCACCGGCACGCCCACCCTCAACGTGCACGATTACCGGTTTGGTGGACACCTCGGTGGCGATGCGGATCACCGAGCGGATCTGCTCGACGGTTCCAGGTTTGAACACCACGTGGCTGATCCCGACGTCGTTGAGCTCGTTGATCAGCTCGACAGCATCTTCGAGGTCCGGGATGCCCGCGCTGATCACCACACCGTCGATCGCCGCGCCGGACTGGCGTGCCTTCTGCACTAGCCGCTTACCGCCGACCTGGAGCTTCCACAGGTAGGGATCCAGGAAGAGGGCATTGAACTGGTAGGTGCGGCCCGGCTCGAGCAGGCCGGACAGCTCCTTGATCCGGTTGTGGAACACCTCTTCGGTGACCTGTCCGCCGCCGGCCAGTTCGGCCCAGTGCCCGGCGTTGGCCGCTGCGGCGACGATCTTGGCATCGACAGTGGTCGGCGTCATACCCGCCAGCAGGATCGGCGACCGCCCGGTCAACCGGGTGAATTTCGTCGAGAGCTTGACCCTGCCGTCGGGGAGGCGTACCACGGTCGGGGCATAGCTCGACCAGGCCCGGGCCACCTCGGGGGTGGCCCCGATGGTGAACAGGTTGCGCTGACCGCCGCGGGTGGCAGCGGGCACAATGCCGATACCGAGGCCGCGGATCACCGGCGCGGTCAGCCGGGTCAGGATGTCGCCGGGGCCCAGGTCCAGAATCCAGCGCGCCCCGGCTTGGTGGACCCGAGTGATTTCGTCCACCCAGTCGACCTTGCGGACCAGGATGGCCTCGGCCAACTCCCGGGCCAGCGCAACATCAAGGCCCACCTGCTGGGCCCAGCCTCCGACGATGTCAATGCCGTCGGCCAGCCGCGGGGTATGGAAACCCACCTCCACCCGCACCGGTTCGAAGACCGGGGCAAAAACGTCGCCGCCCCGCACCTTGCTCTTGCGGTCGGCTTCCTCCTTTTCCGAGATCTGCCGGCAATAAAGTTCGAAACGCGACAGCTGCTCGGGAGTTCCGGTGATGACGACCGAACGGCGGCCGTTGCGGATGGACAACACCGGCGGCAGCACCGTGCGGACGTCCTGGGCGAATTCCTCCAGCAACCGCTGGATGCGCTTGGGGTCGGCGTTGCTCACCGATACCATCGGGGGGCGATCGCCCAGCACCGAGATCCCGCGCCGGCGGGCCACTAATGTGCCGGCGGCACCGATCAGCTGGGCCAGCGCCAGCAGCTCCAGATCACGAGTTCCCCCGGCTTTGAGCGCCTCGACTGCCAGCACGCCCTGCGAGTGCCCGGCCAGAGCCACCGCCGGGGTGGCAACGAGGTCCATGCCCTGGCGCGCCAGAGCGCGAATGGCGGCGATCTGGGTGAGCAGCACACCCGGCACCGACACCGCGGCCGACGTCAGGTGTTTGTCTGAGGGGACCGTATCTTCAGCGGCCAGGGCGCGCACCCATTGCAGCGGCTCGAACCCGATCGGGCGCACTACCACCAGCTCCTTCGAGACGGGCTCGAGCAGGAGATCGACCTCACCGGCCAGCGCCGCCAGCTCAGATTCGATTCCGGCCGCCGCAACCAGTTCTTCCAGAGTCTCCAGCCAGGCGCTGCCCTGGCCACCGAATGCGACCCCGAACGGCTCACCGGCGGTCAGGCGATCGACTAGAGCTTGGGCACCATGCGGGCCAATCCCCTCGTGGTCAGCTGACACCCGGTCGTGCTCGTGGATCGTCACCTTCGCTATCTCCCTGTATGCGTCTGTACGTATCGGTTCGTTCGTCGGGCCGGACGCCCTGCGGAGGGCCCGATAATCCGGTCGGTTCCGCATCGAATCGCAGCCGGAAATCGTCTAACCGGTGGTTTGTCGACGGGCCGGCCCATGGGTCGAGCCGCGCGACGGACTGCATCGGCTCTATAAGAGTGTCATAAGGACCAGTCCACTTCATTGACGCTGATCGGTTACTGGTGAGTTCTACGCACGGGTAACCGTGTCCTGGGTAACGCCACACTTCACCGCCGGCGCCGGCGCGCGCAACAAACGTCCTGCGTGTAGGTGGTTACGGTCGAGTAGCTATAACTGCGCTGATCAAGGCAGTATTGTTATCAAATCGTTATGTAGAAATTGGGGGCCGTGGCAGCCGCGTAGCGTCACTCCGGCAGGGGCGCCGCACAATCAGCTGCGTGCGCGAAGCCGCGGCGGGAGCGAACGAGTGTTTGCTGGGATGCGCGCGTACCGGCCTTGACGCAAGCGAAATTAGGCCCACTGTCCGAATTGAGGCTGGAGAATCTCGTTGATATCCACACCGACTCCGCCGACTTTACGTTTGTCGATCTCTACCTGGTGCAAATTGGCGGCGGGATGGGTGAACCCCTTGGGCGATCCCCAGTTGTGCTGCCAGAAATAGGCGCCCAGGCCGTCGTGCACCGCCCAGTTGATTGTCTTGGAGTTGGCGTACACCCCGGTGCGTTCATGGCCGACAACCGACTCCCAGGACCGCAGATACGGCACGATCTGGTTCTTGTATTGCTCGTGTGACGGATCGTCGTCGATCGAGGCGTAGATCGGGGCGCTCGGCGGACCGCCTGCGGCGGCGTGCAGTTCCATCCCACGTTTAGCGTGCTGTAAACCGGCAGCGGCGCCGCCCAACCAGTCAGAAGTGCTGCCCTTGCCGTACTGGTAGCACGACACGATCTTGAGCCCGTTGCTGCTCAGGTCCCGCGCCTCAGTGAGCTGGATCGGCTTGCCCAGCATCCACGCGCCACCGGGCCGCCGATCGGACACATACCGAATCGACCCCACCGCTCCGGCAGCCCTGATCTGGCTGGCGGGGATGACCCCGGCCGCATAATCCAACAACGTGCCGAGTGAACCCGCCGATACCGGCGCGGCGGACAACGACGCCGCCGCGACGCCCAGGCCCAGTAGGCCCGGCGTTGCAGCTGCGAATTTCAACGCGTCCCGCCGCGAGACTTGCACGAACCACAGATTACGACACAAGCACCAACAGCAACATGGAACTCGCCAGTTACATCTGCATCACGATCCGCGCGGCTAGCGATTACATGACAAAAGGGTGCCGGCTCGGCACCGAATCCCATTGAAGGGAACGGGAAGTGAAGTACCAACCGCCGCGCTCGTACACCAGCTGGTCGCAGAACGAGCCGGTGGCCCGGAGCGTGGTCTCGCCATGGACGGCGGCAAAAAGCAGAGCGACACAGCGCTGGGTCGCGTTGACCCCGTCGACATGGATCTCGTGGTCAACGGTGACCAGCCGTTGCCCATCGCCGCCGTCGAAGGCCGTCCGCAGATCGCTGAACAGCTCGCCATCACGCCGATAGACGGCGCCGGAATGGCGGAAGGTGGCAAGCCAGGCTTCGCGGTCACCCGCCGAGTAATCGCGATTGTGCCGAGCAGTCAGATTCAGAATGGCGGCACGGCCCGTCGCCGCGCGCAGCATTTGCTGTTCCTGGTGGGACAAGGTCATCGTGCTCTCCGACCGTAGTGGGCGGCAAGTAACGCGACACAACGTTACTCATCGGTTACTCATCGGCCGACCGTGGAGCCATGCCTTTCGCGATCCCGCGCGCTCGGACTCGAGAATCTCCGCTCATCACGTTTGGGTAACACCGGCTAGCGGATACTGCTCTACGCGGCGATCGAGTCGGAACCAGAAGGCCCCAGAGGCCGCGTATCAGGCTTGCGCGGCTGCCGGGTCGGGCTCGCCGTCGGCGGAGTATCCGAAGTCGGCGGGCGGGACCGAACCGCGAAGGGCCGCATAGTATGCGCCTCTTCGGGCGCCAGATTCGGCCTCTCTTATGGTCGAACTCTGACTCGCGGCGGCATTCCGTGACTGACGCAGTCGGTGATGCCGGCCCACGGTGCCGCCCATCGGTGGTGGGGTCCAGCGCCAGTGAGCGCGGCGCCGGGGTGACCTGGCCGGCCACCGCCGACGCCTAGAATCACGCCGGCAGACCGACCGGCCAGGGCGGCTCGAACTGGTTCCCCGAACACGGCCGGTGCGAACCCAGCGGCAAGCGGCGGCGTGACCACACCCGACACGGACCGGCGACACCGATCTCTAGTCGGGTTCCTCCGCGGGATTGTCGGTCCGGCAAGGCAAGATTTTCGGCATGGTGCTCGGGGCTGACACGGCGGCGCTTCGCAAGGCTCGCGGCGCGTTCTTCACCCCAGCGGCCGTCGCCCGCTACATTACCGAGTGGTCCATTCGCAGCACGTCTGACCGCATCCTTGAACCCTCCTGCGGCGAGGCATCGTTCCTGCTGGCAGCCGTCGAGCGGCTGACCACGTTGCGCACTCCCGGCAAAGCCGAGCAATACGCCGCGCTGGATGGCGTCGAGCTGCATCTCGCCTCCGCCCGAGCAGCGCGCAAGCTGTTGCGGAACGCCGGGGTCGAGGCCCGGGTGGTGGTCAACGACTTCTTCTGCATCGAGCCCACCAGTTCATATGACGTTGTGATCGGCAACCCGCCCTACATCCGCTATCAGGAGTTCTCCGGCGCGGCCAGGGCGCGATCACGCGAGGCGGCGCTACGGGCCGGCGTCGGACTGACCAACCTCGCGTCCAGTTGGGCGGCGTTCGCGGTGCACTCGGCGCTGTTTCTCAGACCCGGCGGTCGTATGGGCCTCGTTTTGCCGGCCGAACTGCTAAGCGTGAACTATGCCGCCGAGGTACGTCGGTTCCTGCTGGCTTCCTTCGCTCGTGTTGATCTGGTGCTGTTCACCGAGCGGGTATTCCCTCATGCGCAGGAGGAGGTGCTGCTGCTCCTGGCGGACGGGTACCTGACCGGTCCGACCGATCATGCCTCGGTCTACCAGGCGCGCAACGCTGCCGAACTAGCAACTATTGCCGCCGGGCGCATGTGGACGCCGACTCGACCTGAGGAGAAGTGGACGCTGTCGCTGCTGTCCGCCGACGCGCTTGACGCCTACACGGGCCTGCTGTCCGGCGGCGATTTCACCGTTCTCGAAAGCTGGGGGCACACGACACTCGGCATGGTCACCGGCAACAACAAGTACTTTGCGCTGTCGCCTGCACGAGTGGCCGACTTGGGTCTTGAACCGACCGATGTTCTGCGGCTGTCGCCGCCTGGTAGCCGCCACCTTCGGGGGCTGGCGTTCGGTACCGCCGCGCTCAACGAACTAGGGCGCAACGGATCCGCAACACGGCTGTTCCGCCCACCAGGTGAGCCGTCACCCGCGGCGCGGGCCTACATCGCCGCCGGGGAGGCCGCTGGTGTGCACACCGCCTACAAATGCCGCGTGCGCAAGCCGTGGTGGCGCGTGCCACATCTGGCTCCGGCTGACCTGCTGCTCACCTATATGAATGCCGACACGCCTCGGCTGACAACCAACACCGCCAAGGCCGCACACCTCAACTCGGTGCATGGGGTCTATCTCACACCAGAGCTCCACAAGCTCGGCAAGGCGCTGCTCCCGCTGGCGTCGCTGACGTCGATGACGCTCGTCGGCGCCGAGACCGTAGGCCGCGCCTACGGCGGCGGGATGCTCAAGTTAGAGCCACGTGAAGCCGACCGGCTGCCGGTGCCTCCGGCGGCGTTGGTAGCAGCCGCGGCCGAAGCGCTGACCAGTATCCGCGCGCAGGTGGCCGGTCTGCTGCGCAGCGGCGAGCTGATCGAAGCCTCGAAGCTCGTTGACGACGTGCTGCTGGTCGGCGAGCTAGGCATGGCGCGTGCCCAGGTCCGAGTCCTGCGTCACGCGCACGCAGAACTCACTGCCCGACGAGTCGCACGGGGTCGTCGTGGCGCGGATTGACGACCTACTCATCGGCGCGATCAAGGCCGCTGGCCCTAAGCCGCCCGACGATGCGCCCCAGGCGCAGAAGAACCCGTGGGGCAACAGGATCAGCAACACCCTCGCGCTGGCCATCGCGCAGGAGCTGCGGGCGCGCGGCATGGACAGAGCCCGGCCCGGTGGACCGGGCGACATCGGGCTATCCGGTGCAGAGCGGCGGCTCGCGGGTGGTCTCGGAGCCAAGAAGGTCGATGTCACGTGGGCCACCGAGGAATCTGGGCTGATGCTGGCCTGCTCGGTCAAAACGATCATGTTCCGTGATGGCGTCGGCGGCCACTTTCAGAAAAACCTCACAAACCGGCGCGGCGATCTGCTGTTCGAGTCCACCACCTTGCACCGTCGGTTCCCCTTCGCAGTCGTGGCTGGGTTCTTCTTCTTTGACATCGGCGCAGCTAGTGACCACACCCCGCGCCGCAACAGCACCTTTAAC
>NZ_VTZN01000078.1 GCF_008370645.1 Mycobacterium simiae
TGTCGCCGCGATTCGCACTCGGGCGCGACGCAATCCGGGCGGAACGTACACCATCGACGGCCAGAAGATGTGGCTGACCAACGGCGCTAGCTCGACGCTGGTAGCGGTGCTGGTACGCACCGATGAAGGCGCTGACAAGCCGCACCGTAACCTGACCGCATTCCTTGTTGAGAAGCCGACTGGTTTCGGTGCAGTCGCGCCCGGTCTGCTCATCCCCGGCAAGATCGACAAGCTGGGCTATAAAGGCATCGATACCACCGAGCTGATCTTCGACGGCTATCGGGCAAGTGCCGACCATATCCTCGGCGGTGTCGCGGGCCAGGGCTTTTTCCAGATGATGGACGGCATCGAAGTCGGCCGGGTGAACGTTTCCGCGCGAGCCTGTGGAGTCGCCATCCGTGCCTTCGAGCTGGCGGTGCGCTACGCACAGCAACGCCGCGCCTTCGGTAAGGCGATCGCCGAGCACCAGGCCATTGCATTCCAGCTGGCTGAAATGGCGACTAAAGTTGAAGCGGCACATCTGATGATGGTTAACGCCGCGCGGTTGAAAGACTCGGGCGAGCGCCACGATCTAGCTGCCGGAATGGCCAAATATCTTGCCAGCGAATATTGTTCGGAGGTCACGCAGCAAAGCTTCCGCATCCACGGTGGTTACGGCTACTCAAAGGAATACGAGATCGAGCGGCTGATGCGAGATGCGCCGTTCCTGCTCATCGGCGAGGGAACCAGCGAAATACAGAAGTCCATCATCAGCAAGCGGCTGCTCGACGAGTACCGAGTGTGATGCCATGACTGTGCCTGATTTCGCTGCCCGGCCTCAGCTTTCCGACGACGTAGCCCGATTCGTCCGCAAGAGGATTTACGAAGGTAGCTACGCTGCGGGCAACTTCATCCGCCTAGACCAGTTGGCCGCAAAATTGGGGATCAGCGTTACGCCGGTGCGGGAGGCGTTATTCGCGTTGCGCGCCGAAGGGTTGGTCGCCCAACAGCCACGGCGAGGCTTTGTGGTACTGCCGGTGACCAAGCGGGACCTCGCCGACCTCGCCAACGTGCAGGCTCACGTCGGCGGTGAGCTGGCAGCGCGGGCCGCGATCAACATCAGTGACGCACAGTTGCGTGACCTGACGAAAATCCAGGCGCAGCTCGAGGATGCTTACGCCGCAGCCGACGACGAGCAGGCGGTGCGGCTCAACCACGAATTTCACCGTGCCATCAATATCGCCGCGGACTCCCCGAAGCTGTCACATCTGATGTCTCAGATCACTGGCTACGCACCCGAATCGGTATTTCCAGGCATTGAGCATTGGCCGGCCCAGGCCGTCAAGGACCATCGACGAATCGTGTCCGCCCTGAAGAAACGCGATGCCAACCTTGCTCGCGCGGCGATGGCGGACCACCTTGCCGCCAGCTCAATTCCGCTAATTGACCATCTCATTGCCCACGGGGTGATTGCCAAAGCGGCACCGTAACGCAGCGCGGCCACAGCTGCGCCTTGGACAGGTCCAGAGTTGGCCAACAGAGCTATTTCGGCACCAACTGTTGTTGCTCGCGTGCGTCCGGGCATACGCTGCTATGAGGGCGGGCACATCTGGAGCGAGGAAGAATGCCCCTGGCAGTTCGGCCGTTAGCCGGCTTCATCGCCTGTGCGGCAGCGATATCGCTCGCGTCGCCTGCGATTGCCGAACCGGGCGACCAATTCCCCGATGATGGCCTCTTTCTCGTGGGAGTTGACATTGCGCCGGGCACCTACCGCACGGAGGGTCCGTCGAATCCCCTTATTCTGGTGTTCGGTCGGGTGTCCGAACTATCAACCTGCGCGTGGTTGATGCACAGCACACCTGCGGCGAGCGCCGAGGATATTGTCAACTCGAATACCTCGATGGGTCCGATGTATGTGACGATCCCGGCAACAGTAGCGGCCTTCGAGACAAGAAACTGCAAACTCTGGATGCGGGTCTCGTAGGAGGGTGCTTGCCAGTACCGCGGCGCAGTGCTCGAGCCCCGGCGACCGGCGTTGTGTTTCGCGCCAGTCGCCGGCCGCTATGTACGGCGTGGCAAACATGTTGCTCGGCCAGTTCGAATGCCCCGGTGATGCTGTCGTCGGGATTGATGGACCCGCGTTCTCGCCGCTGGCGCTTGGCGGTGGTTGCCTGCGATCCCAGCAAGGGCCACCTCCATAAAGAGCTGTCCGGCATACGCGACCCCGAACTAGCGCGGCTGAACTTGAACGTCTCATGCCGAACGTGAACTGGCTGCGGTGCTGATCCGGCGTGTCGTCGCAGCAGGTTCACGCTGGGCCCCCCTGATCCTCGCAGCAGTGGGAGAGCAGCGCGTCACGCGTCAGGCGGGGTCGATAAGTTCGTCGAAGCCGAAATGCTCGGCCGACCTCAACGATGCCTGCAGCTCGACGTTGCGTAGCTGGGCGGGACAAATCTTGGTCGGCGTGTGAGGCCCGACTGAGCGCCGCGGCGCCCATGGCGCCAGGAGACGTTGTGCAGCAACTCCGGTGTCGGCCGTGGATTGGTTTTGCTCGTGGCGGCACTTCGGAGCATAAGACTAAGCGCTGGGCGGAGAAGTAGGACAAGTAGCGACGGATGGCATCCCGGGCCGCCCAGGTCTTCCTTTGAAATATCCTCTCCCGTCGACTCTTTGACCACCTGCGGTCGGCGGTGAAGATTGCCCCCTGCCGGGTCATGACGGTGAAATCGCATATCGGTGCGACGAGTGCGCCGTGTCCCACCGAGGGGCCCAGTACCGCGGTTACCGTCGGAACCCGACCCGAGCCCGGTGCCTGTGCGAGTAGGTCGGTCGGGCTTCGTCCGTAATGCCCAGCGGTAGAACGAAACCCGGCACCTTTGAGCAACATCACCAGCGGAACTCGGTCGCGCAACGCCAATTCGGCGATGCGGTAGCGCTTGGCATTGCTACCGGGCGCGATGGTTGCCGCTAGTGTCGTGAAGTCTTCGGCGCCGACCATCACCGGTACTCCGCTGATCCGGCCGGAGCCTGCGACGATCGCATCAGCCGCAATCTCGCCGCCAATGAGCGTACCGATCCCGCGAAAATGTCCTCGCGGTCGAGGAGTAGTTCGACGCGGCCGCGGGCGGCAGGTAGTGAACTCGGCGCCAAGCTCAGGGTCGTGGCTCCTGCGCTACAGAATTACTCGCAAAGCCGTTTCAGTGACCCAGCGGGCTAGATGGTCGCCGAGATCTCTTTAAGAATCGCTGGGCCGTGGCTGTCTGCCACGACAGCCGGCTTGTCCCTATTCCAGAAGCCGTTGACTAGGACGGCGATTCCTAACGGCTCTTGGTTGGGGCCCGCGGGCGTAATCCCGATCCAGCACGAGCAGCCACCGGCGGAGGTCAGTCCGTCTTTCCAAATGATCCGCGGCGGGCCATTTTCGACCTGCCATGCCAGGCCCATGCGCGTGGGTCCGTGGTTGGCCTCTCCGCATACGCGAACCGATAACGGGGACGGCTGGGTCGTGCTGGCCAGCCCCTTCATCAGGGCTGACGGTCCGCTCCCTGCCCCAAGATGCGCCAGCAACCAGGTATGCATGTCCGCCGCTGACGACTTGACATCCGACGCGGCGCCCGACGACACCGCACGGCCATTCGGATACGCAGGCGCCAGGGGAGCATTGGCGCCTACAACGGTGACAGTGTCGGGCATATTCAGCGGCCCGGTGATCTGATCGCGCAGCAACCCCGCGTACGAATCACCCGCGCCGGCACGCCCATACGCCGACACGGCGACGAAACCCAGCGTGACAAAACCGAGGTTGGAGTAGAGCCAGCACCTTCCCGGTGGCGGGCTATCGTGGGTCCGCCACGTAGCGAGCAGACTAGGTGGGGGCGCGGACGGGCTCTCGAGAAACAAGCCGACACCATCTTGCCGGCCGGTGGAGTCTCGCGGCAGTCCGGATGTGTGCTGGGCGAGCATCCGCGGGGTGATCTGCTGCATTGTCGTGCTCAGATCGCTGCTCAGGTAGCGCTGCAACCCGCCTTCCCAGTCGAAACAATCCGGCCGTAGCGATACTCCGTTGGCGAACAGGGCTGCGGTGAAGGTCTTGGTGACCGATCCGATCGAAAACATCGTTCGCTCGGTGGGGGGAGTCTGGTCGGTCACGGTTCCGTACAGATAATAGGGCTTGAATTGCTGGTGGGGATACGCGAAAGCCACTGCGACACCGTAGTTGCGTCCCGGGGATTTGGCGCGCAGACGATCAAGCAACGTGTTCGCATGATCACCGATGATCCGATCCAGATCAGACTGAGTGAGCCTGATTGGCCGACCGCGAGTCACCGGGGCCGTCGTTGTGGGCACCGCCGAGTCGGCGCGGCGCGGCGATGACGGCTGACCGCAGCCAGTTAGGGCACCGCTTAGGCCAGCGATACCCACGTCCGCTGCGAGCCGTCCGAACTCGCGGCGAGAGCACGCGCCCATGGTCGCCTTTCGTTGTCAGTACTCCACGGTTGCGAATCATGCCGCAATATGTCAAAGACCTTAAGTTGCCCTGCCGGAATTGGTAGCCGGCCGGTTAGGCGCTAAGCGCTAGCGGTTAAGATTCGAATCCGTGCTAGGTGTCCATCACGCCGTGAGCTGCACCGCCGAGGTCAAAGATTCGCTGCGATTCTGGCCGGACGGTCTGGGCCTCACCACATCGTTTGACCATACTTTTGCCCGCGATTGGCCAATATTGTGCGTTGAGTTGATCGGCCCCGCGGCGTGAACGCTTCGACGGTTCCGATTGCCCTTGTCACCGGTGGCGCTTCCGGGATCGGGCGGGAGGTCGTGGCACGACTACGCGACGCCGGTCACCATGTCGTCGTGTGGGACCTAGCCGACGCCGACATCATCTGCGATGTCAGCGATCCCGACGCGGTATCGGCGGCGATGGAACAGACTGTGCGTGATCACGGGGTGCCTACGCGAGTGGTGACCTCCGCGGGCATCGGGTCATCTGGGCAGTTGTTGAAATTGCCACCCGCGGAATGGGATCGCGTGTTGGCAATCAACCTCACCGGCACCTGGTTGTGTATTCGCGCGGCCGCACAAGCCATGGTCGATGCCGACGTGGGCGGTTCGATGGTTGCGGTCTCAAGCATCAGCGGCAGCGTCGCCGACCGTGACATGGGCGCCTACTGTGTGTCAAAGGCCGGAGTGGACATGCTGGTGAAGGTTGCGGCGGTGGAATGGGGCACCCACGGAATTCGGGTCAATTCCGTCGGACCTGGCGTCACCCGAACCCCGATGCTGCCCAATCTGGAAGCATGGCCAGGCTGGGCGGACGGCTTGTCCAGGCGGACAGCGCTCGGGCGGCTGGGTGAGGCCAGTGACGTGGCGGGCGCCATCGTGGGCGTCCTCGAACTGCCATGGGTGACAGGACAGTTGGTGCACGCTGACGGCGGCCTGGCCCTGCACAGCCCCATCGACGCCTACGGCCAGGTGGAGCGGCTGATGCGTCTCAAGAAATTGAGAGAACTCAGAGACCAACGGGAAAGCGCCGAGAAACTCAGCTGATACATAAACCGATGAAGCCGCAGATGATTTCGTCGATCGACTGATCGCAGACCGTCCGATGGGTGAGATGCCTTACCTTAGTGGTAGCGGTGGCATTTGGCGTCGATCGCCCGGACCGGATCGGTATCCCGTGTCTTCACAGAACGGGTTGGGACTGAGCGTTTACGACGTGATGCCGGCGGGGCGGAGCTAAATGGGGGTGAACTTGGTGATCAGCCATTTGCCGCCTATCTCGGTGACGTTCACCAGTACGGTGCTGGGCTTCATGGACGGTTCGGTGTTGTCTTTGGTGGTCGTGTTCTGATTGACGAAAAGCAGCACGACGGCTGAACCGGGTCGCAGCTCCGACACTGCGGCGCGCATCACGTGGGCAGTGGTCTTCAGCGACTTCTGCTTGGCCGCCGGAACCACAACCTGCTGCGTGAACTGATCGTAGTAAGACAGAAAATCCCCACCGAGGTGTGACCTGGCTGCGGCGATATCCCTATCGAGGGTGTCGGAGGAGTAGGACAGTAACGCGACGGTACCGTCAGAGGCCGCGTTGACCGCAGCGCGAGCGACGCTGGGGTCGGTCAGCTGATCGGGCCGGTACCACTTGGCGTACAGCCACGCAGCCGCGCCGCCGGAAATCAGAATGAGCACGATGAGGACCACTGCGACGGGTCTCAGGTTGACCTTTCTGCGCCAGAAGTCACGTCGGAAGCGGCGGGCCGGAGTGGGGGCGTCGCGAGCTGACGCTTCGTCATCGAATTCTTCAGTCGACGGGGGGTGGAGTGCCACGGTCTCGGTGTTTTCCAGGTCGCTATAGGCTGCAGGGGCCTTGCCCGCTTCGTCGGTCTCGCGGGCGTCGGTCGTTTCGGGGCTTTCGGTGCTGCCGAGGCCACGCACTTCATCGCTCACGGCACGAACTCGACCTTCGACATCTTGTACTGCCCATCCTCTTCGGTAACAGTCACCCTTAGCCGCCAGACCCGAGGTTCGTCTTTGCCGTTTCCAGCGTTGGTGACGTGTGATGTCGCTGAAACGAGTACCAAAGCGTTACGCCCATCCATGGATTCAACGGCCGTCGCGTTTACCGTTCCTTCGGTAACGACTTTGGACTGCTCGACGACCTTAATGAAATCGGCTGCCCGGGCTTGAAACTCGTCCTTGAACTCTCCGGTGGAGCTGTCGATCACTCGCTGAACATCTTCCTTGGCTTTACTGAAGTCAAGCGAAATCATGCTGATGACGCCTTTTCTAGCCCCAGCGGCGAACGCCGTAGCACGCTGTTGGCGCTCAGTGGCCTGATAGTGCTGCCAGACGATGAAACCGCTGAGCCCGGCAAACCCACAGATGATGAGGACCGCGGCAGCCTTGGCAACCGCAGGCAATCGCGCTCGCAGCCAGCCCCAAGACCGGCCGCGCCACGAGGCCGTCTGCATGATCTCTTGATCTTCGGCTTCTGCTGCCACGCCGTTCGCCACGACGAAGTCTTCGTAATCGTACTCGTACTCATACTCATACTCGTCGTCGCCGTACTCGGCGCGATCCTCTTCGTCGTTGGCTTCAGCAAGTGCCATCGCCTCTCGCTTCAACTGGGCGGCGCGTGCCCGCGCGCGCGCCGCAGCCGCCAGTGCTTCAGCTTCGGCGGCTTCAGCTTCGGCTTGTGCGGCCATGGCCATCGCTTCGGCTTTCGAGCTCGCCGAATCCGGCCGCGGTTCGTTTGACTTAGCCATCGCGCCTACTGCACGTCGCCATCATTATCGACTGAACTCCGGTATCTCTTACGGTATCGCCCATTTCTAACAACAGAGTCGCCACCGAACTCCGCTCCAACGAGGACCGATTAGGCCGATGATCAGCCACTCAGACCTTCCCCCCTCCATCCTCCGCAGCGGCGAAAGATCGCCAAGGAAAGTGTGGCCGGCATCATGACCGCTGTCGACTCTCCCGAAAAGATACTCTCTACTTCGACCACCCACGTATTTCTGCAAAAAGATGCCTCGCTGCGCCACGTCCGGGAACTGGATGCCGCCGGTGTGTCCTTCGACCCGCAGTGGTCGCAATGGGCTGCTGCGCTTGGGTGGACGGCCCTGCTCGTTCCCGAGCACTTGCGCCGCGACAGCATCTCCAGCAACGGTGCTGCAGATCCGGCCATGGCGCCCCAACAGCTTGGCAAGACCGGTGGCACCTATCGCGGCTCGCTCTTGCACGGCGGGCCGGTCGGCCCGCATCGCTAAGTCCTGCGTTGGAGAACTGGCCGGCCAGATCTATCAGAATTGCGTGCAGACGCATAGTGGCATTGGTGTCACCTGAGAACATGACCTGCACTTGTATTCGCGACGAGTTACGTTGTACCGCTCCATGTTCGGCACTCCGGAGGAAAACAATCTGAGGGGGTACGCCGCGGCGGCCGAAGCGAGGGCAATCACATGACGCTAACTGAGTCCGTGGCGGATTTGGCGGAATCTACTTCCCGCGTGAGTACGCGGTGTGGGGGGTGCCTATCGATCACCTGGGTATCACGTTACGCCGTATCACCCAGGTGAACGGTTCCACCGAGTTCTGTGAGGAGTTCTTCGACGATGGGGACGTCGGCGACTACGCCGAACTCGCGCGGCAGAGCGGCCAGACCGACAGCGCTCGAGTACGCGAGATGGCCGGCCCCGTGGGGTGCCGTTCAAGCAGGTGCGTCCGGCCCCGACACGCTGAGCGTCGCTTGGTGCCGATGCAGCCCCGCTGCGGCGATTAGTCCGACGAGAATCAGTACGCCCCAAACGAGTTCGTTGGTGTTCAGGCGATGTTGGGTACCTTGCAATGCCCCGATCGCGAAGTTGCCGAACAGAATTCCTATTCCAATGATGGTGTTGTAGAAGCCATAGTGAGTCGCTACCAACCGGTCGCCGGACAGCGAGACCACGATGTGCATCTCGAAGGGAAACACCGCTGCGGAGGCGATGGCGAGCAGGGCGGCGGACGTCAGCAACGCCGCGATGGCAGCCGCGGTACCCAACCGGTTCGCGTCGGGGATGGCGGCAAGTGGCGCAAACGCTGCCGCCATCAGCATGACCCCGATGGACAGACTCCGACCGGGCTGCCATCGTGTCGAGAACCACCGGGTGATACGCAGCTGGCCGGCCACCGCAACCAGACCCGATGTCGCGAAAAGTGCTGCCACCATTTGCGATTGGGAGTGCGGTGCTACGACCGAGGCCTGTGCCGGAAGCATCAGGTAGATCTGGGACGAGAGCAGATACGAGCCGACCATGATAGCGGCGAACTCCAAGAACGATCGATTTCCGACGACTGCCCGCCAATCCGAGATGATCGAGGTCTTGGTCGACCCGTCCGGGACCGGCTCAGCTGTTTTCTGCTGGGGTAATGCCAGCAGCTGCGCGATCGCAAGGACAGCGAAGATCACCGTAGCGGCCAGCACGCCCATCCTAAAGTCCAACACCACCAAAGTCAGTCCGACCAGCGGTCCGAGAAAGATCCCCGCGCGGTTGAACATGTTCAAGGTGGCGAAGGCGTTGATCCGGCGGTCTCCGGCTTCGCTGGCCAGGTAGGCGCGCAACGCCGGGTTGAACAGCGCTCCGGCAAGCCCCGTCGCCGCCGACGCGAACAGAACGGTTGGCAGCGATTGGGCGACCACCAACAAGCCGAAAGCGCCGGTACGCAGCAGACACCCGGCCACGATCGATAGTTTGTAGCCGAACCGATCGGCGAGTGTCCCGCCAAAGAAGAACATGCCCTGCTGGCTGAAGTTTCGTACGCCCAAAACTAGACCGACGGCCCACGTTGCCAGCCCAAGGGTCCCGGACAGGTAGCCGGATAAGTACGGCATCAGCATGTAGAAGCCGATGCTGGCACCGAATTGGTTGATCATGAGTACCCGGCTCGGGCGGTTGAAACTGCGAAACTGGGCCCAGAATTCTGTCACGACGCTATCCGATGTATTGCAGTTGGGGGAGAACGTTGAGCCGCAGCATTTCTCGTGCTGCCGCGCTGCCGGCCGTTGGGGCGGTCTTCGAAGTGGCGGCATCCCACCGACCAGGCTTCCTAACCCGCTTCCGATGCCCTTTGACGGCAGCTCGTTGGCGACCGGCTTAACGGTGATGGTGGTGGCAGGTCCTGCTTACAACGTTCCTAATTCCATTTCCTGGTCTCGGCGGCCGTAGACAACGCTTCCGGTTCGGTGGTCACGTAGGGCATGGGTCTTTCCTTGGGCAGGTGATGGCGGGATAAAAACTTGATGCCAGTAGTATACGCATAGCAAGTGTTGCAATCGCAAGTGTGAGCACTGTTACTATTTGCGTGTGAACCGAAATGACGAGGGCGGCTCGCGACCGGGTGTCCGCCTCAGCGAGCTGGATCCCAGGCAGGAACAAGCGTGGGAGCTCTGCATTCATTCGGCTGCATTGCTGCAGCGCACACTCGATACCGAGCTCCGCGCCGAATGCGGCATGAGCCTGCTCACCTTGGACACGCTGGTGCAGCTGTCCCGTGCGCCCGGGCAGGCGCTGTACATGAAGGACTTGGCCGCCGCTCTGGTCTACAGCGCCAGCGGCATCACCCGAATTGTCGACAATCTGGAACGCTCGGGTCATGTTGCGCGCAATCCGGATCCGGCGAATCGCCGAGCCACGCTGGTGCAGCTGACACCGCGAGGATTTAGTGAGCTTGAATCGGCTTGGCAGATACATGCCCGCGGAGTCGAGAGATGGTTCGCCAGACACGTCAACGCGCGTCAGGCCAAGATCCTCGTCGAGGTGTTCGGCGCGGTGGCCGCCGATATTAAACGGTTGCAATAGCCGCCGGCGTTAGTTTAGTTAGTCGCTGGCGAAGGCGTTCTCGGTTTCGGCCTCGCCGCTCACCACTGGTATCTGGACCAGCGACAAGACCTGGTGTGCCGGAGTCCCCGGTGGCGCCACCAGCCGGCAGTCACCGCCCTGCTTATGGGCTCGGTCCCGGGCGGCGGCCAGTGCGCCTACGCCCGCCGACCCAAGGTGGGTCACACCACTAAGGTCGATCGTCAAAGACGCTAGACCGGAGCGGCTTTCGACCGCGATCTGGCGGTCCAGGGTAGCGGCCGCATAGCCATCGACATCGCCGCGCACGACGATGCGGCCAGGATCGGCAACGAGAGAGACGAATTCGGTGTCGATCGTCGGTTGGTATGTGGTGCTGCTGACGGCTGCGTCGGTGATGAACTGCGCCGGTCGTGACAGAAGGTGTGTGATGGTGGCGGTAGTCCCGCCAGCGTTATGGCTGACCTGGGATTCGGAGACCAAAGCCGCGGCCATCGCCAGCCCGCGCCCGCGCCCCTTTCCGCCCTCGCGGTAATCCTTCCAGGTGCCGTGGTCGACCACCGATGCCCGTAGTCTGCCATCGCAGCCCAGCGCCGCGTCCACCACGATGCCGTCGGAAACTTCTGTGCCATAACCATGTTCGACCGCGTTCTCGACGAATTCGGATACCGCGTGCACGACGTCGGAGATATCGGTGGCATCAGCGCCGATCTGGGTAAGCCAGGCACGGAGCAGGGCGCGAATCTGGCGTGCGGCGAAAATGGTCGCATCCACCGTAACGTGTAGCGGTGGTATCGGGATTCGGCGTTGCACCGCAAGCAGCGTGACATCGTCGTTGTAGCCAGTGGACCGCAGCAGCAATTCCAGCGTCTCCGAGCAGAGGCGGTCGATGGGCCGGCACGAGGCATCCATGACAAAGCCGCCGCCGTTGACGATGTTTGCGGCCAAGTCGGCGAACTCTGCTGTGCTGGCCTGCAGCGGCCGACCCGGACGTTCAATCAGGCCGTCAGTGTATAGCAGGACCGTGTCGCCGACGTTGAGCTTGTCGGCGCGCACCGGGAATCCAGCGCCGCTACCGAGCGGACCCGCGCCCGACGGTTCCATATAGCGGGATTTCGCATCGGCGGACACGACCAACGGCGGCGGGTGCCCCGCGGTGCAGTACTGGAATTCGCCGGTACTGAGGTCGAGCGAGCCAACGCACATGGTCGCCGACTTCGAGCCTGTAACCTGCTCGTGGAAGGCGGCCGTCGCCTCGAGCGCTGCGACGATCGTGTGCCCGGCCGAGACCTGCATGCGCAACGCGGTCCGTAACTGCGCCATCACTGCCGCAGCTTCGACGCCATGGCCAACTACGTCACCCACGATCAGCACCAGCCGATCCTCGAGCGCAACCGCATCGAACCAGTCGCCGCCGGCCCCAGTGCCCTGGGCAGCAACGAGATACTGAGCAGCGATATCAGCACCGGCGACAACGGGCACCGACGGCGCGAGTAGCGCCTGCTGCATCACCGTCGCTGAGTCTCGAGCGCGTCGGTAGCGCTCGGACAGCTCCTCCATCCGGGCCGCGGCGGCTAGCCGTTGTTGAACCCGATTAGTGACGTCGTCGAAGATGAGCTGCACCCCTTCGATTGACCCGTCCGGCCGACAGCGCGGCGCGACGACGAAGTCGAAGAATCGTTCTTCGATTCCAGAACCGTCGAAATCGGCCTGCAGGCGCCATTCGACTCCGGACTGTGGTTCACCGGTCTGATACACCCGGTCGAACATGTGGTAAATCTGCTGGCTCTCGAGTTCGGGATAGACGTCCCGTGCAGGTTGGCCCACTGCAATGAAGGTCGGGCTGAACCTGCGATATGCCGCATTTGCTGCGATGAAGCGATGGTCTGGCCCCTGCAAGCCCACCATCATCGCCGGGGCATGCTCAAAGACTCGGCGGACGTCTGCAGCTGCGCCGACCATCTTGTCCCAGTCCATTTCGGCCGCCATGTGGCCGTCCCTCCTATGGACCGATGAAGCGCGCAGGTCACGTGCGCCGACAGGGCTGTCAACGACACCAACAACCCTATCAACCGCCGCCAACTGCTCGCGGCACCAAAATGCGGCCCCGCAGACCAGTGCGCCATGTCTAGACGTCGCATTGGTCGTCTCCACGCTCACGATGTAGACGCGGCAGCGGACCAGATACCCAAGCCCGGTATAGACACGATGGACGCAACAACGCGCACATACCCGCTTTAGGCATTGCGTCACTGCTCTAGTAGCCGATGTGACTTTATGCCCTACCCGGGTGGGGTATTGTGATGCACAATCAGGTGCATGACGCAAACACCTGAATGCGGGCCGACCACCGTGGCGGGGGCACCCCTATACGACAAACGAGTTGATGGGCCTAGTCTGCTGAGACAACTGATGGCGTGGGTGGCCATCATCGCCGGGGTGGTCTTCGTTGTAGCCGTGATCTTCTTTTCGGGGTTCTTCCTGGCCTGGTCGGCTGATAGTCACCATGGCTGGCATCGGGCTTCCAACGGCGGACGTGGGGGTACCTGCCCGATGATGGGACCCGGCGGAATGACGAGGCCTGGCGAAATGATGGGCCCCGGCGAGACGGATCCGATGGGACCGATGGGACCTCAGCAAACGCCTGCGCCGACTGCGCCGACTACGCCACGCCGATAGCGCGCGTCAACGCGGCGCCGAGCGACAAGCGGGTGCACTAACCCTTTGAGCACTTGGAGCACCCACTGCCTAAGGCATCGAGCCGCTCGGGCCGCGAAATTACAGCCCGCAGAAAGGGGGTCAGAAAATGATCACAAGACTTCGACGCCGAATCGCATTCGTCGCCGCCAGCCTCGGGGCTGCTACCGGTCTGGGCATCTTGTTGCTTCCGGCGGTGGACGCCAACCTCAACAACGGTTCGATGTCGGAGATCATGATGTCGAACATGCCCGAGATGCCTATCCCCCCGATTATTCACTACGGGGCGATCGCCTATGCCCAAAGCGGCGCTTCGGGCAAGGCATGGCATCAGCGCACCCCGGCACGAGCAGCGCAAGTCGCATTGGAACAGTGCGGCGACAAGAGTTGCAAGGTAATCAGTAGCTTCAAGCAGTGCGGCGCGGTCGCCTATGACGGCTCGAATTACCAAGGTGGAGCGGGCCTTACGCGCCGCGCGGCGGAAACCGACGCCATCAGCAGGCTCGGCGGCGGCTGGATCGCCAACTGGGCATGCAACTGAGCCTCCGTGATCCGCGATTGGCCTCGACTGCCGTGGTGTCGCCAATCTTGGCCGTGCGCGGGTCTGCGTGGTGGTTGCAAAGCATGTTTCGCATCGGCTGCCACGGGTTCACCGCTCGCGAGGCCAACCTGGCTGTGCTGTCAGCGAGTCCGTCATTGCAACTTTCGTCGGGCACTGCCTTCTCATTTGGAGAGACTCGGAAGAAGCCCATTTGTCCTGGCAAGGTTCGCTGGCACCGAGCGGAGGAACCGCCGCCGCAAGGTCGCCTGGATACCGGCGCTGAGAATCAGTTCACGCAGAATGCGGCGCGGGCGCCCCGCCTCGGCCGTTTCGGGCGACGGCGTTAGCCAGTAACCCATCGGCGGTTACTTCGTGATCGCTCGGGGTAATCCCCTCACATGAGTAATCCAGATGCGGTTGTTCACGACCTGCGGGTTTTGCTGGACAAGGAAAAGGGATTGCGGAATCTCGTTGAACGGTCTTTGGTGAAGGCACGACAATCAGCAGAGTCGCAGTTGAAGCCCGACCTGTTCGAGGCGTTGGAATGGCCCGAAAACCTGGATCAATACGAGGACTACCTTAGGCGGTACCTCCGATGGGTTCCCCGGGAATCCAAGGCGAAGCCGTGGCAAGGGCTGAAGCCCGAAGAGAGATACGCCAAAGAGGTCGATGATCGGATCGCGCACTTCTACTACCTCGTCGACCAGACGGTCGACGATCAAGTGCCGCAGGGCGTCGAGAGCTTTCGCTGTTGGATGACCGAGTTCGCCAGGCGCTGGGGAAGCTTTCTGGATACGGCAGAGTCCTTCAGCCCGGAAATCTTGCAGTCGTTTATCGACAACGCGCCGGAGTACCGGGTCTATGAATCATTGGTCGGCGGCATGCCAAACATGCCCAGCGGGTGGTTGACGTTCAATCAGTTCATCGGCCGCGAACTCAACGGCGGATTGCGTCCAATCGCCGAGCCCGCAAGCAATTTGGTGGTCACCTCGCCTGCCGACTGCATCTATCAGCAGGCCTACGACATCGACAACAATTCCAACGTGCCGCCCGTAACCGTCAAGACCGCAAACACGTTCGGCAATATCTCCCAGCTGATCAAAGGCAGCGCGTACAGCGAAAGCTTCGCCGGCGGAACGTTCGTCCACTACATGCTGCCGGTGTCCGCCTACCATCGCTACCACCTGCCGGTGGCTGGTCTGGTAAAAGAATCGTTCACCATCAGCGGTCAGGTCTTCATGCAGGTGTCGCTGGAAAATCACGAGTTCGCCGCCAGCGATGCCGCAAGCAGCGGTTACGAGTTCTTCCAGAACCGCGGCGTGGTCACCATCGACACTGCCGCCGCGGGGGCAGATGACATTGGCATCGTTGCGGTGATCCCGGTCGGAATGGCGCATGTGTCGTCGGTGATGATCACCGCAGTTCAGGGAAAGCGCATGGCCAAGGGAGAAGAGTTCGGTCACTTCCAATTTGGTGGTTCCGACATCATCGTCCTGTTTCAGGAGGGAGTCGAGCCTCAGGTAGACACTAGCGGCGAGTACCGATTGGTCGGTACGCCCATAGCCCGTTGCCGGCGCCGTCGCTCCTGACGTACGGGAACCTGCTACCTCGATTCATCGCCGTAGCACGCTGGGCGGTACCGGGTGCTCGTCGGCACGCGCGTCTCCTCCCCGCCCGGGTGGGGCCAGTCGAGCCGGACACCACCCGGTCGGTGCCTGTTATTGACATACGCGATCGGCGGGTCGTCGCGTCAACCGTGCAGCTCGAGCGCCGTGGCGACGATAGGCTTGGCCCACCGGGGCGTCGACGACAAATCCGGCGGACCCACGATCTGTCCTCGCACGATATGCAGCACCAGCACCAGCCGCGGCGCCTTGCCTTCGGCCGGGTCGGCGTCTTGTGAGTTGTCGTACATGCGCAGTTCGGTCAAGACTGGCAGCAGCTGAACCAGATTCAACCGGCTGTGCCGCCACCGACGCCGGATGTCGGCTTCGGGAATGTCATGGCCACCCGAGTCAACCCGCCGCCGCACTCGCTCGATGTGGGCTTCCGGGCTGTCCAAGCCGACGTACCAGACCCGTACCTCAATGCCTTCTGATGCCGCCTCGGTGAGCAGCCGCGGCATGGTGCTGCCACCGAGCGTGGTTTCGAACGCGAGGTCCAGGCGTTCATTGATCGCCCGTTCCAGCAGCCGCTTGCCCTGACGCCACGCCGCCGCGTTGGCAGTGGTTTGATCCAATCCCGGATTGGCTGTGATCAATCTCCGCGCTGCCTCGTCGGGGTTGTAGTACTCGGCGCCGGCCGCGCGGAACATGGCGCCGCCGATGCTGCTCTTGCCCGCGCCGTTGACACCGGCAAGGACGTACAGCCGGCTAGTCAGCGCCGCCGCTTCAGGCGGGCTGCCTTCGCCGCGACCTGTCCAAGCCGTTGCGGGCTGGCGTCGAAGGCGGATGCCATCGCGGCTCTGGATTTTGGCGTCTGCATGCGTTCCAGCAGACGGTCGAACTCGTCGGTCAACTCCTCCAGCGCGGGGGTAGTCGCGCGGGTGAGCGCTTCGAACTCGGCGTAGGACAACAGCACCGCCTTTGTCGTGTTGTGCTTAGTGATTGCGACTGCACCGTCGGCAGTGGCCTGCTCGAGGACCGCGCCGAACTGGTTTTTGAACCGCGTGGCAGCGACGGTCGGCACGTCGACGAGTTCCCCGTCCCGGTTTCGGTAGGTCAGCGTGGGCATGCCGTCAGTATAGCCGGACTAGCCGGTATGGCTATTTTAGCTATACCGAGCCGCTGCAGGCGATGGATTCGCTTGCATTAACATTTACCAACCGCATCGAAATAGCCGCGAGCAGAAGTAATTCGACAACTACTTGGCATCCGGTGCTTGCCTCAGCAGCAGTTTACGAACCAGTGGGCGGGGCCCATACGGCCGCAGCAATTCGCTGGCTGGGCGCGGGCGCACGCGTTGTGGCCACCAGAACCAACGGCCGAGCAGTGCCGCGACCGACGGCGTCATGAAGGCGCGCACGATCAGCGTGTCGAACAAGAGACCGAGGCCGATGGTGGTCCCAATCTGCCCGAGCACCCGCAAGTCGCCGAACACGAACGAGGACATGGTGGCTGCAAACACCAGACCGGCCGCGGTCACCACACCGCCGGTACTGGCCATCGCCCGGATGATGCCGGTCTTCAGTCCGGCATTGATCTCCTCCTTGAAGCGGGAGATCAGCAGCAGGTTGTAGTCAGACCCCACCGCCAGGAGCAGGATGACGGCCAGCGCGAGCACAATCCAGTACAGCCGGATACCCAGAATGTCCTGCCAAACCAGCACGGACAGGCCAAAAGACGCACCCAACGACAACGCCACGGTGCCCACGATGACGATCGCGGCGACCAGACTACGGGTGAGCGTCAGCATTATGAGCAAGATCAGGCTCAGTGCCGCGATTGCGACGATCATCAGGTCGTACTTCGCGCCGTCTTGGATGTCCTTGTAGGTCGAGGCGGTGCCGGCAAGATAGATCTTGGCCGCCGCCAGCGGCGTTCCTTTGACGGCCTCGTGGGCCGCTTTGCGGATCGGGTCGATATGCGAGATGCCTTCCGGGGTCGCGGGATCCCCTTCATGAGAGATGATCATGCGCGCGGCCTTGCCGTCCGGGGAGAGGAAGAGCTTCAGGCCGCGCTTGAAATCGGGGTTGTTGAAAGCCTCCGGCGGCAAATAGAAGGAATCGTCGTTCTTGGCGGTGTCGAACGCTCGTCCCATGGCCGTCGCGTTTTCGACCAGAGCGGCCGTCTGGCTGTAGATCCCGGACATGGTGGCGTAGTTGGACAGCGCCAGTTCACGATTGGTCTGCTGGCTGGCGATCTGTTCTGGTATCAGCGCGACGAGCTGTGGCTGGATCGCGTCGAGTTTGTCCAGCGAAGCCGTGAGGTTTTGGAATCTCTCGCTGAGCTGGTCGATACCGTCAAGTGCGTCAAAAATGGATCTCAATGCCCAACATATCGGAATGTCGAAACAGTGTTTCTCCCAATAGAAATAACTGCGCAGCGGACGCCAGAAATCGTCGAAATTCGCGATCTTGTCGCGCAGGTCGTTGATTGTGGCGATCGTATCGTGAAAGCCCTCGGTCTCGGCGTGCGTCGCGGCGGCCAATTCCTGCTGCAGGGCATACTGGCGCTGCAAAATGGCGACCGTTTTGGCCAGCTCGTCGGCCTGTTTGAGCAGATCTGCGGCGCGGTCTTGCTGGTAGGACAGGTTCATCACCTGGCCGACGCTTTGCATGCTCACCTGAAACGGCACCGAGCTATGGTCAATGGGCGTTCCTAACGGCCTGGTGATGGCTTGCACTTGGGCAATTCCGGGGATGTGGAAGACGCCTCTGGCCACTCGGTCCAACACGATCATGTCGGCCGGATTGCGCATATCGTGATCTGTTTCGATCATGAGCAGTTCGGGATTCAGCCGGGCCGGCGAGAAATGGCGCTCGGCGGCGGTGTAGCCGACATTGGCCGGGGATGTGGCGGGCATGTACGGGCGGATGTCGTAGCTGGTCTGGTAGCCCGGCAGCGCGAGCAGGCCAACAACGGCCGCTGCGCACGCCACCGCAAGAATTGGCCCCGGCCAGCGGACGATGGCCGTGCCGATGCGCCGCCAGCCTTGGGTACGCATCTTGCGTTTGGGTTCGAAGAGACCGAAATGACTGCCAACAGTAAGCACGGCCGGGGCCAGGGTGAGTGAGGCGGCCAGCGCGACCAAGATGCCGATCGCCGCGGGCACACCCAGCGTCTGGAAATAAGGCAGCCGGGTGAAGGTCAGGCAATACACCGCGCCTACAATGGTCAGGCCCGAGCCCAGCACGACGTGTGCGGTGCCGCGAAACATGCTGTAGAAAGCAGCTTCTCGGTCTTGTCCGTCGTGCCGTCCCTCGTGATAACGGCCGAGGACGAAGATGGCGTAATCGGTGCCGGCGGCGATCGCCAGCAGGGTGAGCAGATTGGTGGAGTACGTCGAAAGTCCAATGATCCCGCTATCTCCCAAAAAGGCGACGACACCTCGGGCCGCGGCTACCTGAATCAAGACCGTCAGCAGCACCAGGATCGTGGTGGCGATGGAGCGGTAGACAACAAACAACATCACCGCGATCACCAGGAACGTGATCGCGGTGACCTTCACTGTGCCTTTGCTGCCCACCTGGAACTGGTCTGCGATGAGCGGCGCCGCGCCGGTGACATAGGCCTGGAGACCGGGCGGCGATGGCGTGTGCGCCACGATGTCGCGGACGGCGTCGACGGACGCGATCGACAAGGCCTCACCTTGGTTGCCGGCGAGATACACCTGAACGTACGCGGCTTTGCCGTCGGTGCTTTGCGAGCCCGCCGCTGTCAGCGGATCTCCCCAGAAGTTCTCGACGTGCTGAACGTGCTTGGTGTCCTGGGAGAGCCGTTGGACCAGGGTGTCGTAATACCGGTGAGCGTCAGCCGCAAGGGGCTTGTCGCCTTCCAAGACGATCATGGCCGCGCTGTCGGAATCGAACTCGCGGAACACTTTTCCGATCCGTTTCATCGCCTGCATCGACGGCGCGTCCGGGGCGATCAACGCCACATTGTGGGCCTTGCCCACCTCCTCCAACTTGGGTACGGCCACGTTGGTGACGGCAGCGAGGCCGATCCAAAATAGCAGGATCGGCACCGAGAGCCGGCGAATAGTGTGCGCCACAGCAGGTTTCGTTGCTTGATCATTGCTCATGAGGACTTGTCCAGGCAGTAGGTGTAGGCGTTCACTTCGTGGACGGTCCTTTCGTCTTTGACGACACCGTTGACGGTGATCCGGCAGCCGATTGAGGGGCTGTTGCCTTGGGCCACAACGTTGGCGAACACGGCGGGCTGGGTGGTGGTGATCGTGAACGACCACGGCAGGGTCACGTCGTCAACTCGCTGTGGTTGCGCGTTGACGTCGAGGTAGTTGATGGTCGCCAGGGTGCCCGGGGCGCCGAAAACCTCGAGAACCACCTGCTTGGGGTTGAACGGGATGATCTCGTTCGAGATACCACTCGGGGCCGAAGTGTCGTTGTGGGAACCGAAGATGCCGTGCAATCGGTAGACGCTGAATCCTGCGGCCGTCACGACCATTACTGCGACCAGCAGCATCCACCCACGTTTGACGAGCATGGCAGGCGATATCAGGGCCATCTTTCCGTCGCGTCTGGCGCGGATCGACATGCCCTGACGGTACGGTACCGGACCGGACAGTTCAAGGGTTGAGCGGCAGTCGATCGGTTGGCTGATTGCCTGCTAGCTTGTCGGTCGGGTGAGACTGGGAATGACGACGTTGTCGACGAGGGCCTGCACCGTGTCCGCAGTGGGGGGCCGACTCGGAATGATGTGACGAAAGACCAAGTAGCCAGGCAACAAGTCCCAAAGTTCGTCGTCGATAGCCGCGCCGTCGATCTCACCGCGAGCGACGGCCTGCTGCAGGATGTGGCGCATCAGGGCCTTGCGGTGCTCGAAGAATCCGTGCTGCATGGCGTCGCTGAGCGCCGAATTGCGCGACACCTCGACCAGCACGGCCCGGATGGTGCTGGTGTGCTGCCGGGCCTGCTCGCAGATCAGTTCGCCCAGTTGCAACAAGTCTCCCCGTAGGCTGCCGGTATCGGGCGGGATCGCAACCTGGCGGATGCCCTCGATAAACGCCGCCAACACCAGTTCGGCTTTGGATGGCCAGCGCCGGTAGACCGTGGCCTTGCTGGCGCGGGCAGTGGCCGCAACTGCATCCACCGTCAACCGGTCATACCCGTGTTCTTGCAGCAATTGCAGGGTCACAGCCAGCAACTCGGTCTCCCGCGGCGACCACGGTGAGGACTCCGAGGAGCGATCGGCAATCTGGATCACAACGCCCACGATAGAACCACTACGTTAGTACAGGCCAGTACCGTACCGTCCACGACGTCACATGCCGACGCTGCGGCAGCAATTATGCTCGGCAGCGTGACTCAGGGGCCCGGCAACCGGCCGACACCGCTTGACCAGTTGCGGGTCGTTGAGATCAGTGACCGCATAGCCGGCAGCTACTGTGGCAAGCTGTTGGTCGACGTCGGTGCACAGGTGCGCAAAATTGAACCACTGCAAGGGGATCCGCTGCGCCGGTACTCGCCCAGCTGTTCGCCGGTGCCCGACGGTTTGGACGCCTCGCCGTTGTATTGCTACCTCAATGCTGGCAAGCAGAGCCTGACCCTGGCCCCTGATTCCGCGCGATACCGTGCCGAACTCGCTGCTGCCGACGTCGTGATCGTCACAGGTGGCCGGTTACCGGCGGCCGCCCTAGGCATCGACCCCCGACGGCTGCTGGCCGAGTCGCCGCGGGCGGTGGTGGTCACGATTTCCGATTTCGGCTGGACGGGTCCCTTCGCCGATCGGGCGGCCACCGAGTTCACCCTGCAGGCATGGGCGGGCTCGCCCGGCTTCAGGGGCGATCCCGCCGGACCGCCCATCTCGATCGGCGGTGGCCTGGGCGAGTACATGGGTGGGGTTTTCGCCGCGTTCGGCATACTGGCCGTGCGCCGCCGCGTCGACCACGGCGGCCCGGGTGAGCATCTGGATCTGTCCATGCTCGAGGCGATGACCCTGATGCAGAGCAGCGAATGGCTGCATTCGCAGCTGCTGCGGGTGCCGCCGGTTCGGCGCACCCTCGAAGTGCCCTCGATCGAACCCGCCAAGGACGGCTACGTCGGCATCACCATGGTCACCGGCCAGCAGTGGCATGACTTCATCGCGATGGTCGAATGTCCTCAGCTCGAGAAGATTCCGCAGTTGCGATTCCAGATCGGCCGCTGGGAATATCGGGATCTCATCCGCGAATCGATCCGTCCGTGGCTGGCCGGGCGGACCGTCGAGGAGATCGTCGAACTGGGTCAGTTGTTCCGGCTCCCGATAGCGGCGTTGGGCAACGGCGCCACCATCCGCGACATGGACTACGTGACCGAGCGCGACGTGTTCGTCGAGAACCCCGCCGGCTTCCACCAGCCGCGCCCACCCTGGTTGATGTCGCGGTGCGCGCCCGCGCTGGTGCGCCACACTGCCGCGATCGGCGCCGACAACGGCGAGTTACCTTGGCGCAAAACACAACCCGAACTCAAGACAGCGCCGACAGGGCTGCCGCTAGCGGGTGTTCGCGTCATCGATCTGACCGCCTTCTGGGCCGGGCCGGCCGCGACACACTTATTGGCCGCCTTCGGCGCCGACGTCGTGAAGATCGAATCGATCCAGCGCCCCGACGGCATTCGGTACTCGGGGGGCATGCGCACCGATGTGGACGACTGGTGGGAGTACGGCTGGGTGTTCCATGCGATGAACACCAACAAGCGTTCTGTGACATTGGATTTGGGCTCCGATGACGGTCTTCGGTTGGTCAAGATTCTGGCCGCGGATGCCGACGTGGTGATCGAAAATTTCTCGCCGCGCGTGATGGACCACTTCGGGCTCACCGCCGAGGAACTGCTGGAGGTGAACCCCAAACTCGTCGTCGCCCGAATGCCGGCCTTCGGATTGGCGGGTCCGTGGCGCGACCGGGTCGGGTTCGCCCCCACCATGGAGCAGATCGGCGGCCTGACGTGGGTGACCGGATTGCCGGAGACGCCGCCGGTGACCCCGCGCGGCGCGTGTGATCCGCTGGCCGGGGTGCACGCGGCGTTCGCGGTGCTGGCGGCGTTGAACTTTGCCGAACGTACCGGGTTGGGACAGCAGGTCGAGCTGCCGATGGTCGAGTCGGTGTTGAATACCACGGCAATACAGTCGATCGAACACGAGGTCTACGGAATCACGTTGAGCCGGCGGGGTAATCGAGGTCATGGTGAGGTGCTGCAGAATATCTACCGGTGCGCGGGCGAAAGCGACGAGTGGATTGCGGTCAGTGTTAGTACCGACCAGCAGTGGCGTGCGTTGACCGAGGTGATGGACCGACCATCCTGGTGTGATGAGTCGTTGTCGACTGCAGCGGTTCGGTGTGCGCGAGCCGACCAGATCGACCGCCGGCTGCAAGACTGGTTCGCCGAGCAATCACTCGTGTCGACGGTGGAATCGTTGGCGGCTGCGGGTATTCCGGCTGCACCCGTGGTGTCGCCATCCTTGGTGACCGTAAACCCGCAACTGTGTGAACGGGGGTTCTTCGAGTCGCTGGTCCACGCCCGGATCGGGGCTGCCCTTTACCCCACTCCGCCCTTCGCCCGGTTGGTCGGCCAAGGCGAATGGTTGCGCCGGCCGCCGCCGACTCTCGGCGAGCACAATGACGAGGTACTGCGCGAGCGATGCGGGCTGACCGACGACGAACTCGCGCACCTGGCAAGCCGCGAGGTAATTGGGACCCGCCCGAAGGGACTGTAGGACGCTGCCTTGGACGGCGGTCACGTTCACCGGGGGCGTCAGAGCCTACTTGCTGCGTGCCTTCCTGATGTTTCCGCCGCCGTTCGACTCGTACATGTCGAAGTTGCGCTCAGCGGTCAGTTCGATGAGGTCATCGAAAACCACGCCGAGGGCGACCGGCGCCTCTGGGCTGTTCACCTCGTGACACACGACCGAAGGCGCAACCGGGTTGGAGTCCACCAGCAACACGTAGAGCCGTTCAAATTGCTCGTCGCGGTCTGCTGGATCGGCGCGCCCGGTGAACAGTCGGAACCGGGGAAAAACATTGTTAAA
>NZ_VTZN01000079.1 GCF_008370645.1 Mycobacterium simiae
ACCGCGTTGAGCAGTTGCTGTAGCGGGGAAGCGCTGGCGGCCTCGGCGCCGGCGTAGGCGCCTGCGCCGGCGGTCAGCGCCTGCACGAACTGGGCGTGAAACGCCGCCGCCTGGGTGCTGAGCGCCTGGTAGGTCTGCCCGTGGCCGGAAAACAGCGCCGCGATCGCTGCTGACACCTCGTCTTGAGCGGCGGCCAGCACCCCCGTCGTTTGCGCCGCGGCGGCCGTGTTGGCCGCACTTAATGTCGAGCCAATATCGGCCAAATCTACTGCTGCCGAACCCAATACCTCGGGCACCGCGATGAGAAACGACATCTGAGACCTCCCACAACTCGGTAGCCACGCCGCACGCACCCGGCCGGCGACAGCTATCGCCTTTGATGTAGCGAGTGAGAGTGGACCACATCGCGCACACCATGACGTGAATTTCCGCCAAAGTTACGCACCTGGACGTAACTCGCTACCGGCAATGTCCAGGGTGTTGGTCGCCAATGTGCAAGGCCTGCGCGTGGGAGCAATAGTCGGGATCTGCGCCGGATTCCCATTGACTCCGCCGGGTGCTTAGCCGGTATCCAACTGCCTAAGCACCAGCCGCAGCACTCGCACTGCGCCGGCCTTGTCCAGCGGGTCGTTGCCGTTGCCGCACTTGGGTGATTGCACACAGGACGGACATCCGCTGGGACACTCGCAGGCCTCGATGGCCGCGGCGGTGGCGCCCAGCCAGATGCTCGCCTGTCGAAATCCGCGGTCGGCGAACCCGGCTCCGCCCGGATAGCCGTCGTAGACAAAGACAGTGGGCAGCCCGTCGGGCCCGATCGCCGTGGAGAGGCCACCGATATCGCCGCGATCGCAGCTGGCCACCAGCGGCAGCAGCGCGATGGCCGCATGTTCGGCCGCGTGCAAGGAGCCGGGAATCTGCGGTTGGTCAATGCCGATGCGGGCCAAGGCATCCGGGTCGACCGAGTACATGACCGCGGTGGTGGGCAACACTTGTTCCGGCATGTCCAGCTCGACGAAGTCGATCACTTCTCCGGTGAGCCGGCGGCGCAGATAACCGACGACTCGATGCGTGACGGTCACCGGCACCAAGCCCAGGGCGACGGCGCCGAACGTCGAGCGCTCCCCTGGACCGCGAACCACGATGTTGGTTACCTCCCGCGCGAATGTCGCATAACCGGGATCCTCGGCATGGACGAACGCGATGCCCTCCTCGGCAGTCAAAGAGTCGACGACATAGGTCTCGCCTTGATGCAGGTACACAGCCCCGGGATGGACGCAGGCCGGGGCCTGCCCCGCACTGACGTTACCCAGCAGCCGGCCGGTATCGGACTCAACGATAACGATCTGACCGCCGATAGAACCCCGAATATCCACTGCCGCATGAGGTTCCACGCCCGGTGTGGGAAAATACCTGCCGGCCCGCCGGCGCAGCAGTCCATCTTCAACCAGGCCGTCAGCCGCCTCCGTCGCACCCATCGACCGGACCTCAGCCTCATCGAGCGGCAATTCGGTTGCTGCACAAAGCAGATGCGGACCGAGTAGATACGGGTTGCTGGGGTCGATTACCACGCGCTCGACCGGCTTGCCCAACAACGCGTCGGGGTGGTGAACCAGATATGTATCCAGCGGATCGTCGCGGGCGACTAGCACTACCAGCGCACCTTGACCGCGTCGGCCCGACCGGCCGGCTTGCTGCCAGAACGACGCAACCGTCCCAGGAAAGCCGGCCAGCACCACCGCGTCCAACCCGGCGATGTCGATGCCCAACTCCAAAGCGTTAGTACTGGCCAGGCCGCGTAGCCGACCCTCAGTTAACGCGTGCTCCAACGCAGAGCGGTCCTCGGGGAGGTAGCCGGCCCGGTATGAGGCCACCGTGTCCGACAACTCCGGGGCGATGTCTGCTAAGCGCGCCCGAGCTCCCAGTGCAGTGAGCTCCGCAGCGCGTCGCGACCGGACAAACGTCAAAGTCTGTGCTCCCTCGACAATCAGGTCGGCCATTACCCGCGCCGCCTCGGCGCCCGCCGACCGTCGTACCGGGGCACCGTGTTCACCGGTCAGATCCGTCCGCAACGCGGGCTCCCACAGCGCCACCGTGCGCTCCCCCTGGGGTGACCCGTCCTGGGTGACCTCCGCGACCGGCTGGCCGATGAGCTCGGCTGCCGTCGCGCCGGGGGAATCGGTTGTCGCACTGGCGAATATCACCGTCGGATCGGCCGAATAGCGGGCGCAAAGCCGCAGCAGCCGGCGCAGCACCATTGCCACATTGGATCCGAAAACACCTCGGTAGTAATGACATTCGTCGACAATCACGAAACGAATCCGGCGCAACAGCACCGCCCACTTGGCATGGTTGCGCAGGATCGACAAGTGGAGCATGTCCGGGTTGGAGAACAGCCAGCGCGAGCGTTCCCGCGCAAAGCGACGCAACTCGGCGGGAGTGTCGCCGTCATAGGCAGTGGGGGCGACGTCACCAAGCGGGACGGCGGCTGCCAGCGCATAGGCAGCCCGCAGCTGGTCGTGGCCCAGCGCCTTCGTCGGGGACAAATACAACACCCGGGCGTGTGAATCGGTTGCCAGCACGTTCAGCACGGGTAGTTGGTAGGCCAGTGACTTTCCCGACGCGGTGCCGGTACTGACGACGACATGACGACCCCGGTGAGCCAGCTCCACGGCCTCAATCTGGTGCGACCACGGCGCGGTGATGCCCCGGTCGACGAAAGCGCGAACCACGGCGGGTTCGGCCCATTCCGGCCAACCGCTTGGTCGGCCCATCCGCGGCGGTAGCTCGGCGACGTGGCGCAGCGGATGTTCGCCGGGCGGGGTACCGGCGAGCGCAGCGGCGAGCAAATCGCTGCCGAAACTCGCCATTTTGATACCCTTCGACAAGTCGTCGACGATACAAGTCTGTCGCCGACGCGACGAACATGGTTGACTGGTTGCGGTCGTAGCTTCTGTGTTCGTGTCAAACTTTCGCAGGATCGACGTTACGGCCGCGGTTCCTGCGAGGTTATCGGTCGGGTGAAGTTCCGGCGACTCTGCGAGGTATGGCGGTCGCAGCGTGGCCCGGGGCGCCGAGAGGCGGTGCCCCGCACCCAGAAGAAAAGGAAAGATCAAGAAATGCCACAGGGAACTGTGAAGTGGTTCAACGCGGAGAAGGGGTTCGGCTTCATCGCCCCCGAAGATGGTTCCGCAGATGTTTTTGTCCACTACACGGAGATCCAGGGTTCGGGCTTCCGCACCCTCGAAGAGAACCAGAAGGTCGAGTTCGAAATCGGCCACAGCCCTAAGGGCCCCCAGGCCACCGGAGTCCGCTCCCTCTGATCCGAGCAGATGCTGACGAACCCCCCGGCGCAGTCCTGCACAGCGGGTCGGACCGGGGGGTTTCGTTTTCGGGCTGTTCTTCGTCGCGGGCGCCGCGCCGTACGCCTGAACCCGCGCATCGACTCGCTGGCCTACTGTCGGTGAGGTGAGCCAGCTTTCCTTCTTTGCCGCGGATTCGGTGCCGCCCGCGGTCGAGGATCTTTCCGGAGTGCTGGCCGCCTCGGGCCAGATCGTCATGGTCAATTCCGGTGCCCGGCTGTCGGTGGTGGTGAGTGAGCTTTGGCGCGCCGCAGCGCTGGCCGAGATGATGCATGAGGCCGGCTTGATACCTGAGATTGCCCGCACCGAGGAAGACACGCCCCTGGTGCGCACCGGAGTGGACCCGAGACTGCGCAGGATCGCTGCCGAGTGGACGCGTGGGGCGGTCAAGATGGTGCCGTCACGGTGGCTGCCGGGGCCGCGGGAACTGCGGGCCTGGACGCTGGCGGCCGGTAGCCCGGAGACCGACCGCTACCTGCTGGGCCTGGATCCACACGCACCCGACACTCATTCGCCGCTGGCGTCGGCCCTGATGCGGGTCGGCATCGCGCCCACATTGATCGGCACCAGAGGTGCCCGGCCGGCGCTTCGGATCAGCGGCCGGCGTAGGCTATCGCGCCTGGTGGAAAACGTAGGGGAACCGCCTGACGACCCCGAGGCGGTGGCTCAGTGGCCGCGGGTCTGAGGGCCCGCAGCAGCCGGCCGTTCCGATAGCCGGTTTGCGCGGGTGCGCCCAGGGGTGCGAGATTGTCAGGTGCCCACGGGTGAGGGAACGCTGGCCTACCGGGCCGGGCGCCCTTGCTCGCGGGACGGCTCCGCCGGGAGCCGAGGAAGAGATGGAGCGTAAGCGCAGTTGGCTGACCCGACAACTAGGGGCCGCAGCAGCGGTAAGAATGGGAGCGGCCGGCGACTTGTCATAGTCGAGTCGCCCACCAAGGCGCGCAAACTGGCTGGCTACCTGGGACCCAGGTACATCGTCGAGTCTTCGCGAGGCCACATTCGCGACCTGCCCCGGGCTGCTGCCGACGTGCCGGCTAAGTACAAGTCCGAGCCATGGGCTCGGCTCGGAGTCAATGTCGACGCCGACTTTGAACCGCTCTACATCATCAGCCCCGAGAAGAAGAGCACCGTCAGCGAGCTGAAAGGCCTGCTCAAGGACGTCGACGAGCTCTACCTGGCCACCGATGGTGACCGCGAGGGCGAGGCCATCGCCTGGCACCTGCTGGAAACCCTCAAACCGCGGATACCGGTCAAGCGGATGGTCTTCCATGAGATTACCGAACCGGCCATCCTCGAGGCCGCGGAGAACCCGCGCGACTTGGATATCGACCTGGTTGACGCCCAGGAGACCCGCCGCATCCTGGACCGGCTGTACGGATACGAGGTCAGCCCGGTGCTGTGGAAAAAGGTGGCGCCGCGGCTGTCTGCCGGCCGGGTGCAGTCGGTGGCCACCCGCATCATCGTGCAGCGCGAGCGCGACCGGATGGCGTTCCGCAGCGCGTCGTATTGGGACGTCGTCGCCACGCTGGATGCCAGCGTCTCCGACCCGAAGGCACAGCCGCCCACCTTCGCTGCCCGGCTGACCAGTCTGGACGGCCGGCGCGTAGCCACCGGCCGTGACTTCGACTCACTGGGCCAGCTGCGCAAGGTAGACGAAGTCGTCGTCCTAGATGAAGCCCGCGCTACCGCGTTGGCCGCTCAACTGCACGGCGCACAACTTCGCGTGGCGTCGGCTGAGGAAAAGCCCTACACTCGCCGGCCGTATCCGCCGTTTATGACGTCGACACTGCAACAGGAGGCCGGCCGCAAGCTGCGGTTCTCCTCCGAGCGGACGATGAGCATCGCGCAGCGGTTGTACGAGAACGGCTACATCACTTATATGCGTACCGACTCGACGACACTGTCGGAGTCGGCGATCAACGCCGCGCGCACCCAGGCACGCCAGCTTTACGGTGAGGAGTACGTTGCCTCCTCGCCGCGTCAATACACCCGGAAGGTGAAGAACGCCCAGGAGGCGCACGAGGCCATCCGCCCCGCCGGCGAAACATTCGCTACCCCGGACGCGGTGCGCCGCGAACTTGACGGCCCCAACCTTGATGACTTCCGGCTCTACGAGCTGATCTGGCAGCGCACGGTGGCGTCCCAAATGGCCGACGCGCGCGGGACCACGCTGAGCCTGCGGATCGAAGGTGCCGCAGGAGACCAACAGGTGGTGTTCTCCGCGTCCGGGCGTACGCTGACCTTCCCCGGCTTCCTGAAGGCCTATGTGGAGACCGTGGACGAACTGGTCGGCGGCGAGGCTGACGATGCGGAGCGGCGACTGCCGCATCTGACTGCGGGCCAGCGACTAGCTGCGATCGAGCTGACACCGGACGGGCACGCCACCAACCCGCCAGCGCGCTACACCGAGGCGTCACTGGTCAAAGCGCTCGAGGAGCTGGGCATCGGCCGCCCGTCCACCTACTCCTCGATCATCAAGACCATCCAAGACCGCGGCTACGTACACAAGAAGGGCAGCGCCCTGGTGCCGTCCTGGGTTGCCTTCGCCGTAACAGGTTTGCTTGAGCAGCATTTTGGCCGCCTGGTTGACTATGACTTCACCGCGGCCATGGAAGACGAGCTCGACGCGATCGCATCAGGCCAAGAGCGACGTACCGATTGGCTTAACAATTTCTACTTCGGCGGCGAGCACGGTGTGGCCCATTCGATCGCCCGCTCGGGGGGCCTCAAGAAACTCGTCGGGGTCAACCTTGAGGGCATCGATGCGCGAGAAGTCAACTCCATCAAGCTCTTCGACGACGAGCACGGTCGTTCCGTCTATGTGCGGGTAGGCAAGAACGGTCCCTACTTGGAACGCACGATCACCGGCGACAACGGGGAGCCGACACCGCAGCGCGCCAACCTCAACGACTCGCTCACCCCGGATGAGCTGACCCTCGAAGTGGCCGAACAGCTGTTCGCCACACCGCAAGAGGGACGCGCGCTGGGTGTTGATCCCGAGACCGGTCACCAGATCGTCGCCCGGGAAGGGCGTTACGGACCCTATGTGACCGAGGTCCTTCCCGAGACCCCGCCCGAAGCTGAGCCTGCGCAGAAGGGCAAGAAAACCACCGCGGTCAAACCGCGGACGGGTTCGCTGTTTCGGAGCATGGACCTGCAAACGGTCACGCTCGAGGACGCGTTGCAGTTGCTGTCGTTACCGCGGGTGGTGGGGTTAGACCCAGCGTCGGGTGAGGAGATTACCGCGCAGAACGGACGTTATGGGCCCTACCTTAAGCGCGGCAAGGATTCTCGCTCGTTAGCCACCGAAGGGCAGATCTTCACCATCACCCTCGATGAGGCGCTGAAGATTTACGCGGAGCCCAAACGTGTTGGCCGGCAGAGCGCATCTGCGCCGCCGCTGCGCGAGCTGGGAACCGATCCGGCCTCGGGCAAGCCGATGGTCATCAAGGACGGGCGATTTGGGCCCTATGTCACCGACGGTGAGACCAACGCCAGCCTGCGCAAGGGCGACGATGCGGCGACCATCACCGACGAGCGCGCGGCCGAGCTGCTGGCCGACCGACGAGCCCGGGGCCCGGCCAAGCGGACTGCGAAGAAGACCGCCCGCAAGGCACCGGCGAAAAAGGCTGCCAGGCGCGGCTAACCAGAATGTCATCTTGGTTGTCTGTCATGAAAAGCGCCGGCAGCCACTGGCTGCCGGCGCTTTCCCGATAGGCTACTTATGACTTCCAGATAAACAGGTCTCGACCTCCAGCGTTGTAGACGACGCTGTCTGGATGTTGGCCCACGACATCGAAGTACAACTTCCCGTTGGTTTCGTCACCTTGCGGGATACCGCCCGGGTGCAGCCCCAGCGCGGTGGGCACGCCAGCCAGGTTCTGGTAGTTCTGACCATTAGCGGCGCGCGCGTTGAAGTTGGGGATTATCGGCGTGACCGTACCCCGAATGGCCTTGATGGTGGCGGTTGCCTCCCACAGCTCACCACGGCGTTGCGGATAGGGGATGGGATCGTTGCTGGGTTGCAGATTGGTGACGGTGATCCCTTGAATAACCGCGCCACCGGCATCGACCAGGGTGTGCTCGGCCCCAAAATTTCGAACCGGGGGATTTTCGGTGGCCAACGCTGATGACGCGCCGGCAAAACCGACGCCCACTGCCGTGGCAAAAGTGGTGATTGCCATTGCTGCGGCTCTCGCGAATTTCACAATGCTCTCCTCTCCTTCGTTCACTGTGATCCTGGAGTGGTACCTCAGGTAACCGCCATCAAAACCTTTACCAACGGATATTGTTTCGTGGGAGGTCATGCGGGCCGGGGTGGTGACCCGCCGGCGCGTCGCGGCGCCGTCAGCGAAGGTGGTCAGCAGCCTATGTCGCTGGAACGTGGTGAGGCGCGGCCAAATTTAGCGGCCGGGCCAGCTGTGTCGGCGCGGCGCGTCCGCGCAGTTCGACTACCTCGCCGACATCCCAGCACAAGGCTTCGGCATCGAGTGCGCCGCTGACCGCAATGGCCGACGCCAGCACGTGGCCTTCCTCGAGTTTGGCCAACTCGGTGAGTCGAGCTGCCTCGTTGACCGGGTCGCCGATCACGGTGTACTCGAAGCGGGCTTGCGCGCCGATGTGTCCGGCGATGGCCCGGCCGGCGGATACTCCGATGCCAAACTCGGCCGAACCCAGCACCGGTAGCAGCTCGTCGTGCAGCTCCCGCGCGGCGCACAGGGCGGCGCCGGCGCCGTCGGGGTGCTCGATCGGTGCGCCGAAGATCGCCAGCGCGGCGTCCCCCTGGAATTTGTTGACGAACCCGCCGTGGCGGCCCACGGTATCGACCACCACCCGGAAGAACTCGTTGAGCAGGTGGACCACCTCGGCCGGCGGTCGCGTCGCGGCCAGCTGCGTGGACCCCACCAGATCCACGAACAGCACCGCGACGTCACGTTCCTGCCCGCCCAATTCGGTGCCGCGCTCCAGGGCGCGCCGGGCCACGTCTTCGCCGACATAGCGGCCGAAGAGGTCACGCAGCCGCTGCCGCTCGGACAGGTCGCGGACCATGTCGTTGAAGCCCGCTTGAAGTAGGCCCAACTCGCTGGCGTCGTAGATCTGCATGTGGGCGTTGTAGTTTCCGCGCTGCACCTCGGACAGGGCCCAGCGCAGCTGGCGCAACGGGTCGGCGATCGACATGGCTACCAGCAAAGTGCTGACCGACCCGATACCCAACGCCGCGAGCGCCAGCAACAAGATGGGATTGAACAGCTTTTCGGCTGAGGCGTGCAGCAGGGCGATTTTGCCGGACGCGACCGCCAGCACAATCGCCAGCACCGGTACCCCGGTGGACAGCACCCAGGCCAGCATCAACCGCAAGATGACGCCCGGTGCCCGCAAGTTTTCCGGCAGACCGCTGCGCAGCGCGGCAACAGCGACGGGCCGCAGCACCCGCTCGGATTGCAGGTAGCCGATGATCGCGGTCGCTGTGGCACCCAGCGCGGTGGCGACCGCTACGACGGGCGCAGCGTGGCGGGCCACCGACCAGCTGGCCACGATGAAGACCACACTGCCGATGGCCCACGACCCGGCGCTAATTAGCGTGCGGTAGAAGGGCATACGCAGCGCGCGGCTGCGGGCCAGCTCGGTGGTGGACGGGTCGGTCTCGACGACCAGATTGTCTCGGCGCTGCCAGCGGAACACCGGTACCAGCAGTTTGAGATTCAACGCGAACCCGGCCAGGAACAGGGTGATCACGGATGTAATGAAGATGGTCAGATTGAGCGGTGGCAGGTCCTCCAACTCGATTTGTTCACGGGGCGGCAGGCCGTAGCGAAGGAAGCCGAGTACGAACAGCGCCCCGATAATGTCAGATTGCAGCATGCTCAGCGAGAACACCGGCCACGGGGTGCGCACCACCCACCGGACGAACGCATTGATCCGCCCGGGCAGTGCCGCCGCGGTAGCCATCAACCCACCGTATCCGGCGGGGCGGACGGGTTGGAAACTCCCGCGCGGCTCGGCAAGTCGTCCTAGGTGAACGAAAGAAGACGGAAGATTACGGTATTGTCGCGAAACGGCGGCCAATAGGTATCTGTCGGTCCCGCCTAATAGGGTCGACAACGATGTCCGGTGTGTTTACGCGCCTGGTAGGCCAGGAAGCGGTGAAAGCGGTGCTACTAGCGGCCGCCAGATCGGCCCGCGGTGATACGAGTCACAGCCATTCCGGCGACGGGAATATGACACACGCATGGCTGATCACCGGCCCGCCGGGTTCGGGGCGTTCGGTGGCGGCATTGTGCTTCGCAGCCGCGCTGCAGTGCACCGGCGATCCCGAAAGCGGCGATCCGGGTTGTGGACGCTGCCGGGCCTGTACGACGACGATGGCCGGCACCCACGCCGATGTACGCAGGGTCGTTCCCGAGGGCCTGTCCATCGGCGTCGACGCGATGCGGGCTATCGTGCAGATCGCGTCGCGCCGGCCGACCACCGGGCATCGACAGATCGTTGTCATCGAGGACGCCGATCGGCTGACCGAAGGTGCCGCCAACGCTCTGCTCAAGGTGGTAGAAGAACCGCCCGCGTCGACTGTGTTCCTGCTGTGCGCGCCATCGGTGGACCCCGAAGACATCGCGGTCACGCTGCGGTCCCGGTGTCGGCATGTCGCGCTGATAACGCCGTCGACCGCGACGATCGCTCAGGTGCTGGTGGACAGCGACGGACTGGACTCCGAAACCGCCAACTGGGCGGCCTCCGTCAGCGGTGGGCACGTGGGTAGGGCGCGGCGGCTGGCCACCGACGCGGAGGCCCGCCAGCGACGGGAGCGGGCGCTGGGATTGGTGCGCGACGCCGCGACGCCGTCGCGGGCCTACGCCGCCGCTGAGGAATTGGTCGCGGCCGCCGAAACTGAGGCGGTGGTGCTGACCTCGGACCGCGCCGAGGCCGAGACCGAAGAGCTGCGTACCGCGCTAGGAGCCGGCGGCACGGGTAAAGGCACCGCCGGTGCGATGCGCGGCGCGGCGGGTGCCATCAAAGACCTCGAACGGCGACAGAAATCCCGTCAAACCCGTGCTTCACGTGACGCGTTGGACCGGGCACTGATCGACTTGGCGGGCTTCTTCAGGGACGCCTTGCTGGTGTCGGCGCACGCGACTGCAGCGCGGGCCAACCATCCGGATATGGCCGAGCGGGTCGCTGCGCTGGCTGGGCATGCCACACCCGAGCGGCTGTTGCGCTGCATCGAGGCGGTACTGGCCTGCCGTGAAGCGCTGGCGATCAACGTCAAGCCCAAGTTCGCCGTCGACGCCATGGTGGCCACCATCGGTCAGGAACTGCGCGGTTGACGTCAGCGGACTTGGGTGGGTCCCCTCTCCTGCCGTAGACTCGTGCCGCCCCGGTGCCACGGCGCCAACGGGCACCGCCGCCTTAGCTCAGTCGGTAGAGCGATTCACTCGTAATGAATAGGTCAGGAGTTCGATTCTCCTAGGCGGCTCCGTCTTTGCAGGTCAGCCAAGGTCATTACCCCGCGTGTTCGTGCTTGATGGCTTGAAGGGCGCGGATAGGGCGCGAATACTCATCCAGGGCGGCGGTGTAGCCGGGTACCGTCACGGACCGCTCGACGTAGTGCCGCCGGGTGATCTCGCTGCTGGCGTGTCCGGCCTGCAGGGCCGCGGCTTTCAGCCCCATCGAGCGTTCCACCGCGGTGACGACGGAGCTGCTGCCGCTAGTTCGTCGGCGCAGGTTGGTACCAGTGCGATAGGTAGGCCGCGAGCCCATCGGTGTCGCTGACTGCGCCTCGCCAGGCGATGTAACCGTCTGGGCGGACGAGCACAACGGTGGGTTCTTCGACGCCGTAGGCGTCATGGATCAGGGTCTCCCGCGCGGCTATCAGGTGGACTTTGAGGGTCACCGATTGATTGGCGATGATGTTCTTGACTGATTCCGGGATCTGGACCACTGGCGTGGATCTGTCCAGGAGCAGCAGGTGGTGTTGAGCCCCGGTGAGAAGATTAAGAATGCTCATCCCGGCCCGCGGCCCGGTGATGAAGTCGGCGTGTGGCGCGCGGTCACCGGAGTGTGGGCGGCCGAGGCGGTCTTGACGTCGTGCCAAATCGGATGTCGCGTAGGTGATCCCGATCTGCGACACGGTGGCGAACAGTCGCTGGGTGGTCGGCGTGGCATGGCGGAGGGCAAAGGGGAGTAACCGGGCACCGATGCTGCGAGCGGTGCGGACCAGTTTGCGATCCGACACCAGGACATTGAAGGTTTTGTCGGTGCCATTGAGCAGTCTGCGGGCGACGGGCATCCGTTCGGCGCCATAGGTGTCGAGCAACGTTTCGTTGGCTTGGCCACCGATGACCAACGCCAACTTCCAGGCCAGGTTGTAAGCGTCTTGGATGCCAGTGTTCATGCCTTGTCCACCGACTGGGCTGTGGACGTGGGCCGCATCACCGATGAGGAACACGCGGTGTGCCCGGAATCGGTGTGCCATGCGGTGGTGCAGTCGATACAGCGACACCCATTTCGCGTCGGAAACCGCCGCAGCCACGCCGGCGTGGTGGTCGATCGCGGTCTGCACCTCGGTGATGGTCAGTGGGTCGCGAGATGCCATGTCAGGGGTCACCGAGCCCAGGACTCGATACCGGGGTGTCTTGCCGGATTCGGTAGGCATGGGGACGAACAAGAAAGTGCCGGTGTTGGTGAGTGCGAGATACAAAGCGGTGGGGGGATGGCCCCAGGTCATTGCGACGTCGGCGAGAAAGAAGGCTTGTTCGTAGGAACCGCCGTCGAAACCAACGCCTAAGGCGTGCCGTGTTGCGCTGCTGGCGCCGTCGGCGCCGATTACCCAGGAAGGCTGGATAGTTTCCGCAGTTTGCGCGAGTTGGTGACCGGAGCGGTGACGCAGGGTGACCTCGACCTGGCCGTGGTGCTGGTGCAGAGAATGAGCCTGCACGCCCCAGTGCACGGTGCCGCCGAGGTGGTGAAGCGTGTCGAGTAACAGCCGCTGGGTTGCGCTCTGCTCGAGTACCAGCAGGAAGGGGTAGGGCGTTTGGCCGGCGCCTAAGGCGGCGAAGTTCAGCAACGAGCAGCCGTGGTTGAGCAGCCTGCCGTTGGAGTAGGCGACAGCCCCAGTCACCACCTTGCCCTCGGCGAGCGCGCGCCCGGCCACGCCGAGCGTATTCCACAGTTCCAACGTGCGGGCCTGCACAACCAGGGCCCGGGATTGCTCGGTTGGCCCGCAGTCGGCGTCGATGACGCGAGCGCGCACTCCAAGGGTGGCCAGTACAACCGCCGCAGTCAGCCCTGAAGGACCAGCCCCCACGATCAGGACCTGAGGCTGAGCCGTCGGCCCGCCGTCGGCAGTGGCGACTGGTGCTGGCGTCATAGCGACCCCCTCGATATAATTCGGCACACAATGAATTCTGTATGTACTGAATTCTAGGGGTCAAGGACAGCGGCTCGCGTGAAGCATCCGGTCAAGCACACTGGGCGCCGCCCGGGCCCCAATACCACCCGCATGGTGATCGAGGATGTCGCCCGCATACAGTTCGCCGAGTTGGGCTATGACCGCACCTCGATGCGGAAAGTAGCGCTGCAGGCCGGGGTGGACCCGGCCTTGGTCACCCACTACTTCGGCTCCAAACTCGACCTTTTCCTCACTGTCATTGAATTGCCGGTTGACCCGGCAGCGCTGATCGACCATGTCGTCAGGGGCGCTTCCGGCTGCGCGGGCACGCGGCTAGCAACCGCAGTGCTCGACGTCCTCGACGACGAGGTCAGGAGGCGCCCCATCGTCAGTATGGTGCGCGCCGCCACCGCCGAACCCCACGCCGCCCGCCTCATACGTGACTTCTTGACCCGGCAGCTACTCGTCCCGATCGCCCAGGGCCTCAGCGCCGACCACGCCGAATACCGCGCCGCGCTGGTGATGTCGCAAGTCGTCGGACTTACGCTGGCGCGCTGCATCGTCGGAATCGAACCGCTGGCGCGTCATCCACGCGAGCGTCTCGCCGGCGATCTGGGCGCCACCCTGCAGCGTTACCTGCTCGGCGACCTCAGCGATCAACCCACGCCCTCAAGGGAATAGAAGATCTTAGGTTGGCGAATTCAGATGAGGTGGCTAGGCCGGCGCCAAGAACCCCACCGGGCCCAACGCGATGCACAACGACAGCGCGGTGGTGTTGGCGCGCACGGCGATCGCATCTCCGGCGCCGGGCAGCCGCGCGTACACCCGGTTGAGGCCGGGATGCACCGGAACCCTGCGCTCGGGTCCGTCGGACAGCGCTAGCGTCATCGAGCCGTCACTGTTGGCCAGGTAGTTGAGCTCCACGGTCCAATCGGCGGGCAGCAGCGGACCGTCGAGGATGAGACGCGCTGGCTGGTCGGGCTGCACGAAGTAGCCGCACCGCGGCGTCGGCCCCGGCACAATCGTGCGGACCCAGGTCACGCGCGCGTCAATCAACCGGCCGGAGCTGTCGAACATGCGCAATCGTGTTGTCGCCGTAGCGAACTCGGGTCGATCCCGCAGCAAGGCGAACATATGGCTGGCCAGGTTTTCCGGCCAGGCCACCCGTTGCAACACCAGCGGGTCCACCTCCTGATCCAGTAGGGGAGTGCTCGAATCTTGTTGTGCGGTAGCTAAACTGGATTCGGCGTGCTGCAGATACGGCTTGGCCGGGTTGTCGCGCCAGGACGCCCGGAACGTCGCCGTGGAATACAGGCTGCTGGCCAGGAACAACGTTGCCACAATGATTGTCACCGCGGCGCGAGCCGGAGAGGCGTCCAGCCCGGGTGACGGCCGGTTCGGCGCGGTGAGCGCCACCGCCGCCAGCAGCGCCAGCACCACCACGAGATCCGGAAAATACCTGAGTGTTTGCGCCAATTCGAGGGCGGTGAACCGAGACGACCGCATCAGATAGATCGGCACTTGGCAGGCGACGGCATAGCCAGCCGCGGTCAACCACACCGCGCCGATGCGGCGCTTGCGGATCAGCGACACGGCAGCCACCCCAACCAACACCAACCAGCCCAGGAGCATCACCACCGGCGGGGCAGTAGCCCACGGCGAGGCCGGTGCCCATCGGTCCCAGTGCCACGGCCCACCGGCCAGCCCCGGCACGATGCCATGGGTGAGCGACCGCAGCAGCAGCCGCGACGTCATCGACAGGTCCGAACTCCAGCGTTTCTGGTTCACCACGGCCAGGTAGAGGACGACCCAGGCGGCGGTCAACGCCGACGACGCCGTCCATAGCCGGATGCCGGCTCGCCATACCGTGCGCAGCGGACTGGGGTCGCCGCCGACGTGACACAACAGGGCGGCCACCGCAAACGCCACGAACGGGATCACCGCGGCCTTTTCGAAAAAGAGCAGTCCAACGAGATAGACCAGCACGCCGGTCATTGCGTAGCGCTGGTTGCCGGTGCGGACCAACAGCAGCGCATCGGCGCACACCCAGGCCAGCGCCGCCACCATCGGCAACGAGTTCAGCGCCGCCGCCCACCACGCGAACCCGGGCACCCCGAGCGGCGTGAACAGCGCAAACGTCAGCGGGATCAGCAGGACCGGGCGCCAGCCGAGGATCACCTGCAGTGCGCGCAGCAGCGCCAGCCATGCCAGCAGCTGCAGCACCACCAGGCTGACCGCCGGACCGGTCCACATCAAAGGCGCCGCCCGGATGATAGCGCCGGCCAGCAGGAACGCACCTGGCATCACATGGCCGTCATGATCGTCGAACAAGTACGAAGGCGATAGCAGGCCCTGGGTGCCCGCCCGCCCCACCAGGATCAGATCGTCCCAATAGAAGTAGCCCCCGAAGGCCAACGCCGCGCGAACCCCCAACGCGACCGTGATGAGCACCGCCGCGGCCAGCGCCACTCGGTATGGTGGGCCGGTGCGCGCACTCGTTACCGGGGCAGCCGGTTTCATCGGATCGACGCTAGTCGACCGGCTGCTGGCCGACGGCCACACGGTGGTCGGGCTGGACAATTTCGCCACCGGTCGGGCGACCAACCTCGAGCACGTCGCCGACAACCCGGCGCACCTGTTCGTCGAGGCCGACATCGTGACCGCGGATTTGCACGCCATTCTCGACCAGCATCGGCCCGAGGTGGTGTTCCACTTGGCCGCTCAGATCGACGTGCGGCATTCGGTGGCAGATCCGCAATTCGATGCCGAGGTCAACGTCATCGGCACGGTGCGGCTGGCCGAAGCGGCGCGGCACACACACGTCCGCAAGATCGTGCACACCTCGTCGGGGGGATCCATCTACGGCGTCCCGCCGCAGTACCCGACCCCCGAGACCGTGCCCACCGACCCGGCCTCGCCCTACGCCGCGGGCAAGGTCGCCGGCGAGATCTACCTGAACACCTTCCGCCATCTGTACGGGCTGGAGTGCTCGCATATCGCACCGGCCAACGTCTACGGCCCGCGCCAGGACCCACACGGTGAGGCCGGTGTGGTGGCGATCTTCGCGCAGGCGCTGCTATCAGGTAAGCCCACCAAGGTGTTCGGCGACGGCACCAACACCCGCGACTACGTCTACGTCGACGATGTGGTGGACGCCTTCATCCGGGCGTCCGGTGACGCGGGCGGCGGGCAGCGGTTCAACATCGGCACCGGGGTAGAAACATCCGACCGCAAACTGCATGCGGCGGTGGCCGCCGCCGTCGGCGGCCCCGACGACCCGGAATTTCACCCGCCGCGGTTGGGTGATTTGAAGCGGTCCTGCCTCGACATCAGCCTGGCCGAGCGGGTCTTGGGCTGGCGTCCACGAGTTGAACTCGCCGACGGCGTGCGTCGCACGGTCGAGTACTTCCGGCAGGTGTGATCAGAGGGTGGCGGGGCGCTCCAAGCGGTCGGCTACCGCGTCCAGGAACGGGTGCCGGTCGCCGTCGAGATAGTCGGCCGGTGGGCGCCAGTCGATGCGCCCCATCTTCCCGGCGAACAACCCGTAGCCGATCAGCTCCTGCAGCCGCGGCTCGAAGCGGCGCACCAACTCGCGCGGAATGCTGAGCTGGTGGTTGACCTGCTGGCGCACGAAGCCCGCGCAAAAGTTGATCGTCAGCGCCGGCCGAGGTTGGTCGGTGCGATTAGCCGCGGCAGTGTGCCACAAGCTGCCGTTCCAGACCAGCGCGTCACCCGCTTTGATCTCCATCGGCTTGCCCTCCGGGTAGGGCGGCGATGGATACTCCGGCCAGCGGTGCGAGCCCGGGACAACCTGGGTGGCGCCGTTGTCGGCGGTGAAGTCGCACAACGCGATCAGCGCGTTGCACAACAGCGGTTGATGTGGCCGCGGCAGCGGATACATCTCGTCGTCGCAATGCAGGCGCTGGGCCACCGCACCCGGCAGCTGGTTGCTGGTCATGCACCAGGACAGCAGGCAGTCCCGTCCGAGTACGCCCTCGATCACCGGTAGCAATTTCGGCTGCACCGGCAGGGCTTCGTAGCGGGCGCCGTGCAGCAGCAGATTGTCGATGCGCACCCAGTCGTGATCATCCCGGGTGACCGGCTTGAGACCGGGCCACGCCAAGCCCTTGACGACGGTGGTGGAGTTGGCGATGACGGTCGGCAACTCCCGTTCCAGCCGTTGGGTATCCGCCAGATACGCAGCGACTGATTCAGCGTCGAGGACGTTCTCGACGACGGTGTAGCCGAACTCGTCGATTTCGCCGACGTGGCGCTCGACCGAGGAGTCCTGGGTCATTAGGACGGCAGCAGGTCCTTTTCCGACGCGCTTTCGTCGCGGTCGTCGTCTGATGGGGTGATTTCACGTTCGGGCATGATGCCTCCGGGGTTGTCGTGTCAGATGGTTGTCGTATCAAATAGTTGCCATGACGGATAATAGTACCAGTGTACTTTAACACCTTTTTTTCGATGCCGTGAAGAGCTTGTTAGCCGTCCACGCCCGCGGCGCCGGGCGCTCCCACCAAACCGCCGCGGCCGCCGGCTCCGCCCTGGCCGCCGCCGGCCTTGCCGCCGCTGGCTCCGCCGTCCCCACCGTCGCCGCCGAAACCGAACAGCACGCCGGCGTTGCCGCCGTCGCCGCCGCGCCCGCCGGCAACGGAGTTGGTGCCGGCGGCACCCCAGCCGCCGTGTCCGCCGTTGCCGATCAGCAGCCCGCCGTTACCGCCGTCGCCGCCGCGGCCCTGTGTCAGCCCCAATCCGGCATAGCCGCCGTTGCCGCCGTCACCTAGCAGGCCGCGTGCGTGGCCGCCGCGGCCGCCGTCGCCGCCCGTGGTGCCGGTGTTGTTGCCGCCCTGTCCGCCGGCGCCGCCGCTGCCGGCCAGCAGCCCGCCGGCACCGCCGTCACCGCCCCTGCCGGCACTGGTGACCGCACCGACCAGGCTGGGGCGGATGCGTCCGCCGGCTCCGCCGGCCCCGCCCTGGCCGAACCACCCGTCCGCGCTGCCGCCGTTGCCGCCGGCTCCGGCTGTGCCCTCGGTGGCAGTACCGCCGGCGCCGCCGTCGCCGCCGTTGCCGACCCATCGTCCGCCGGAACCGCCGGCACCGCCGTCGCCGCCGCGTACCGGCCCACTGCCGCCGGCGCCTCCGGTGCCGCCCCGGCCGAGCAAGCCAGCAGCGCCGCCGTTGCCGCCGGCCCCGCCGAATCTGTCTCGGCTCTGAAGATCTTCTCCGCCGATGGGGGCGTGCGGGATTTCGTCGGTCCCGCCGACCCCGCCGAGGCCACCGTCGCCGCCGTTTCCGAACAGTCGCCCCCCGGCACCACCAGCGCCGCCGGCGCCGCCGCGTGCCGGCCCGTCGCCCCCGTCGCCGCCGGTGCCGCCCCGGCCGAAGACGCCGGCGGCTCCGCCGTCACCGCCCGCCCCGCCCAGCTTGTCCCAGCCGCGGTCCTCGAGGTTGGGGTCGAGGTAGCTGGTCCCCCCGGGTCCGCCGTCACCGCCGTCGCCGAATAGCCCGCGGGCGCTGCCGCCATGACCGCCTGCCCCGGCCGTGCCGACGTTGGCGGTGCCGCCGGCGCCACCATCACCGCCACTGCCCAGCAGCAGCCCTCCGGCGCCGCCATCGCCCCCGGCACCGGCCTGGAAGTTGGCGAACCCCCCGGCTCCGCCACGCCCGCCCTCGCCGATAAGCCAGGCGCCGCCGCCACCACCACCGTGGCCGGCCGACAAGCCGCCACGCCCGCCCACGCCGCCGGACCCGCCGTCGCCGATAGACCCGGCGGGGCCGCCCTGGCCGCCGTGGCCACCGATAGAAACCGAGTCGCCGCCGGCACCGCCCGGCCCGCCGTTGCCGAATAGCAGCCCGCCGGCGCCGCCCGCGCCGCCGGTGCCGGCGGGCCCGGCGCCACTCGCGCCTGGCCCGCCTGCCCCACCGTGGCCGAACAGCAGCCCGCCGTTTCCACCGGTGCCGCCGGGTCCTCCATGCTGGCCGATCCCGCCGGCCCCACCGGTCCCGCCAGTGCCGATCAGTCCGGCGGACCCCCCGTTGCCGCCGGGCAAGCCACGCGTCCGCGAATTGACGCTGGCCGTCCCGCCGGACCCGCCGTTGCCGCCATTGCCGATCAGCAACCCGCCATCGCCGCCGTTTTGACCGGTGCCCGGCGTCCCATCGGCGCCGTTGCCGATCAGCGGGCGGCCCAACAACGCCATGGTGGGCGCGTTAATGGCGGTGAGCAGCTGTTGCCCCGCATTGGCGACATCGGTGGTCGCGTACGCGCTCGCGCTGGCCTGCAGGGTGCGCACAAATTGGTCGTGAAACGCGGCCGCCTCGGCGCTGAGCGCCTGGTAAGTGGCGGCATGGTCGCCGAATAAGGCCGCGATCGCCGTCGACACCTCATCGATCGCCGGCGCTAGCACCGCCAGAGTCCGAGCCGCTGCTGCGGCATTCGCCTGGGCTAGGGCAGCTCCGATGCTCGCCAGATCCCCGGCCGCCGCAGCCACCAGCTCCGGTGCAGCGATCACAAAAGACATGCGCCCAAGCTGCGCGGTAGCTGTTCGGCAGGCCTTGACGAATCATGAAATGCGCTTATCGCTGCCGGGTTCCGTCCCGGCCAACAGCTTCACGCTGCGGGTGCGACGAAGCGATACAGGCTGGCGCGAGCCCGAGCGACCATGGTGGCGCCGTCGGTGACAGCGGCGCTGTGGGCCTGGAAGCGGTCGGCCCCCAAGCGGTCGATAAGCAGCTGTAATGACTCCTCGCGCAACGGCGAAGGCATTCCCGTCTTGACGAATGCGCCATGCAGGAAGGCGGCATCGTCGTCGGCGCCCAGCCGAACCAGCAACCTGGTGATGTAGCGCAGCGCCGCCCGCTGCTCGAACCAGTCTCCGACCCGGTCCCAGTGGTCGAGCACCTCGATGAACATCCGGGCCGCCTCCATGGGATCGCCATGCACAGCGCGGGTTGCTGCTGCCGCCATCAACGCGGTGCCGCCGTGCCAGAAATTCTGTACCGACGCAGCCAGCTGCGCCGCCTCATCGAAGAGGGCCAATGCGCGCTCCGGCTGCGACCTCTTGAGCAGATAGCCAAGCGCAAAATAGGCCATGGAGCGCGCTGTCGGATTGCCGGTGCGGTCAGCGATCGACACCGCCTCCTGGGCCGCAGCTAAACCCGGCTCCGGGGTACCCAGTGCGCCGCAGCAAATCGCCACCTCATAGAGCGTCCACACCAGCCGGATCGGGTCAGCTTCGGCACGGGCGCGCACCACTTCGTTTTGCCAGTACTGCAAGGCCCGCGGCATATCGCCCGCGAAGAAAGCCACGTCGGCCAGCACGTCAGCCGGGTAGGCCACGCGTGCGGTTCCAGGGGCCGGCACCCGACCCTGTGCGAGGGCTACCAGATCCCGCGCGTGGGCATAATCGCCGTGGGTCCAGGCACCGCGGGCGGCCACGCCGACAGCCGTGGCGAACAGCGGATGCTCGGGCTCGACGACGGCGATGACGCGCTGGGCCCATTCGGCCATCTCGTAACCGATGCGGAGGCCGACCAGCTCGGGCAATGCCGCAACCAGGCGCAGCGCAAGGTCGCTGTCATCATCGGCCATGGCCCGCTCGAACGCCGCCCGCAGGTTGTCGTAGTCGGGCATCATCCGCTCCACCCAATCCCGCTCTTGGGTGCCGTGCAGGCCACGTGCGGCGCACTCGGCGAGTTCGGTGTAGTAGGTCACATGCCGGATGGCGTAGGCATCAGCGAGCCCGGCCCCGCGTAGATGCTCCCGAGCAAAGGCCCGAAGGGTTTCCAGGACGACGTAGCGGGTCCGGTCGGTAACGCTGCGAACCACTACCATCGACTTGTCGACCAGACCGGTGAGCAGCTCTAGCGTGTCCTCCACCAGATCGCCGTTTGAGCCGCAGACCCCATGTGTGGCGTCGAGGTCGAAGCACCCGGCGAACACTGAGAGCCGGATGAACAGCGCTTGCTCGGCGTGGGTCAGCAGCTGATAGGACCAATCGATCGCGGTTGTCAGGCTCTGTTGGCGGGGCAGCGCACCACGCGCGCCGCCGCGCAGCACACCAAGAGTGTCGAGGCGCCGAACCACATCGGTGCTGCTCATCATGCGCATCCGCGCCGCTGCCAGCTCCACCCCCAGCGGTAGACAATCCACTCGCTGGCAGATTTCAGCGACCGCGCCCGCCGGCTGATCCTGGAGTTGAAAATCCGGCCGGCCGGCCCGGGCCCGATCGGCGAACAACTGAATGGCGTCGGCGACGGTCAGCGGCGGGACCACCACGATCCGCTCACCGTCGATAGCAAGCGGTTGGCGACTGGTGGCCAGCACCGCGACTTTCGGGCAGTGTTGGATGATCTGCTCAAGCAGCTTGGCGACCGCTTCCACCACATGCTCGCAATTGTCGACTACGAGCAGGATTTCGCGGGTGCGCAGATATTCGATCACCGAGTCTTCAATGCCCAGGCCCTGCTGTTGCTGCAAACGCAGTGCTGTCGCGACGGTGTGTGCCACCGCTGCATGATGTTCCAACGGCGCTAGCTCGCAGACCCATACGCCTTCGCTGAAACGACTCTGCGCACGGCGGGCGACTTCGAGGGCAAGTCGTGTCTTGCCGACGCCGCCAACCCCGGTCAATGTCACCAGTGGACCCTCGTCCAGCGCCTCTATCACGCGGGTCAGTTCGGGTTTGTGGCCGACGAAGCTGGTCGCTCGCCGCAATAGCGCCGCATGCGGCCGATCGGCCACCGCCAGGTGGGGCGTCGTTGAACCGCCCGACACTTGGTCGCCGGAGAGAATCTGCTGATGCACCTGCTCCAGCGACGGACTTGGGTCGACGCCGAGTTCCTCGGCCAGTTGTTGGCGCATCTGCCGGTAGGTGTTCAGCGCAGCTGCCTGTCGCCCACTGCGGTATTGGGCCAGCATCAACTGACCTGCCAGACGTTCGTCGAGCGGGTGTGCGGCATGTGCTGCCGCCAATTCCACCAGCAGCTCGCTGTGGCGCCCAACACGGAGTGCGGCGTCGTTGCGGTCCAGCACCACCGACAGCCGCTCGCCCACTAGGGCGCTACGCACGTCGTTGATCCATGGAGTGTCCAGCGCCGGGAACGGTTCGCCCCTCCAGATTTTCAGTGCATGCTCGAACAGGTCTGCGGCCTGCGGCGGGTCCGGGCAGGCCCGAGCCTGACGCACCAGATACCGGAACCGGTGCAGGTCTACTGCCAGTGGGTCGGTAGCAAGGACATAGCCCCCCGGCGGGCGAGTGAATGTTACGCCCTCAGCGTCAGCGACCAGATTCCGCAGTCGAGACACATACCCGGCCAACGAGTTTCGAGCATGGTGTGGTGGACGATCCGACCACACGTGATCAATCAACTGATCCACCGGAACCGGATGGTTCACTTCGAGTAGCAACGCGACGAGCACGCACCGCTGCCGTGCATGACCAATATCGAGCCGCTGCCCGTCGACGTGCACCGAGACGTCGCCGAACAAACAGAACTCGATCGGCATTCGGCGCACCTTCTTTCCTGGCCTCGCAACCAGCACTTACCCGGCAACAGCATACGGCGAAGGCCGGCAACTCTCAGGGACTTCACAGATGTACGTCGGCGGGCCGAGAACTCGCGTAGCTGACGGCATCGAGGCCGCCGCCATGGCGGTCTGGTCACAGCGCGTAAACCGCGGCGTCTTGAATCGGGCGTGTCACGCCTCCGGCGCCTGAGCCCCCTCCAGCGCGACGGCGCGGGCCAATCGCGCATAGCGCAACTCCAGGTCTTTGAACCGCATGTAGGTGCTCAGCGTGGTGAAGCTGAACGCCATGATCAGCGCGTAGAGCATCAGGTCGGTGCCGCGGCGCACCCCGAACCAGCGCGCGACCACAGTGGTGTCGTCTGGGCGCAGCACTGCATAGATGGCCGCGAGCACAAACAAGACGTAACCCATCTTGACCCATGCCCGTGACCGCGCGCTGCGGCGCGACCGCAGTAAATAGACCAGCAGCGCGACGATCGACCCGATCAGCACCACCTGGATCCAGTTCACCGCCGTATCCTCCCTCGCAAGAACCCGTCGAAAATGATGTTGACGCCGTTGAGCAGCGGCTGGCCCTTTGACTTGGAGTATTCGGTGTAGAGCACCTCGACCGGCTCTTCGGCTACCCGCCAATGGTTTTCGGCGATCAGCATGACGAATTCGGTGGCGTGGCTCATGCCGCTCATGGTGAAGTTGAGGGCGTCGGCCACCTTCTTGTTGAACACCCGCAGCCCGTTGTTGGTATCGGTCAGGCCGAGCCGGCGACCCCGCCGGCTTAATCGGGCCGCGGTCTGCAGCACGATTCGTTTCAGCAGGGGCGGCCGGCTTTCCATTTGCCCGCCGAACCGGGTTCCGATCACCACATCGACATCGCCCGCGGAGAGCCGGTCGATCATCGCGGCCAGG
>NZ_VTZN01000008.1 GCF_008370645.1 Mycobacterium simiae
CCCCACGGTGGCGAACACCAAGCGATCCAGGGAGCCGGTTATGGTAGATGGGCGAGCAGAGGGGCCAACGCCGCGCGCAGATCGGCCGCTTGGGGCACACCCGCGGTGCGATACCGTTGCCGCCCGTCCGCGTCGAAGATGAGCGTGGTGGGCAGCGAGAGCACCGACATCCGTTTAGCAGCAACCGGACTGGCATCGATGTCGATCTCGACGTGTGCCACATCGGACAGGTCGGCGCACACCTGATCGACGACGCGGCGCACGGTGGCGCACGGACCGCACCATGCGGCGCTGAAGTGCACGACGGTGGGCCCGGTCTTGGATAAGGCAAGCTCCGATGTGTCTTGCAAGACTACTGTGCTGGTTGTCGACTTGGGCACGCGCAATACACCCGATCGGCGATTGATCGCCACGCCGATCACCGACGTACCTGTGATCGCGCCGATGACCGCAGTCGCGGCGAGTACTACCGAGCTCACCAGTGCACCGGGCGTTCCGCGCCGTCTTGCTCAGATGGAGAAGTCTTCGCCATGCCATACACCGGCCTCCGGCGGCCGGATGACGCGTTCCATCGGTGGACGGTCGTCGGATTTGGCCTCCAGCCTGGCCACTCGGGTGAGCAGCGATTGGAGGCTGACGCCCACCAGATCGGGCAGCAGCGAGTCGTCGTCCTTGGACGAACCGTTGCGGCTGATGACTTGCCCGGGCACCCCGACGACCACAGCACCAGACGGAACCTCCTTGACCACGACGGAGTTGGCGCCTACCCGGCTGTCGGCGCCGATCTTGATCGGGCCGAGGATCTTGGCGCCGGCGCCGATCGTCACCCGGTCACCGATGGTGGGGTGGCGTTTGCCAATGTCTGTACCGGTGCCGCCGAGGGTGACGCCGTGGTACAGCGTGACGTCGTCGCCCACCTCAGCGGTTTCACCGATTACCACCCCGGTTGCGTGATCGATGAACAGACCGGAGCCGATTACGGCCCCGGGATGGATGTCGACACCGGTGAGTATGCGGGTGAGCTCGGCTAACGCTCGGGCGACCAGCCGTGCATTACGTAGCCATAACCAGTGGCTGATTCGGTGACCCCACACGGCGTGGACGCCCGGGTAGCTGAAGATGACTTCCAGGACGGTGGGGCGGGCCGGGTCGCGGTGCCGGGCGGCCTGGATGTCGCGTCGTATCTCGGCCAGCATGACTAATCGGCTAGATCGGCAAACAGCGGCGTGCTCAAGTATCGCTCGCCAAAGGAGGGCAGCACCACCACCCCCAGCCTTCCGGTGTTCTCTGGCCGCGTAGCCACCTGCAGCGCGGCCACCACCGCGGCTCCCGAGGAAATACCCACCAATAATCCCTCTTCCCGGGCGAGCCGCCGGGCCATGGTGAACGATTCTTCGTTGCCAACGGTAATGATCTCGTCGACCAAGCCCAGATCCAGCACCGGCGGGACGAAACCGGCGCCGATCCCCTGAATGGGGTGCGGTCCCTTCTGGCCGCCGGACAGCACCGGCGACGCGGCGGGTTCCACGGCGATGAACTGCGCCGACGGCTTGCGTTCCTTGATGACTTGGGCAACCCCGGTGATGGTGCCGCCGGTGCCGACGCCGGAGACGAAGAAATCGATCTTGCCGTCGGTGTCCTTCCATACCTCCTCAGCGGTTGTCACGGCGTGGATCGCAGGATTGGCCGGATTCTCGAATTGCTGAGGTATGAAATACCGCTCATCGGTTTTTGCCAATTCTTCGGCTTTGGCGATAGCGCCCGCCATGCCTTCGGCGCCGGGAGTGAGCACCAGCTCAGCACCGTAAGCGCGCAGCAGCATTCGCCGCTCCATGCTCATGGTTTCTGGCATGGTCAGCACACACTTGTAGCCACGCGCGGCGGCGACCATCGCCAACGCGATTCCGGTGTTCCCGCTCGTGGGCTCGAGGATTATCGTGTCCGGCTTGATCAGGCCCGCCTTCTCGGCCGCGTCGATCATGGCTACCCCGATGCGGTCCTTCACGCTGCCCGCCGGGTTGAAGGATTCCAGCTTGGCGACCAGCTCGGCCCCTGCACCATCGGTGACCCGTCGCAGCCGGACCAGGGGGGTGCCCCCGATCAGTTGTGTGATGTTCTCGGCGATGGTCATTGGCAATCTCCAACGATGTCGGCGGTGTACCCAGTGGCTAGTGGGTAGTTGTCTGCCGCCCAGCTGCGCCGACGGATCGCCTCCGGTGGCGGGGCATTAGTGGACGTGGGCAAGACACTCATAGGGCGGTTTGTCTTCCTGAAGACTTTGGTAGTGCACGTCACGGTGCCGAGAGGCGACTGAGGACGGCGATTACCGGACGGTCAGAAGGCGCCAGGAATCAACAGCAACAACAACAGTCCACGCCGCGGCAGCGGGTAAGGACGAAGCACAGCTTTACAGCCTGTTGCATGGGTCCACTATAGGGCATTAGCGCATATCCCCTGTTCGGCTTGACCGCGATATTGGTCCGCGCCCCCGGCGCTCCCTTAGTCGTACACCGGCAGCCACATGGTGTCGAGGATGGCCTGCTGGACGTCCTCGTGGGTCTTCGTAGCCACCCCGTCTGCTACGGCGGCCTGATAAACGGCCTCGGCCACCGTCGTCGAGATACCACGCAGGTCCTGCACATCGGGCAGCAGCGAATCTCCGGTCTGGGTCGGATTAGCCTTACACGCAAGTGCTTTGGCCGCTGCGCGCAGCATGCCCTGGGTCAGCAGCCGGGCCCCGGACACGATGACGCCCAGTCCGATGCCGGGAAACACCAGCACATTGTTAGCCTGGCCGATGGTGTAGGTGTTTCCGTCGTATTCGACCGGCGGGACCGGGCTGCCGGTGGCGACCAGTGCTTTACGGCTCGACCACGCCAGCACGTCGGCCGGCATCGCTTCCATGCGCGAGGTCGGGTTAGACAGCGGGAAGATCATCGGACGTTCGCAGCACGCCGTCATCGCTTGGACCACTTCTTGGGTGAACGCGCCGGAGACGGTCGAGGCGCCGAGCACGATGGTGGGAGACGCCATCCTGATCGCCTCGACCAGTCCGACCCGCGCCCCGGACTTGACACCTAGCCGCTGACGGTTCTTCGCATACGGCAGCTGAAAATCCCGCAGCCCCTCCATGTCGTCGAAGAGCAGCCCCTGTTTGTCGATGGGCCAGATCTGCGATGTCGCCTGCTCACGGCTGGCGCCGTCGGCGACCATGGCATCCCGGATCTGATCGGCGACACCCATGCCGGCGGTTCCAGCCCCGAAAGCAATCACCACCTGGTCGCGCACCGGGATACCGGTGACGCGACACCCGCCGTCAATCGCTGCGACAACCACCGCGCCGGTTCCCTGTACGTCGTCGTTGAACACGCAGTAATCCGCACTGTACGTCTGCAGAATCATGCGGGCGTTCTCCGGCCCGAAGTCCTCGAAGTGCAGCAGCGCGTGCGGAAACATCCGGTGGGCGGTCTCGATGTAGCGCCGGACGAAGTCGTGGTACTCGGCGCCGCGGCGTCGGGCGTGGCGATTGCCCAAGTAGAACGGGTCCTGCAGCAGCTGTTCGTTGTCGGTGCCGACATCAAGTGACACCGCGAGGCTGCGCCGCGGGTCGATGCCGCCGCCGGCGGTGTACAGCGCCAATTTGCCTACCGCGATCTGGATGCCGCCCACGCCCCAGTCACCAATACCCAAGATCGCCTCGGCGTCGGTGCATACGATCAGGTCGACGTCGTCGGGCTCGAGTCCCAACGTTTCGAAGGCTGCCCCGATCTCGTTGGGCTCGTCGATGCTGAGAAACAATCCGCGTTGCCCACGGTATTCATCCGAGAACCGTTGAATCGCTTCACCGACCGTGGGCGTGTACACCACCGGCATCAGCTCGGGCAAATGGTCGATCAACACCTTGTAGTAGAGCAGTTCGTGGCGGTAGTGCAGCTGCTCCAGCAGCAGATTGCGGCCCAGATCGGTCGCCAGGCTCTGCAACTGATGCCAGACCCGGTCGGCTTGTTGTTCGAGGGTGAGCACCGCCGACGGCAGCCGGCCGGTGAGCCCCAGCCGTCGCCGCTGCTCGTGGGTAAACCCGACCCCGCGGTTGAGGCTCGGGGTGGACAGCGCGGCGGGGAACCTTGGTACGCAGGCGTCACCCATCACGACCTCCGTCCGGGAGTTGGCGTGTCAAGTCACGGTAGCGCGGACCGAGGTGAACGCGAATTAGCGCGTGGACTCAGACGCATTGGCGTCGGGGTCAACGGGTTCGATTTGGCAGACGCACACTTGGGCAAGGCCGCAGTTCCACCGCCGCAACTGGGTCGCACGCTTGCGTATCAGGTGCTGCGAGTAGACCTTGTCGCGCTGCTCCCGGGAGAACGCAAGGTCGAGGTTGACCGGCAACCCCGCCCAATCGACCTGGTCAGGCGGCGCCGCGCCACGCCGAAGCCGGCACTGCAAGGGACATATAGCGGTCACGGCCGACATCCCTCCCTCGAGCGTGCAGTCTCTTGGGTGAATGGTGCGCCGACGATGTTTCGGCCGCGGATGTGCTGTGTTTCCGCTCCATTACCGGCTTTCCCACGGTGTGCGTTCCAGGTCTCAGTAGACGTCGCGGTGGTAGCGCTTGTCGGCGGCGAGCGACCGCACGTAGGCGGCGGCCGCTTCTACATCGAGGTGTCCGTGTTCGGCTGCAATGTTGCATAGCGTGTGGTCCACCTCTTTGGCCATGGGGTCGGCGTTGCCGCACACGTACAGTTGTGCCCCATCCTGCAACCACTGCCACAGCTGCGCCCCGCGCTTGCGCATCAGGTGCTGCACGTAGACCTTATGCCGCTGGTCTCGGGAGAATGCCAGGTCGAGTTCGGTGAGGAACCCGTCGGTATGCATCGCCTGGATCTCGTCGCGGTAGTAGAAGTCGGTGGCCGCGTGCTGTTCACCGAAGAACAGCCAGTTGGGTCCGGTGTGGCTGAGTGCCCGCCGTTCTTGCAGAAAGGCCCGGAAGGGCGCGATGCCCGTTCCGGGACCGATCATGATCATCGCCGTGTGCGGATCGGCCGGAGGCCGGAAATTGCTTGACTTCTTCAGGTAAACCGCGATCTCATCGCTGGGACAGCGGTCGGCGAGATAGGTCGAGCACACGCCGCGACGTGGCACGCCCTGGAAGTTGTAGCGCACCGGCGACACGGTCAGATGCACCTCGTCAGGGTGCTCTTTAGGGCTCGACGAGATCGAATATAGGCGCGGCTGAAGCGGTTTCAGCACTTTCAGCCAGTCGTCGATCGATGCGGTGACCGGTGCCGCAGCGAGCACATCGACCGACTGTCTACCCCATGACCAATTAGCCAGCACCGCTTTGTTTTCCGGCCTCATCAAGTCGGCGAGTTGGTTGGCGCAGTCACGGTTTTCGCTGCGCTGCTGAACGAACCGCAGCAGGTCCGGGCTGATGTGGGCGATCTCGAGGTGCTCGGTCAGCGCCGCGCGCAGCGACATCGATCCGCGGTTGGCGATCTCCACTTCGGTGCGCGGGTCGAGCCTGGTCGCGGTGAGCCATTCGTCGACTAGCTGTTTGCAGTTGCGCGGCCACACCCCCAGAGCGTCGCCGGCCGCATAGCTGACGGTCTGCTCGGGCAGGCTAAACACCAGATGCCGCACGTCTTTTGCTGATCTCGGCTTGCTCAGCGTGGTGTTGCGGACCACGTTGGTGACCAGTGGGTTCTGCTTGGTGTGTGTCCGTGGCGTCCGCGTGGGCAACGATGTGCCGCACAACTTGTGCAGAATCTGGTCAAGCCAGCTGGCGGCGGCGGCTTCGTAATCGGGTTCGCAATCAACGCGGTCGATGATGCGGGTGGCTCCCAGTTCGGCCAGGCGCTGGTCCACAGCGCGCCCATGACCGCAGAAATTATGGTAGTTGGAGTCGCCGAGCGCCAGAACGGCGTAGCGGATATCCGCTAGTCGCGGAGCGGTGTCTGCCGACAGCGCTTGCCAGAAAGCGGCGCCGTTGTCTGGTGGCTCGCCGTCCCCGGTGGTGCTGGTGATGAGTAGCAGCTGGTGAGCTTTCGGCAGCTTGGCCACTGCGAACTCGTCCATGCTGTGCAACGCGACCGGCTGTTGGGCGGCGCGGAGTTGGGTGGCGACGTCGACGGCGAGCTCTTCGGCAGTCCCGGTTTGCGAAGCCCATAGCACCACGATCGGTGCTCGTTCGGCGGTTTCGGGTACCGACTTCGCTTGGGGTGTCTGGGTGCGCGCGAACATCCCGGCGAGTAAGCCGTCCAACCACAGCCGGGTAGGGGTATCGAACGGAGCGCTGACGGGTACCGTGGGCACCCCAGGCATAAGTTGACCGGTTTCCGAACGCAGCCCGGCCATCAAGCCCGCCAGGTACGAGCGGCCGATCGGACCGAACTGCGGCGTGGGTTCGTTTGCCACTCCGAGGAATTCGGCTAGAGCGTCGATCTGACCTACACCGCTGTGCGGTGTATCGGTCCGTGGTTTGGCTTGAGGTGTCGAATTTTTCCGCGACACCGGCTGGGCGACCTTGGTCAAGGTGACCGCGCACGCCTTGTATTCCGGTTGTCGCGATATCGGGTCGACGGCGTCGTTGGTGACCGCGTTGATGGACAGGTATTCGCCGAACGCGTCGTTCCAGTGGAAGGGCGCAAAGCAGTTGCCGGGCCGCACCCGGTCGGTGACTACCGCGGGCAGCACCGCCCGGCCACGGCGAGAAGCGATCTCGACGGGGTCACCGTCACAGATCTGCAGCTCGGTGGCGTCATCGGGGTGGATCTCGACGAACGGACCCGGGTTGAGTTTGTTGAGTGTGGCGATCTTGCCGGTCTTGGTCAGCGTGTGCCAGTGGTGCGGCAAGCGTCCGGTGTTGAGCACGAACGGATAGTCGGCGTCCGGCATCTCGTCAGGCAGCAGATGGGGGCGGGCGAAGAACACCGCACGGCCAGTCGCGGTCGGGAACGCCAACCGCGGCACGGTGCCGTCGTCGCGAACCAATTGTGTCTGGCTGACACCGTCGTTGCGGTAACGGACCGGGCTGCGGCTGCTGGCGCCATCGGGCGGGCACGGCCACTGCAACGGTGTCGTGCGTAGTCTGTCGTAGCTGACACCGCGCAGGTCGTATCCGGTTGCCGGGTTGGAGAATCGTTTGATCTCCTCGAAAACGTCGGCGGCCGACTCATAGCTGAAGTACTCCGAAAAGCCCATCTCGCAAGCGATCCGGGCGATGATCCGCCAGTCTGGCAGGGCCTGCCCGACCGGCTCGACGGCCTGTTGGAACAAGGTCAAGTTGCGCTCGGAGTTGACCATCACCCCCTCGGATTCCGTCCATAGAGCGCCGGGCAACAGCATTGTCGCGTATTCGTTGGTCTCGGTTTCCAGGTACGCGTCTTGGCTGATCACCAATTGGGCCTGCTCCAGGCCAGCCAGCACAGTTTTTCGGTTGGCTACCGTGGCAACGGGATTGGTGCAGATGATCCAACACGCCTTGATGTCGCCGTCAGCCATGCGGGAGAACATGTCGACCACCCCGGCGCTGACTTCGCTACGCAGCGACCCGCGCGGAATACCCCACTGTTCTTCCACAAACTCGCGGTCCTCAGCCGACAGCACCGATCGCTGGCCCGGCAGTCCCGGCCCCATGTAACCCATTTCGCGTCCGCCCATGGCGTTGGGCTGCCCGGTCAGCGAGAACGGCCCGCTGCCAGGTTTGCAGATCGCTCCGGTGGCCAGGTGCAGGTTGCACAGCGCATTGGTGTTCCAAGTACCGTGGGTGCTCTGGTTGAGTCCCATCGTCCAGCAGCTCAGCCAATTGCCGGCTGCGCCGATCCAGCGTGCCGCAGTGCGAATGTCTTCGACAGGCAGGCAGGTGATTTCGCCGACCTTGTCCGGCGGGAACTGCGCGAGGAAGCTCGGCATCACCTCCCAACCCTCGGTGAATTCGGCGATGAAACGCGGATCGGTGTGCCCGTTCTGGATGATCAGGTTCAGCAAACCGTTGAGCAGCGCCAAGTCGGTGCCGGGCGCGATCTGCAGGAAGAGGTCAGCCTTGTCCGCGGTCGCGGTGCGGCGTGGGTCGACGACGATCAACTTGGCTCCGGCTTTGACGCGTTCCATCATGCGTAGGAACAGGATCGGGTGGCAGTCAGCCATGTTGGAGCCGATGACGAAGAAGACGTCGGCATGGTCGAAGTCTTCATAGGAACCAGGAGGTCCGTCCGCTCCCAACGACAGCTTGTAGCCCGAACTGGCACCGGCCATGCACAGCCGGGAGTTCGACTCGATCTGGTTGGTGCCGATAAACCCTTTGGTTAGTTTGTTGGCCAGGTACTGGGCTTCGATGGACATTTGCCCTGACACATACACGGCGACAGCATCGGGGCCGTGCTCGTCAATGATGGCCCGTAACCGCTTGGCGCACTGGGTGATGGCAGTGTCGATGTGGATGGGCTCCAGGGGCTGGCCTCGGGTGGCCCGCAAGTACGCCGACTCCATGCGGCCTGGCGCGGTCAGCAAGTCGGCGGTGGTGGTGCCTTTGGTGCACAACCGCCCAAAGTTGGCCGGATGCGACTTTCGTCCAATTGACTTGGCAATGTGACGCTTTCCCGTATGTGGCTGCGTTGTGAGGTGCAGCACAAGGCCGCAGCCCACGCCGCAATAGGCGCACATAGTGTCCACAGTGTCCTTGTCGGACGCCATGCGCTCCCTAGCCACGCCTACGTCCTTTCCGCACCCACCGTGCAAAGGGGTACGCATTCAATCCTGCGAGAAGGATGTTTCGGGACGGGATGTTCGAGGTTTCGGCCGCTTTACGGTTTCCTCGCGGCAGGTCAGCGCGGCAGTGCGTTGCCGGAAACGCCCCGAAAACGTAGGGCAGGCCAACGAGCTAGTCCTGGGCATCCCAGTCGAGGCCTAGACTACCTGCGAACTGGCCACAATTAGCCCGGATGCCTGCGGCTTCGATCAAATCGGAGGAACATTCACAGTTCTCGCTCAGCTCCGGGCATGGGCCGCGAGCGTTACTTTGTGCACAGCGGGTTACCGGGCGGTTCACAGACCTCGCTAAGCTCGCGACGTGCCTCATCGGACAAATGTGATTCTGATGATGGCGGTGCTGGCCTTGGGATCAGGACTGGACGGTTGCGGCTGGAAGGCGCCGCCTCGGCCACCACTTGCAGCTCAGCCACCGGAGAGCTGCAAGCAGGGTGACGGGCCGACGGCCGATACTGTACAGCAGGCAATTGCCACCGTTCCGATAGCGGTGCCGGGTTCGGCCTGGGTCGAAATTGGTCGGGGACACACCAGGAAGTGCCGCTTGCACTGGGTGCAAATCATCCCCACCATTGCCTCCGAGTCGACTCCTCAGCAGCTGTTGTTCTTTGACCGAAACACTGCGCTTGGCTCGCCAACCCCGAATCCGAGGCCCTATATCACGGTGCTGCCGCCAGGCGATGACACCGTCACAGTGCAGTACCGGTGGCGGGTTGGGAGTGATCCCGAGTGCTGCCCTACCGGTAGCGGCACGGTGGGATTCCAAATCGGGCCCGACGGCAGGCTCATAGCGCTCGGCCCCATACCACGCCAGTAGCGCTATCGGTAGCGTTGGCGCACAATCGTTTCCATTAACCTTTGGCATCGGTTGCGGCGCGACCCGACGCTACCGCCCGGCTAAAGCACTTTTAAGCACTTTTACAGCAGTTACTCAGCGTTTTCAGGCTGCTCACCGCGTGCCGCCCGGGTGGAAGTTTGGCACTCTGAGGTTTCAATTGTGGCTTCGCAGGAGTCCGGGTCTAAGGAGTGTGATGGAACAGCAGATGCTGCTGCAACGCGAGGAGTCGCTGAGCAGGGCCGGCCGCTTAGGAGCTGCATCGCACCTTGATACCGGCGCGTGTGTCCGGCGCCGGGGTGGCTCACGTCATATATCGCATTGGGACGCCGAGGATGTGGCGGCATGGGAAGCCGGCAACAAGATCATCGCCCGACGAAATCTGATCTGGTCGATAGTGACTGTGCACCTGGGTTACTCGGTGTGGACGCTGTGGCCGGTGCTGGTTTTGTTCATGCCGCAGCATGCTTACGGCTTTTCCGCGGGCGACAAGTTTTTGCTGGACATGGTTGCCACCATGGTCGGGGCTTGCCTGCGGATGCCCTATTCGTTGGCCACGATCATTTTCGGCGGTCGCAACTGGGCGATCTTCTCCGCCGCCGTGTTGCTGGTACCCACCATCGGCGCCATGGTCCTACTGGCTCATCCGGGGCTGCCGTTATGGCCGTATCTGGTGTGTGCGGCGTTAACTGGTTTGGGCGGCGGAAATTTCGCTGCTTCAATGAGTAACGCCAATGCCTTCTACCCGCATCGGCTCAAGGGTTCGGCGCTTGGGATCGCCGGCGGTGTAGGCAATCTCGGGGTGCCGATGATCCAGTTGGTAGCACTACTGGTCATTGCCGTGTGGGGTGGGGGCAAGCCGTGTCTGGTTTGCGGATTCTATGCGGTGCTGCTCACGGGCTCCGTAATCGGCGTAACGCTGTCCATGAACAACGTCGAGCAGCATCGGGTGGGGGCGAGTCGACTCAGCCCGATCGTCCGCTCGGTCTTGTCCCTTGGCGACACCTGGATGCTATCGCTGCTCTACCTCGGTACTTTCGGCTCGTTCATCGGCTTTTCGTTTGCCTTTGGGCAAGTGCTGCAGACCGACTTCGTCGCCACCGGACAAAGCACGGCGCGCGCCGCTGTGCATGCTGCCGAGCTCGCTTTTGTTGGACCCTTACTGGCCGCGCTGGCCCGGGTATATGGTGGCCGGCTGGCTGACCGTATCGGCGGGAGCCGTCTCACCCTGATGGTCTTCGTCGCTATGACTGTGGTTGCCGGGGTGCTGATCAGCGCGGGCATGCTGGAACAACGACACAGCGGTCCGATGACAGGTACCACTATGTCGGGCTATTTCGTCTGCTTCATCGCGCTGTTCATCCTGTCCGGGCTGGGCAACGGATCCGTTTACAAGATGATCCCGACGATCTTCGAGTCGGCGAGTCGCTCGTTGGACCTCAACGATGCGGAGCGCCGTGACTGGTCGCGGGCGATCTCCGGGGTTGCTATCGGGTTGGTAGCGTCCATAGGGGCGTTCGGGGGGGTCGGCATCAACCTGGCGCTGCGCGAGTCCTATGTGGCCACCGGCACGGCGACTGACGCGTTCTGGATCTTCATGCTGTTCTACGCTGCTGCGGCGGCTTTGACATGGAAGGTGTACCTGCGCCGCTCGGTCGGGCACATCGCGGCCGTGCCGCCGACACGGGCCGCCGCAGAGATTGTCGGCCACTGAACTTAGTCGGGCAGATTCTCTGGGTGCAGCATCTGTGCGTAGCGCAGGGGCTCGGGGATTCCGAAGCCGTCCACTAACGTCTTGGCGTGCGGCCGCAGCACCCGGCATCGGTCAATAATGGCCCGGGTCACTGCCTTGGACCCGTTCGGTAGACAGGAACCGGTGCGCGACGTAGCAGGCTTTGTCTTCCTCGATCACCGACAACGCATACCGGTCGCACACGGCCTCGAGCAGCTCGCGGGCCGCACGGTCCGGGCAGGACTCGATCCCGGCGACGAAGGCTTCGAGCACCACCCGATCGATGTGCGCCTGCGCCGCGTGCAGGACGTGGTCCTGCACCGCATTGAACGCGTCGAATGCTGACATCTCGTTGGACCTCGCCTGCAGGCGGCGCGCGACCGAGGACAGCAATAGTCCTGTTGAACAGGCTGCCGCCTTCCTCATTGTCCACCCGGGTATCCACGATCGTCTGCAAGATCGTCTCGGCAGCAGTGCGTTTCATCACGCGCTCACCGACGGCGTTGGCGGCGAAGCGCACCCATTCGACCGGGCTCATGCCGCGTATGTCGTCGGCGTAGGCGGTCAACAGCTCCTTGGCTACCAGTTGGGTCAGCACGTGGTTGTCGCCCTCGAACGTGGTGAACACGTCGGTGTCGGCGCGAAGTTCGATCAGCCTGGTCTCGGCCATATAGCCGGCTCCGCCGCAGGCCTCACGCGCTTCCTGGATGGCCCGGCTGGCGTGCCAGGTGTCGGCCGCCTTGAGCCCGGCAGCCCCGGCCTCCAGCTCACGTTGTCGTCCGCGCCTACGTTGCCGGTACCGGGGTGGGTTTAGATAGCGCAATGTCCAAGCGTGAACCTGGGATCGAACACGACAACGTGGGTCCATTTACCGAACCGGCCCCCGACGTGGGGCACTTCCATTCCGACGTCAGCGGCGGCTGGTTGCGCGCAGCTGCCTTCGGCGCCATGGACGGCCTGGTCAGCAATACCGGGCTGATCGCCGGGGTGGCTGCCGCCGAAAGTGTCCACGCCACCATCGTCAGCGGTATCGCCGGGCTACTGGCCGGTGCGTTCTCTATGGCGTTGGGTGAGTACTCGTCGGTGACCACAGCCAACGAGCAGATCGACTCCGAAGTGCATCTCGAACGACGTGCCCTGCGTACCCGTCCGCACGCCGAGCGGGCCGAATTGGTGACAATGCTGCGCGAGCTCGGCATGAGTGAGAAGACCGCGCAGGTTGCCACCGACGAAATCCACCAGGATGAGAACCGCGCGGTCAACTTCCATCTAGTGCGCGAAATCGGTGTGGATCCGGCCGCCAAACCGTCGGCGCGGGTGGCAGCCGGATCGTCATTCGTGATGTTCGCTATTGGCGCGCTGATCCCCTTGATCCCTTACCTGCTCGGCTTTGGATCGTTGCTGGCCGGTCTGGCGTCAGGTGGGGCCGGCCTGCTGGTCGCCGGCGGGCTGACTGCTCGGTTCACCAGCAAGCCAGCGTGGTGGGCAGCGTCTCGGCAGTTGATCTTCGGCGCGGTCGCTGTCGCTGCCACCTATCTGGTGGGGTTGCTGATCGCGGCGGTGCTGTGACGCGTACGCGACGCCCAACCGTGGTCAGCGCTGGGTCTGGTTATTCGCGTGCTGCCGACGGCGATGTGGTGGGCGCGCGCAGTCGGTACCGGGCGAATGCCGCCCACAGCGCGCCCAAGACGATAAGAATGGCCATGTCGAATAGCCACCAACCCGGGTAGTGTGCCCACACCGCGTTATGGGCGGCGAGGGCGTCAACCCTGCGCAGTTCGACGGTGGAAGCCGTTGCCGCAAACCCCCACTGGCCCGGAACAAACCAGGAGATCTGGTCGAAACCCCACGTGCCTGCCAGTGTTACGAGGCCGCCGGCGAACAGGGCCGATGCCAGGATCACCGGCACCACCAGCGGCAGGACCTCTCGTCGATGCCTGCCGAGCGTGGACAGCGCCAGCCCGATGATCGCCGAGACGATGGCCGTGGCTGCCACACCCACATACAGCTCCGCGGTGGGACTGTGGAGCAGCACTGCGCCGTGGGCGGGCCGGCCTTTGGTGGTGACCACGATGGCGGTGAGAATGGCGGCCTGGATGGCTGCAACCAATCCGAACACCATAATCTTGGCGATCAGGTAGGCCGACGCAGACAGTCCGACGGACTGCTCTCGCCGGAAAATCCGGCGCTCGCTGACCAGGTCACCAGCCGTCAGCACGGTGCCCATCAGCACCGCGGCAACGTTGAGCGCAGCGAGGATTGCGATGGCTTCGTGAGGGTTACCGGCCGACCGGTCGGGCCGGTCCAGTCCGGAATCCCCGGGAATCAGCAGGGTGAGGGCGCCCAATGCGAACGGCAGCAGGCTTAGAAACGCCAAGTACGCGCGGTTGGCGGCCAGGAGGCGGACCTGACGGCGAGCCACCAACGCGACCTGCCGCCCGAAAGCGAGCACAGCGGGCGGCCGCTCCGACGCTGTCATCGCTGGCGGTACCGAAACAGATGCCGGCTGCCGGTTCAGAAACGCTTGATGGGCACCGCCGGGATTGGCGCTGACCCGTGCCGAAGCCTCGGACCAATCACTGGTGCCTAGCACCGATTCGATCTGCGCAGGCGGTCCGGCGAAGGCCAAGGTGCCGGCCGGGGTGAGTAGCAGCACCTGGTCGCACAGGTGCACATGCGCAAGTGACATCGTCGCTACCACGACGCATCCGAGGTCTGCCTGTCGGCGCAGCATCGCCATAACGTGGCTCTGCTGAGCCGGATTCGGCCCGGCGGCCGGTTCGTCGACCACCAGCAACGACGGTCTGGTGATGAGTTCGATCGCCACTGACAGGCATCGGCGCAGCTCGGGCGCCAGATTGGCTACCCGGGTCCTACGATGCGGCGTCAATTCGAGTTCGTCGAGAACCTGGTTGACCACCCGGTGGCGATTCTCGGGCGAGGTATCGGGCGGCAACCGCATTTCGGCGGCGTAACCCAAAGCCTGTTCGACGGTAAGCAAGCGGTGTACTCGGTTGTCGCGCGGAACTACACCGATGCGCGATCGCATCAATTCCGGCTCAGCGTCCACGTCGTGGCCATCCACGGTCAGCACGCCGGAACTGAGTGGGCGGGTGCCGGCTAGCAGCCCGATCAATGCGGCGTTGCGGGGTCGAGACGGCCCGATGATTGCGATCAACGAACCCGGGCGTGCCGAGAACGAGATTTCGGAAAGCAGATCGTGCCCAGCGGCGGCGAAGCCCAGTCGAAAGGCCGCGACTCCGATCGTGCGCGCACCGGGTTTTAGTGGGAGTCGGTTGGTTGACGGCAGCCGTTCGGCGGTCGGCTGCTTAGGTGTCACTGCCGCCTGCGCGGATCCAGGCGCCGGTGGCCGGTCCGATGGCGTCAGCCGGATGGGCGTGGTGGTCCGGCCGGAAGCCAGGTGTGAGTGCGCGGGGGCGGAGATTCGACGGCTGGCTGGCTCTGCCGGCACCCGCTGCGTGACTTGTTCGGTCGGGGGCGTGGGGTTGGGTCGATGGCCGGTCGCGGACGGGCACTTCTGGCCGCGAGGCGGATCCGGGCGCCCGCTGGCAGCGGCGATCTGGAAGGTGAGCCGGGGACCGTGCTGGGGATCACCAATCGCTATCGTCTGGCCGTCGAGAATGTCGATTGCCGACAACCGAGCACCGCCAACAAAGATGCCGTTTCCGCTTCCGTCGATGGCGACCCAGTGCGTACCCATGGACCGCAGCACCACATCCGGGGTCGGCTGGTCCGCCGGGCCCGGGTGGCTCAAGTGGATATCGAACTGATTGCTGCGTCCCACCAGCACGTCGCGGCCAGGCGCAAAGACATACCGCATCGATCCGACCCAAACGGCCAGCGGGGATGCGTTCGGGATCAAGATGCGGTCGCCACCTTCCGTCACCTCGTACAGCTGTTACATCGACCGACTTACTACGTACCCGCCGGGGCGGGTCTATTTATCCAGGATGCACCGCACAGGTCACAATGTGTTGCGGCCCGGCGTGGCTGCCGCATTGTCGAGAAGTCGGCGCAACACCTCGACCGCATCCGTCAGCACTTGGCGGTCCGTCGGATCGAGTCGGGCCAGTTGCGGTTCGATCGCGGCGGCACGGTCGGCTCGCACCGCCGTCAGCGTGCGGATGCCCGCAGGCGTGATGCGAATGCGTACCGCGCGGGCGTCGCCTGGATCGACGGTCCGGGTCACCAGTCCGGCCTCTTCGAGTCGTCGCACTTGCGTGGTCATCGTTGGTTGAGAGCAATGGTCGACGGCAGCCAGGTCGCCGATGCGGGCTTCGCCTTGGGCTTCGATTGTTGCCAGCAGCCGGGCCTGGGCCGATGGCAGCGGCATTTGGATGCGCTGGGTCGCCAGCCGGTTGAGCCGTGCAACCACGCTCAGTAACTCCGCGCCGAGGCCGTCAGCGACTTCGGCGCGGTCGGCGGCTGTGGATGAAGTCATGTGCCCATCTTGCATGGGTTTGCTATGCCAGACCAATCGTGCGCAGCGTCAGGGCGAACCAGCTTCGCATGGTGTGCTGCGCCGCCCTAGGTATCTGGACCTGGCAGAATCGGTGAAGTGACCGTGCCGGGCCCTGCGACTTCGCGACATCGAGGTGGGCCGCTGCAACCGGTTGAATTGGCGCAGGCATCGGTGATGGCTGCATTGTGTGCGGTGACCGCAATCGTCTCAGTGGTCGTTCCGTTCGCCGCGGGACTGGCGCTGCTGGGTACGGTGCCCACCGGACTGCTGGCCTACCGCTACCGGATGCGCGTGCTGCTGACCGCGACAGTCGCCGCGGGAGTGATCGCCTTTCTGATTGCCGGAATGGGCGGCTTCATGGGTGTCGCGCACAGCGCCTACATCGGTGGGCTAACCGGGGTCGTCAAACGTAAGGGCCGCGGCACGCCGACGGTGATCGTGTCGTCGCTGATCGCCGGGTTGGTTTTCGGTGGGGCTATGGTCGCCATGTTGGCCGTGCTCACTCGACTGCGGCACCTGATTTTCGACGTGATGACGGCAAACGTGGCCGGACTGGCTTCCTTCCTGGCCCGGATCCATCTGGAAGGCGCTGGGGCGGGTCTCAAACGGATTTTCGCCGAAGGGTTGCACTACTGGCCGTGGGTGCTGCTCGGGTATTTCACTGTCGGAATCCTGGTTGTGTCGCTGATTGGGTGGTGGGCGTTGTCTCGGCTGTTGGAGCGGATGCGCGGTATTCCCGACGTCCACAAGCTGGATGCGCCGGTTGGTCCGATTGACGATGAAGCGGGTCCCATCGGTCCGGTCCCGGTGCGTTTCGACAAGGTGCGTTTCCGCTATCCGGGTGCCGGCCAAGACGCGTTACGCGAGGTCAGCTTGGACATCGAGGTCGGCGAACACGTGGCGATTACTGGCGCCAACGGCTCGGGCAAGACGACATTGATGCTGGTCCTGGCGGGCCGGGAGCCGACGTCAGGAACGGTGCGGCGTCCAGGTGCGGTCGGTCTGGGCAAGCTGGGCGGCACGGCGGTGGTCTTGCAGCACCCGGAAAGCCAAGTCTTGGGCAGCAGAGTTGCCGATGACGTGGTATGGGGTCTGCCTCCGGGCGCCAGCATCGATGTTCCTCGACTGCTCAGCGAGGTCGGCTTGGAGGGACTTGCTGAACGCGATACCGGGAGCTTGTCCGGCGGTGAACTGCAGCGCCTAGCGCTGGCGGCGGCGTTGGCCAGGGAGCCGGCGCTACTGATCGCCGACGAGGTCACCACGATGGTCGACCAGCAGGGCCGCGACACCCTACTGCGCGTATTGTCGGGTCTGACACAACGCCATCGGACCGCGCTGGTGCACATCACCCATTACAACAACGAGGCCGAGTCCGCGGACCGCGCGATCAATCTCAGCGATTCCCCCGACAACGCCGACATGGTCGAGACGGCCGAGGCTCCGGCGCCGGCCGTTGCGGTGGGCCACACCGGCCACCGGCCCGCGCTGGAACTCATCGGAGTCGGACACGAATACGGCGTAGGCACTCCGTGGGCCAAAACCGCGTTGCGAGACATCAACCTGGTGGTGGAGCAGGGCGACGGCATTCTCATCCACGGCGGCAATGGCTCGGGCAAGTCGACGCTGGCGTGGATCATGGCTGGGCTGACGGTTCCCACCACGGGGGTGTGCCTGCTTGATGGTCGACCCACCCATGAACAGGTTGGTGCGGTGGCGTTGTCATTCCAGGCGGCCCGGCTGCAGCTGATGCGCAGCCGCGTCGATCTGGAAGTTGCCTCTGCGGCCGGGTTTTCGCCCAGCGATGCAGATCGGGTGGCAGCAGCGCTGAGCGTGGTCGGCTTGGATCCCGCGCTCGGCAAGCGCAGCATTGATCAGCTCAGCGGTGGCCAGATGCGACGTGTGGTGCTGGCCGGCTTACTCGCCTGCTCGCCGCGTGCGTTGATCCTCGACGAGCCGCTGGCAGGTCTGGATGCGGCCAGCCAGCGCGGGCTGCTGCGACTGCTGGAAGATTTGCGCCGAGAACATGGGCTGACAGTGGCGGTCATCTCTCATGATTTCGTTGGGATGGAAGAGCTGTGCCCAAGCACCCTGCATTTGTGCGGCGGTGCAATGGAGCCGGTGTCGACCACGGTGGCTCGAGGGAGCATGTGATGACTTCCACCGCGACACCGGCAGGCCGGGGGGCTAAGCGCCCCTCCCGGCCGGTCGTGCTGCTGGTTCCCGTGCCGGGAAGTTCGGCCATCCACGAGTTGTGGGCCGGCACGAAACTTTTCGTGGTATTTGGTATTTCGGTGCTGCTGACGTTCTATCCGGGTTGGGTGACCATCGGGCTGATGGCGGCCCTGGTGCTAGCCGCGGCGCGGATTGCGCACATTCCACGGGGTGCGGTGCCGTCAGTACCCCGCTGGCTGTGGATCGTTCTCGCCTTTGGCGGTGTAACGGCCGCGCTGGCCGGCGGCGCTCCGTCGATCTCGATCGGCGCAGTAGAGCTCCAACTGGGCGGAGCGTTGCACTTCCTGCGGATCACCGCGCTGTCCATCGTGCTCCTCGCGCTGGGGGCGATGGTCTCCTGGACCACCAATGTCGCTGAGATAGGGCCTGCGTTGGCCACTTTGGGCCGGCCGCTGCGAGTCTTACGCATCCCGGTCGACGAATGGGCCGTCGCCTTGGCGCTCGCGCTTCGCGCCTTCCCGATGTTGATCGACGAATTTCAGGTGCTCTACGCGGCTCGTCGGCTGCGGCCCAAACCGAGTCCCCGCGGCCGCAAGGCTCGGCGGCAGCGGCGGGCCACCGAGGTGATCGACCTGCTCGCTGCTGCCATTACCGTGACGCTGCGACGCGCAGACGAAATGGGGGATGCGATCACCGCCCGCGGCGGCACCGGTCAGCTCGCCGCGAACCCCGCACGACCCAAATTCGCCGACGCCGTGACGATTGCCATCACCGTTGTGGTTAGCGGCGCAGCGGTAGCAATCGAGACTCTGGTGTTGCACACCGCTTAGGCTCCAGGTGGCACATGTCGCGGGGCGAGCGGGAAATCGACTGGGCTCTTGCGCTGTTCGCTGCGGCATTGCGGGAAGTAGGTTCATAATCAGCCTGATCCCGCACCAGGAGGGCACTTGCCGGCTACTTCGCTCAGCTTGAGACAACAGATGCTGCGGCGCCGTCCGGTCGGTGGCGCTCCTGTTGCACAGGGGGCGTCGGGCAGTCTCAAGCGGAGCTTCGGCACCTTTGAGCTGACGATGTTCGGCGTCGGCTCGACGATCGGCACCGGGATATTCTTCGTGCTGTCCGTGGCAGTGCCCCAAGCCGGGCCCGGCGTGATCGTCTCGTTCGTCATTGCCGGTATCGCCGCCGGTCTTGCGGCGATCTGCTACGCCGAATTGGCCTCGGCCGTACCAGTTTCGGGCTCGTCGTACTCGTATGCCTATGCCACGCTGGGGGAGGGGGTCGCGGTGTGCGTGGCGGCGTGTCTGCTGCTGGAATACGGCGTGGCCACCGCCGCGGTCGCGGTCGGATGGAGCGGTTACGTCAACAAGCTGATGAGCACTGTGTTCGGAGTGGAATTGCCCACCGCGCTGTCGATGTCGCCATGGGATGTACAGCCGGGTCAACCGCAGGGCTACGTGAACCTGCCCGCGGTCGTCCTGATCGGACTGTGCGCGTTGCTGCTGATTCGAGGCGTCAGCGAGTCGGCCAAGGTCAACGCGATAATGGTGCTGATCAAGCTCGGTGTGCTGGGCGTGTTCGCGATCCTGGCGCTGAGCGCCTACAACACCGATCACTTCAGGGACTTCGCCCCCTTCGGTGTTGCTGGTATCGGCGCGGCCGCCGGCACCATCTTCTTCTCGTTCATCGGCCTGGACGCAGTCTCGACTGCCGGTGAGGAGGTCAACAACCCACAACAGAGCGTGCCGCGGGCATTGCTGGCGGCGTTGTTCGTCGTCACCGGCGTTTACGTGCTGGTCGCGTTCGCCGCGCTGGGCACTCAGCCGTGGCAAGCTTTCCAGCGGCAAGAAGAGGCCGGGCTGGCCACGATCCTCGACAACGTCACGCACGGCAGGTGGGCCGGCAGCATTCTCGCGGCGGGCGCGGTAATCTCGATTTTCACCGTCACGCTGGTCACCCTGTACGGGCAGACCCGCATCCTGTTCGCCATGGGCCGCGACGGATTGCTGCCGGCGCGGTTCTCGGTGGTGAATCCGCGTACCCAGACACCGGTGAGCAACACCGTGATCGTCGCGATCGTTGCATCGATTTTGGCCGCTGTGGTACCGCTGAGTCACCTGGCGGACATGGTGTCCATCGGCACGCTGACAGCGTTCATCGTGGTCTCGGTCGGCGTGATCATCCTGAGAGTGCGCGAGCCCGACCTGCCGCGCGGCTTCTGGGTGCCCGGATACCCGGTCACACCGGTGCTATCCGTGCTGGCCTGTGGGTATCTGCTGTACAGCCTGCATTGGTACACCTGGATCGCATTTACCGCCTGGGTTGGCGCCGCCCTGCTGTTCTACCTGCTATGGGGGCGTCATCACAGCGCGCTCAATAACTCAGCACCCGATACCGATCACTGCGCGGAGAAGCGGTGAGTGTCGTCGTAGGCTACCTGGCCGGCCGAGTTGGCTCGGCGGCGTTGCATCTGGCTGTGCGGGCGGCGCGGACACTTCAGACGGCGCTGGCGGTGGCGACCATCGTGCCAAAGCCGTGGCTGACACCATCGCTGTCCGGCGCTGACTACGAGCAGTGGGCGGATCAGCTGGCCGCCGACTCGGCAACGGAGGCGCAGCGTTATCTGCGCAGTGCGGCCGGCGGGATCGAGGTCAACTATCTGCAGCGCAGACACCGCTCGGTATCGGGTGGACTGCTTGAGGTGGTTGAGGAGGTCGACGCCGAAATGCTGGTGCTGGGCTCCTTCCCGAGCGGTCGGCGTGCCCGGGTGCTAATCGGTTCCACCGCTGACTGGCTGTTGCATTCGTCGCCGGTACCGGTGGCGGTAAGCCCGCGCCAGTACGATTGCCGCGACGACCGATTGACCCGGCTGACCTGTGGCTACGCGGCGACGCCGGACTCAGTTGACGTGGTGAGGCGATGCTCGGCGCTGGCCAGCGACTACGGTCTGCCGTTGCGGGTGATCACCTTTGCGGTCCGGGGGCGAACGATGTACCCACCGGAGGTGGGCTTGCATGCCGAGTCATCGGTCTTGGCGGCTTGGGCGGCACAGGCACGAGAAATGTTGGAACACCTCAAGACAGACGGTGTGGTCGGCAAAGATGTTGCGCTGCAGGTGGTTACCGGCAATGGGTGGCAACAGGCGCTGGCACTGACCGACTGGCACGATGGTGAGATCTTGGTATTGGGCACTTCATCGCGTGGCGATATCGCCAGTGTCTTTCTTGGCTCCCGCAGTGGCAAGATCATCCGCCACAGCCCGGTACCGGTGCTCGTGTTGCCCGGTTAGCCCCTAGCCCAACCGTTAGGGCTGGGCATTACAGCGCCAATCGCTGTGGTCGACGTTCGAACGCTGACGGGGGCTCTTAACCTCTGCTGCCAATCAATTCGAGGCTACCAAGACCATCAATCCGGCGGGCGGACAAAGGGAGTCGCTGCCGAGGGCCCGGCAAGTACCATCATCCCAGCGCCGTTTTCAGCGGCGAAGACGGCCATTGGAGAGGTATGCGGCACGAAGCGCCGTGTCTTCCAACTTCAGGTTGACTTCAATACTTTCCCGGTCCATAGCCGACAGGTCGGCGAGACCTGGGGCAACGGTGAGCGGCAACGCAGTCGGCAATGCGGTCGGCAATGCGGGCGTGGTTTCCTCTGCTAAAGGTTCTTATCAGCACCCGAGGGGCAGTAGTTGCCAGCGTTGACGTTGACGCGCAAGTGGTGTCGGCGTCAGCGGCTTGCCGATACCCGGATCGCGGGCTGCGCCAGCGTTGCTCACAGCACTAAGCTATGCGAGACGCTGCAGCCACTGCTGTCGAGGAACCGTACGTTGCGGCGAACGGCGGCCAGACGGAGCAATCGCCCTGGCAGTCAACGCGCGTGGTGATAGCCGCGACGTCGGACCAGCAGTCGAACCGTCCGGCTGGGGGAACACCTCACTGCGGTGGGCTGGCGTGTGCCAAGGGAGACTCGGCCGGCCCATACAGCGCGATCGGGGTGGCCAGTCGGGTTGGCTTGTCGTGCCCCCGAAGGGTCACGGCCTCGCACAGATGCCAATGCGTGCGCTCGTTTTCGGTTGCACCATCGACGGTTTGCGCCGAAGCCAGCAATCTGACATGGCGCGATTTGGCCAGTTCGCAAAGTCGGGCCGCCTCGTTGACCGGCTCGCCTATCACGGTGTATTCGAATCGCTCCTTGGCGCCGACATTGCCGGCAATGACCGGGCCGGCTGACACCCCAATCCCGGCAAGGCACTCGGGCATTTCAGTTGCGAGCCGTTCAGCAATGGCTCGTGCGGCCGCCAGCGCTTCTGCTTCCGGAGGGTCGAGGCGATTCGGGGCGCCGAAGATCGCCAGCGACGCATCACCCTGGAACTTGTTGACTAGACCGCGATGGCGATCGACCTCTTCGACAACTATTGCGAAGAATCGGTTGAGCAATGCAACGACGTCGGCCGGCGCTTCGCTGGTCACCAATTTCGTAGAGCCGACGATGTCGACGAATACGACGCTGACGTGGCGCTCTTCGCCGCCCAGTGTTGGCCGTTCTCGCTCAGCGGCAGCGGCGACTTCTCGCCCGACGTGGCGGCCGAATAGGTCGCGGACGTGTTCACGTTCTCGCAGGCCCTCGACCATTGCGTTGAAGCCGCGCTGCAGTTCACCAAGTTCGGTTCTGTCGAAGACTGCGAGATCGCCCGGCAGATCGCCTTGCTCGACGCGTTTGAGCGCCGCACGCACTACGCGTACCGGGCCTGCAGTCAACCATGCCAGCAGGCACGTCAAGATGAAACCGAAAATCAACGCCTGTATCGATGCAATGAGTACCGCAACCGCTAACTGATTCTCGGTAAGGTCTTGCAGCATCATGTCGAAGACTGCCAGGAGGGTGATGCCGGCGATGGGCAAGCCTGAAGCGAGTAGCCACACCATCATGGTGCGGCCCATGATGGTCGTCGCGATGCCTGGTCGTTCCAGTGACCCTGCCTGAAGTACCTGAGAGGTCGCAGGGCGTAAGGCGAATTCCGTGATCAGATAGGCGCCTGTCGTAACCATAATGCCGCAGAAGCTCACCGAGACCAGGAACCTCGGGATGAAGGAGATGTTCGCCAGACCATACAGAGTTGTCGACAAAGCGGTCCAGCATCCCCACAAGATGAGATGGGCGATCGCGACTCGCGACGGAGCGAGAAGCGTGTTGCGCTCGTCAACCCGGCTCGGTTGCTGCCCATCTATCGCCCAGCGCAGCGCGAGTACCAGCCGCCGCGTAAGCCAAACGGCACCCAACGAAAGCCCGATCAAGATGCCAGCCGGCACGACGCCCGTGGTCACCCACGACGGCGCGTCGGAAAACACGCTTGGGGTTGGAATCGCGACTGTTACCAACAGCATGGCGACGCAGATTCCGGCAAGATTCATGGCCGCGATGGCGAGAGTCAAGATGAGCTGGACGCGAATCCGCTGTCGGCGCTGAGATTCGGCAGCATGTCCAAGCAGCCAGGAACCATACGCGTAGGCCGCAGAGGGACGGTCGCTTTCCTCGATCACTTCAACACCGCCGTTACTCCCGTCTACTTGCCAGCGTCGCGTGGCAGAACCTAGTACCGCCAGTCCGGTTGGTTCAACGACCTCCAAGCCCGCAATCCGCTGACCAGTGGGCGATCTAGCAAGAGAATTGGGGTGAAATACCGTCTGAGCTGTGGCAATGTGGTCGGCTGCGTGACGAATGTCAGAAAACTGTGATTTACCTTGGGATGGTCGCAGCTTCCCGGGTGGTCAATGAAGTTTGTAAGTAGGTTTCCCGCGGTCAGGCTCGCCTGCGATCGCCCGTGCACCGACAATCAGTAAGCCGAGGGCGGAGATCGTTGACCCTGCATATAGTGAGGTCTTCTCAGTATTTTGCGCGGCGGAGGGCGGATTGAACGATTGCTGCGGCGACAATGGCGCATTCGTAGGAGGCACAGTCGGATTCGTTGTAAGCATACCAGCGGCCAATTAATTCGGCATTCGCGCGTTCGCTGAGGGCTCGTACTGCGGTCAACAGTAGGCTGTAGCTCTGAGGTTGGCCACATCGAGGGCTGACTTCTGCAACGCGCCCAGGCAGTGCGTTCGGTGGGGCGGTACCAACATCAAGCGCTATGCGAGAAAAACCCTACTGGCTCAACGTGGCGTTGGCTTTTCGGTGGCCGCGAAAGCCCGAGTCAATCAACGGATAATATCGACTGGACGATGCCCACTAGCGCTGCGCGGCGGCATTGGCTGCGGCCTGAGCCCGGTGCAAAATCTCGGCGACATCGCCCCGGCCCAGGAACATTTCGTCGAAATATGGCTTGAGGGCATCGTTTCCGGCGGCGAACCCGCTACCTCCGGGGGCCGGGATGCGTGGTCCGCTGAGCACGGCGAAAAACGGTGTGACGTCCACACCCTTGGCTTTCCAGTAGTCGAGGTAGACGGGCTGGGCTGACAGCACCGCGGGGATGGCCGCGCCAGCTCGGCCTAGACACACGTTGCCTTCGCTGCTACCCATCCAGGCCAGCACTTGCCGCACTGCGTCTGGGTGCCTGGATGCCGAATTACCTGCCGCAGCAATACCGTTGGTGACACTTACCCGGCCCACGGGACCGATCGGCATCATCGCCACACCCCAGTGGAAGGTGGCGTCGCGGGCCACCGGCGCAAGGCTATAGGTGCCAGATTGAAACAGCGCCATTTTGCCGGCCAGAAACTGGTTGCGGGAGAAATCGCCGTTGTCGTTGGTGTCGGAGGCCGGCGGGGCGACGTGGTCGTCGTTGATCAACCTGACCAGATAGCGGAAAGCTTCGATCGCCTGCGGGTTGTCGAACGCGAACTCATTGCCGCGCTGGAACACACCGCCGGCTGAGCCGATGTAGTTCAGGTAGATCCCCTGCGGTTCGTTAGCGGCGTTATACCCCCACTGTCGGACCCGCCTGGCCTCGAAACCTGGGGTGCCCGCCGGGTGTCCGTCGGCGTCGACGGTGAGCCGAGCCAGCAGCGGACGCAGCGTGTCGTCGCGATTGGGACTCCACCGCACCCGGTTCAGCTGGGCCGGATCGATATCGGCCGCGCCCAGCAGGTCGGCGTTGTAGAACACCGCGACCCCGGCGTCGGTCAGCTGTGGCACCGCCCACAGCACGCCGTTGCGGGTGAACTGATCGACTACCGCAGGCTCCCAATCGCTCTGATCGGTCGTGGTGTCGATCTTCATCAGCCGGCCACTGTCAGCATAGGCGGCCAGGTAGGCGCTGGAGAGCCAGAAGATGTCGTCGGCGCTACCGCCGGCCACGTCGGTGCGCAGGGTGTCGAAGTAGTTCGAATAAGAGACCAGGTTCGTGCGCACTTCGATGGTGGGGTGCGTGCGGGTGAAGGCGTCAAACGACTGCCGATATGCCGAAGCAATGGGTTGGGACCAAAGCCGGATCGTTACCACGATCTTGCCGCCCGGGGGGGCCCCGGTCCGGTCCAACACCACGGCCGTGACACCCAGCAGCACCGCGGTGAGGATGAGCGCGGTGGCTACCAGAGTGGAAAAACGGGGTCTGGTCACGATGTGCGCCCAGATTGCCGTGACGGTCGAGGATTGGCCAAGACAATTGCCCTGAGGGCAAACTGGCCGCGGCGCATGTTCACTTGAGCCCCGACACCACGATAGAGGAGACAATATGACGCTGAGCCGCCACGAATAGACCGACCAGCGGAGCGATCGCGACCGTTGTGGCCGCCATCACCAGCGTCCACTGGGAGTTGAACCGCGACTGCAGGTCGGCCGTAGCCACCGTCAGCACCCGCCACTTGGGCCCGCTGGTGATTACCAACGGCCACATAAAGTTGTTCCACTGCGAGACCACCGTGATCAGCGTCAAGGCCGCCAGCACTGGACGGCTGGACGGAAGCACCACATGCACGAGCACGTCCAAGGTGTTGGCGCCGTCCAGATGCGCGGCGTTGATCAAGTCGTTCGGAATGATGCGAAAGTGCTCGCGCAGCAAGAAGATCGCGTACGGCGACCCGAACAGGAACGGCAACACCAGCGCCCAAAACGTGTTGCGCAGGCCCAGTTGGGCCATCATCAGATACAACGGCACCACCGTGACCGTCGCTGGCACCATCAAGGTCGCGAGGTAGACCCAGAACAACGCGTCGCGTCCGGGAAACTCCAATCGGGCAAAAGCGTAGGCGGCCAGCACTGAAAAGGTCAGTTGACCCAGCAGGATCATCGCCGTCATCAGCGCAGTAACCACCGCGGCCCGGCCGAAACCGGTGCCGGCCAGCTCGGTGTAGTTCGACACGGTCGGTGGTCGCGGCAGTTGCAGCGGCGTGCCCGTGGCGAACTGGTGCGCGCTGGTGAACGAAGTCAACAATCCCAGCAAGAACGGGAGCAGCGTGATCACCGCACCGACCACCAGGCCGGTATAAATCGCGGTGTTTGGGAGCCTACGTGAGGTCATAACTGATCCGCCGCCGAAAGTACATGTGCTGAACGAACGTGACACCGACCAGGATCGCGAACAGCACCACGGCCATCACCGATGCCCGGCCGATCGCCGCCGACCCAAATGCCTCGTCATAGATTTGGTGGGCCACCAGGTCGGTGCTGCCCTCTGGTCCGCCGCCGGTCAGCGCGTAGACGATATCGAAAATTTGTGCGGTGCTGACGAGTCCGGTGACCAGGACAAAAAAGGTTGTCGGTCGCAGCATGGGCAGGGTGATCCGCCAGAACCGCTGCCAGGCATTGGCGCCGTCGGTGCGCGCGGCCGCGTAGATGTCTTCGGGGATAGCCAGCAAGCCGGCCAGGAAAGACAACGAAACATAGCCCACGTTGGTCCAGACCACCACAGCCGCCACCAACGGCAGGGCTAAGTCGGGATTGGTCAGCCACTCGACCCGGCGCCCCAGCACGGCGCTCACGGCGCCGTCGGTGGGCGCCAGGATCCAACGCCACATCACCGCGATCGCAAGCGGGGCACAGATCCAGGGCAGTACGTAGAGCGTCCGGAAGAAGTTGGTGCCCGGCAGCCCATGGGCCAGCATCATGGCCGCCAGCAAGCCAAGTACTGTCTGTGCGGGCACCACGATCGCCACGAAGGTGGCGGTGACCAGCAGCGAGTCGCCGAAGTCGGAGTCGGCCAGTACCGATCTCCAGTTGGTCAGCCCGACGTAGTGCAGCGGGCCCAGCAGGTCCCACCGGTACAGGCTCAGCCAGACCACCACCAGAATGGGCAGCAACAAGAAGGCGACGACGCCGAACAGGCTGGGCGCCAGCAGGGCATAGCCCAGCGCTGGGGTTCGGCGGGGCGTGGCGCGCATGGGTGTATTAAAGCGTGATCGTTACGGTGTAGGCGTGACACCGAAGCGCGGAATCGATTCCGACTTCTTGGACCTGCCGCGCCATGCGCTGGCCGACGCTGCATTGTCAGCCGCCGCGGCGGCCGGAGCCAGCTACGCCGACCTGCGGATTCAGCGCCTCTGCACCGAGATCATCCAACTGCGCGACGGTGAACTGCAGACCGCGATCGTCAGCCGCGACCTAGGCCTCGCGGTCCGGGTGATCGTCAACGGTACCTGGGGGTTCGCCTCACACGCCGAACTGGCGCCGTCGGTGGCGGCCGATACCGCGCGTCGCGCGGTGCTGGTGGCTACCACGTTGTCCGCGTTGAACAGCGAGCGCGTCGAGCTGGCGCCCGAGCCGGTCTACACCGACGTCACCTGGGTGTCGGAGTACCGGATCGACCCGTTTAACTTGCCGGCAGCGGAGAAGATCGCGGTGCTGCAGGACTACTCCGGGCGACTGTTGAGCGCCGCCGGCGTCGATCACGCGACGGCCAGTTTGAATGCCGTCAAGGAGCAGACGTTCTACGCCGACACCTTTGGATCGTCGATCACCCAGCAGCGGGTGCGGCTGCATCCGTCGTTGGAGGCGGTGGCCGTCGACGCGGCGGCGGGCACCTTCGATTCGATGCGCACCCTTGCGCCGCCGATGGCTCGGGGATGGGAACTGGTAGCCGGCGACGATATCTGGAACTGGGCCGACGAGCTCGCGCAGCTGCCGTTGTTGCTTGCTGAGAAGACCAAGGCTCCCAGCGTGACCGCGGGCCGCACTGACCTAGTAATCGACCCGACCAATCTATGGCTGACGATCCACGAATCCATCGGTCACGCAACCGAATACGACCGTGCTATCGGCTACGAGGCCGCCTACGCCGGCACCTCGTTCGCCACCCCCGACAAGCTGGGCACCATGCGCTACGGCGCACCGGCCATGAACGTGACCGCCGACCGCACCGTCCAATTCGGTTTGGCCAGTATCGGTTACGACGACGAAGGCGTGGCCGCTCAAAGCTGGGATCTGGTGCGCGACGGAATGTTCGTCGGCTATCAACTCGACCGGGTATTCGCGGTTCGGCTCGGCCAACCGCGCTCCAACGGGTGCTCGTACTCCGACTCGGCCCACCATGTGCCGATCCAGCGGATGGCCAACGTGTCGTTGCAGCCCGGGCCCGCGGATTTCAGCACCGCGGACCTGATCAGCCGGGTCGAGAACGGCATCTACGTCGTCGGCGACAAGTCCTGGTCGATCGACATGCAGCGCTACAACTTTCAGTTCACCGGGCAGCGGTTCTTCCGCATCCGGGACGGCCACCTGGACGGTCAATTGCGCGACGTCGCCTATCAGGCCACCACCACCGATTTCTGGAATTCGCTGGAGGTTGTGGGCGGCCCTTCGACCTGGCGACTCGGCGGCGCGCTCAACTGCGGCAAGGCGCAGCCCGGCCAGCTCGCCCCAGTCAGTCACGGTTGCCCGTCGGCGTTGTTCCGTTGTGTCAACGTACTCAACACCCGTACCGAGGGCGGCCGATGATCACTGCGCAGCACGTCGTCAACATCGTCTTGAAAGAGGCGGCACAGCGGGGCCGTGCTGACGAAACCATGGTGTTGGTTGTTGACCGAACCGAGGCGACGTTGCGCTGGGCCGGCAACTCCATGACCACTAACGGGCTCTCCACCAGCCGCCGCGTGACGGTTATTTCCATTGTGCGCCACGGTGATGGCGCCTTCGTCGGTGCGATGACCTCCGGTGAGACCGATCCGGCCGAGTTGCCAGGATTAGTCGCGGCATCCCAGGACGCGGCCCGTTCGGCACCCGAAGCCGGCGATGTGGCACCGCTGCTGGCTGATGCCGGCGTGCCCGTCAATTGGGACGCGCCGGTACCCGGCACCGGAGTGGAGGTGTTCGCCGATGTCGCGGCTTCGTTGAGCCGGCAATTCCGTGGCAGCGACCGGCTGTACGGCTATGCGCACCATAGTCTTTCAACGACATTCCTGGCGTCGTCGACGGGCTTGCGGCGGCGCTACACCCAGCCTGCGGGCGCGATGGAGATCAACGCCAAACGTGGCGCCGCCAGCGCGTGGGCGGGCGTCGGCGCTCCCGATTTTGTCGATGTGCCCATCGATGCGCTGCTTGATCAGCTGTCAACTCAACTGGGGTGGGCGCGGCGCAGGGTTGAGCTACCGCCGGGGCGATACGAGACGATCATGCCACCGTCGACGGTCGCCGACCTGATGCTGAACATGGCGTGGTCGATGGCCGGCCGCGGTGCCCAGGAGGGGCGCACCGCTTTTGCGGCGCCCGGCGGCGGGACCCGAGTGGGGGAGCGGCTCACCGATCTACCGCTGACCATGTTCTCCGATCCGATGGCTCCGGGCCTGGTGTGTACCCCCTTCGTCGCAGTGAGCAACTCCTCGGATTCAGTGTCGGTGTTCGACAACGGGATGGACATCGGCCATGTGGACTGGATCCACAACGGGGTGATCAACGTGTTGGCCTATCCACGGGCCACGGCCGCCAAGTTCAACGCCCCGGTGGCATTGGCAGCCGACAACCTGTTGATGACCGGCGGGTCGGCCGCTCTCGCCGACATGATCGCGGCCACCGAGCGTGGGCTGTTGCTGACCACGCTGTGGTACATCCGCGACGTCGACCCCACTGCGTTGCTGGTCACTGGGCTGACCCGAGACGGCGTCTACCTCATCGAAGACGGCGAGGTAACCGCGGCGGTCAACAACTTCCGGTTCAATGAGAGCCCGCTGGACCTGCTGCGGCGGGCCACCCAGGCGGGCGTCAGCGAAATCACACTGCCACGGGAGTGGGGGGACTGGGCCACCCGGGCGGCGATGCCCTCGTTACGGATCCCGGACTTTCACATGTCGTCGGTCAGCCAGGCGCAATAGCCAATTGATGCAGGGTGCTGACTCGCTCTAGCGTGTGAAAGATGACCGCTGCGGTCGGTGACGATCTCACGCGATTGGTGGCGTTGTCCCCTGGCGACGGTCGTGTTGCCGGCCTGGTTCGGCGGGTGTGTGCCCGGGCGCTGTCGCTGCCCGCTTTGCCGTCCGAAGTAGCGGTCGAAGAACCGGGGTCAGCGGCTGAATCGGCCATCGCCGAGTTCGCCGAACAATTCAGCGTCGACGTCTCGATGATCACCGTCGAGCAGCGATCACGCGTGTTGGAGCACTTGGGCGACAGCACATTTGGCGCCGTCGTCGCGATATTTGTGGCCGACTTCGGGCCACGGGTGCGGGCGGGATTGCAGGCCCTCGGCGTCGGCTCGCAGTACCTGGGGTGGGTGCGGGGCCCGATCGGGTGGGATCACACGAGTGACCCGGCCGCAGTGTTGTTCAACGCCTTCCTGCCCGCGGTGGCCCGGATGCGCGCCCTGGACCCCGTCACTTCCGAGCTGGTGCGGTTGCGCGGCGCGGCTGCCCACCACTGCCGGCTGTGCAAGTCGTTGCGGGAGGGCACCGCCCTTGATACCGGGGGCTCGGAAGCGTTGTACGACGAGATCGAGCGCTTCCAGACCTCGGGATTGCTCGAAGATCGCGCAAAAGCAGCGCTGCGGTATACGGATGCGTTAATTTGGAGCCCTGCGCACCTCGCCGTCGACGCTGCCGCCGAGGTGCGCTCCCGATTCTCCGCCGCTGAGGCCATCGAGCTGACGTTCGACATGATGCGCAACGCCAGCAACAAGATTGCTGTGTCTCTGGGCGCCGATGCGCCGAGGGTGCAACAGGGCACCGAGCGGTACCTCATCGGGGCCGACGGTCAAACGGTGTTCAGTTGAGCATGGCTGGAGTAGTCAAGGCGGTTGTCGCTGTGGCCGTGGCCGCGGCATCGGCGTGGATTCTGGCCGGCTGTTTCGGGTCAGGCGGCAAATCCGCCAGACCGGCCGTGCGGATTCACGACCATGGGGAATCGCGGCTCCCGCCGATCTACCCTGGAACGACGGTGTCGATCCCGTCCACCACCACGCCCGCGGGTTTGGCGAGCACCATGACCGGCGACGGCACCTACCGCGTTGGAGTCGACATCCGGCCCGGCGCCTATCGAACTTCAGGCAGCGATAGCTGCTCTTGGGCGCGGCTGCGGGGACTCGGCGGAACGGCCGCAGACATCATTGCCACCAGTTCTGCTGCCGGGCCGCAGGTCGTGCAGATTGCGCCGACGGATGCCGCGTTCCAGACGCAAGGCTGCCCCACCTGGATGCTGGATTCCGGCGCTGCTACGACGGGTCCGACGCTGATCACCCCGGTGACGCTGCCTGCGGGCGCTCAGCCGTGTCCTACTGTCGGCGGCCCCGCAGGTGGCTTCGGCCGGTCCGCGGCCGGATCACCCGCCACGTCGTGTCAGTTCGCCGAACAGGTTCGCCAGGCCTACGGAGCCAGCGGACCGGCTGGCAGGGAGGCCCGGAAGGTCGTTGCGGTGAGCCCGGTGACCGGCCAGTCCTACACCATGAGCTGCGCGGCCAATGGCGGGTTGGTGACATGCGTTGGTGGCGACGACGCGGTGGTGTACGTCTATTAGTTGACGTTCATCTGCTCGCTAGGCTTGGATTGCCTTGTAGCGCAGCAACGTTCACTTGTGACCCGCAGTCGCGTGAACGTACCGTTTGGGGCGCTACTGACGACATCGCAGGAGAGAGTACGGCCATGACCGGCACAAGGTCGCCGGGGGGAACGGCGATGGCCAACAGTGGACTGTCGAAAAGCGCTAACGAGGGTCACGACTCACCGTGGGTATCCAGGGCATCCAAGACGCAGACGGCCGGGTCGTTTGTAGGGTGGCGGTCGGCGGGTTGCACCCGGACTGGCCGACTACTGCCAACCGTGCTCGCGAGCTGGCCAGGGCTTTGATCGCTGCCGCCGATGCGGCTGACAGCCCCCAAGTCATCCGGTCGCACGAGTCGGCCCAGGGTCAACACGCTGCCGTAGGTGAATAAGTGCCCGAACGCGCTTGTCGAGTGCATCGACGGCCAGCAGAATCGGCGCGGACGCGATTGCGACGACCCACCCCCACAGCGGCGGGTTGCACTGGCCGAGCAGCCGTGCGATGGGTGACACCCATAGCACGACGAAGGAGAATGCCAGCTCAATGAGCACCGCCGCCACCAAGAGCGGGTTGGTGCCCCAGCCCACTGCCCCGGGCCAACGCGACGAGGACCGGCAGGCAAAGACGTTCGCCGATTGGGCGAAGACGACTGTCATGAACGCCGCGCCCGACGCCGCGGCCAGGTCCTGCCCGGTAGGGAAAGGATCGCCGGGGCGCCAGCCGAGCGCTATCAATGACACCAAGAAGGCGACCAACGACAGGACTGCCTCAAGCGGCCCTAATAACCCGAAGGCTCGGCGCAGCACGGTGTGGTTCATCAGCCGGCCGTGTACTGGCGGTCCTTCGAGCAGGTGCGGGGCGGGCGGCTCAGCGCCGAGTGCGACCGCGGATAAGGTGTCGGTGCCGATGTCCAGGGCGATGATCTGCAAGACGCCGAGCGCTAGCGGAAACAACCCGCCCGAGAGCGCCCAGACCAGAAACGGTGCCAGCTCGGCGACGTTATCGGTCAGGTGATAGGTCAAGAACCGGCGGATATTGACGAAAGTCGCGCGGCCCTGCTCGACACCGGCCACGATGCCGGCAAAGGAGTCGTCGAGCAGCACCAGGTCGGCGGCCTCGCGGGCGACGTCGGTGCCGGATTCGCCCATGGCCACGCCGATATCGGCCTCGTGCAGCGCGGGGGCGTCGTTGACGCCATCGCCGGTCATTGCCACCACATGGCCGCGTGAACGCACGGCACGGGCGATGCGGAGTTTGTCCTCCGGGGAGACCCGGGCGATCACGATGCCGTCGCGGTCGAGCAGTGCGGCCAGGTGCTGCTCGTCCTCCGGTAGATCGGCACCCACCAGCACGGGTGAGTTCGGGAAACGTAGCCCCACCTGGTCGGCGATGGCGGTGGCGGTGGCCGGATGGTCACCGGTCACCATCGCCACTTTGACTCCCGCCCTCCGGCAGGCCTGGAGTGACTCGGAGACCTCGGCTCGCGGCGGATCCTGCAGCGCCACGACGCCGAGCAGGCGCAATCCCAGATCGCACTCCTGTTGGTTGCGCGGTGTACGGCCTTTGCGCGCGCTCGAGGCGACCGCGAGCACCCGCAGCCCACGGTCGGTGAGGGCTTCCACCGCCTGGTGGGCCCCTGGGACGTCTCCGCACAGGGGAAGCACTGCGTCCGGCGCACCCTTCACCAGGACTTGGTCGGCCAGCACCACGGCCATGCGGCGCAGTCGGGGATCGAAGGGGAAGCGCAGCTCGGGGGCGCTGGTGCGACGGTCCTGAACCGTGTCGATGCCCAGGCGCCGAGCGAGGGTGTCCAGGGCCGCCTCCATAGGATCGCCGTGGGCCCGCCAATGCCCTTCGACCTCTTCGGCGTATCCAGTGGAGCAGCGCTCGGCGGCCAGGGCAAGTTCGCGGACCGAGTCGGTTGCGGTGGGCGAGGACCACGCCAGCGTGGCTGCCGGCCCGTAGCCTGCGCCGTCGACGCTGAGTGAGCCGGCGGGTGTCCAGGCCTCGACGACGGTCATCTGGTTGCGGGTCAGCGTGCCGGTCTTGTCGGTGCAGATGAATGTCGTCGAGCCCAGCGTCTCGACGGCTTCGAGGTTGCGGACCAGAATTTGGCGCTTTGCCATCTGCTCCGAACCCCAGGCCAGCGACAGCGTCACCGTCGGCAGCAACGCTTCGGGGACCAGGGCGACCGTGACGCCGATTGCGAACACGAACGCCTGCTGGACGGGGTTGCCCACCAGTACCGAGGTGAGCAGGAAGACCGCACCCACGCTGACCGCGATCGCCGCGGTGAGCCGGACCACACCGTGCAGTCCGCGGGTTAGCGGGGTGTCGGGCTTGGTGGTCGAGATCGTCAGCTGGGCGATGCCGGCTAGCCGCGTGTGTTGGCCGATCGCGGTGGCCCGGGCGCACGTATCGCCCTCGACCACGAAGGTGCCCGCGAACAGCGCGTCGCCCTGGGCCACTGCGCCGGCCACGCTCTCGCCGGTAAGCATGGAGGAGTCGACGAGTAACCGGTTCTCGCTGAGCACCAACGCATCAGCGGGCACCCGGTCGCCGCTTTCGAGCAAGAGTATGTCGTCGACCACTACGTCTTGGGCCTCGATCACCTGGCGGCGTCCGTCACGCCAGACCGTAATGCGCGTCGGCAGCAGCTGCTGCAGTCGGTCGGCGGCCCGGTCCGCTCGTGCTTGCTGAATCAAGGCGAAGACCCCATTGAGCACGATCACCGCGATGATGGCGATGCTGAGTTGGGGCAGCTTGGCGAAGAAGGCGAGTACCGCGGCCGCCCATAGTAGGAGGGCGAAAAAGTGCGTCAGCTCACCGAGTAGGCGGCGCACGACTGACGGTCGTCTGGCGGGGGGAAGTCGGTTGGCACCGCCCTTGGCGCGCCGCTGGGTGGCCTCGGCCGTTGTTAGCCCTGGGGGTAGGACGTCGGCCATGGCCCTCCTGTCGGCTCGGCTTGCCAGACTCTGTGCCGGGTAGGTGAGAGCGTTCTTGCCGCAACGTTATCCGCGAACCATGGTTGGCGGTCGGGTGGAGCGGGGGCGTAATGACCTTGTGCTATCGAGCCGACTCCGACGTTGGTCTACCGTGTCCTAGGCGCGGTGGTCGTTGGCGACCGGGGTGCGCGTTGGCGTTGTTGCAGAAGGCGGAAGATAGTAGGCGAGAAGATTCACCAGGGGCGGTAGCTCAGTTGGTTAGAGCCGCGGACTCATAATCGGTGTTCCTGGGCGTTTGCTGCGTTGGCTAGCGTTGGCGCGTTCGGGATATACCAGCTTCTAGCTGCGGCGATAGGGCTTGTCGCGTTGGCCTGAGCTGGCCGGGTCTGGAAGTGTTGCGGTATCGACTGCGGTATCGGCTGGACAGCTCTCGATAAGCGACAGCGGCACCATAGTCGACACCGCTGCCGCCCTGAACGCGCTGCGCTCCTGTCGCGACGGACGGAAGGAGCTGCGCCTCGATGCCAGCACGGCGGCCGCGGCGCTGACCGGCGCTCGGGGCGCCGGGGTCAGCGAGCTGGCCAAGATGATCGCTGACGGATTAGCCACTGCAACCGCCTGGCGGTCGTTGTCGAGGGCGACCTTCGCGCGACCGAGGCGGTAGATGCGGCGATCTCGCGGCGTCCGGCACAGGCACGGCTGCGCTAAGTGAAGTCGACCAACACCGTTAACTTCACTTAGTCACATTAGCGAGTCTAAGCCGGAGCAATGACTTCACTTCGCCCCCCTCGGCCCTGTACGCGGCCGTACTAGATGAAGTCAACCGACGCTATTAACTTCACTTAGCCATATAAATGAGGTTAAACTTGAGCAATGACTTCACTTCGCCCCATCACCTACGAGGATGCACGTTGGGAACCACAGGGGATGCGGTACGCGAGCCCCGTGCTGCCGAAGTACGGCACCTACCACCCCGCCGTGCCGGTCGACATTGCCGAGCTGGTCTTGGACCTGCCGCCGTCCGTGCTCGCAGAAGCCGAATCCGCCAGCCACCAGATCACGCGCTTCGATGTCGAACTCGGAGGCGAAATCGCACCGTTTGCCGCTGTGTTGCTGCGATCAGAGTCCGCCGCCAGCTCGCAGATCGAGAACCTGACCGCATCAGCCCGCGCTATCGCCGAGGCCGAGCTGCCTGGTGGCAGGGCCAAGCGCAACGCTGAGATGATCGTCGCCAACACCGCTGCGATGCAAGCAGCGGTCGCCCTGTCCGACACTGTTGACGCCGACGCCATCCTGGTGATGCACCGCGCGTTGATGGCCAACGAGCCACGCCATTCGCCAGGCGAATTCCGTACCGAGCCAGTGTGGATCGGCGGTGGCTCCACCCCCATCGGCGCGACATTCGTCGGGCCGCGCCACGAGCTGGTCCCCGGCGCGATTGACGACTTGATCGCCTTCGCGCAGCGCGCCGACGTTCCCGCACTGCCGCAGATCGCGGTGGCCCATGCACAGTTCGAGACCATTCACCCTTTCACCGACGGGAATGGACGCGCGGGCCGCGCACTGGTGCAAGCCATGCTGCGCAACAAAGGCTTGACCGGCCAGGTGACGGTGCCGGTCTCGGCCGGGCTGCTGGCCGACACGGGCGCATACTTCGCCGCGCTGACTGCCTACCGCGACGGTGAAGCCGCGCCGATTGTCGAGCGCTTCTCAGAGGCCAGCGTCCTGGCTATCGCGAACGGGCGTCAGCTGGTCGCCGATATTCGTGGTATCCGCGAGAATTGGAACGACGTGATCACCGCGCGGTCCGACTCGGCGGTGTGGAAGGTCGCTGATCTGTTGACCCGCCGTCCCGTCGTCAACGCTGCGCTACTCGCGCAGGAGCTGGGCATCGAGTCCACCAACGCTCACCGCTACCTCAACCCGCTCACCGAGGCGGGAATCCTCGTCGAGACGACCAGCGGGCCCCGCAACCGCGTGTGGCGTTCTCCTGAAGTGCTCGCCGCGCTCGACGCGTTCGCCGAACGGGCCGGACGGCGGGGCTGACCGCCGTGTGTGAAAAGTCCATTGCGTTGCGACCCAACACTATTGCCCGGACGTCGAAGCATGATCGCCCACTTCATCTCCAATCGCGAATGATCTGGCTCCACTTCAGTGTCGGCAGCGACTCAGGAAGGGGGTGTGGGCCAAAAGCCAATCTTCGGCGATGCGGCCGTGTATTCGGGCTGCCGGCGCGGCGGCGGTCGCCGTCACCGTGACGGTTGGCGGCTCCGACGTCGGCGCGGGGATGGCCGGTGCCGCAACGGGCAGAGGAACACGACACGAACCGGAGGCGCGATTGTGTAGACCGCAGAGCATCCGCGACGATAGTGAGTTCACTCCGACAGGCTTCCCGGCGTCCGAAGGCAACCATGCTCCCCGCGAACCAATGCGGCCGTTCCGTCCTGTGTCCGAGGGGGGGGACTTGGCCACCTACGAGCCCACCTACGACAGGGGTTGTGATCTTGCAATTGAGGCGGTGAACGCATCGCACGCTGGCGCCGGATACCTTTCGAGGGTCGATCACCAGAACATTGCCGTTTGCGAGGGAGCGGTTTGCAGCAGTCCAGTAGGGGGTTAAGCGAGCGGCGAGCCTCCGCAGACCCCCACACTGCCAGGAGTGGGCAAGATCCGTGAACAGGCACGATTAGTGCTTTTCTGGGCTGTAGCGGTGGTGGTTTGGAGAAGCTACTGTCGTCACGGTTGTCGTCAGAGCTGTCGTCAAGACCCGACCTTTGCCAGCCGCGCAAGTCGTCCATCACGGTGATGCCTCCCCGAGCCTCATCTCGTGGGTGGGCACTGACTGACAGAGCCGACCCATACGAACCGTGCGGACCTTTGGTCCGTACGGCGCCCTGGGTCGAGATTCGACAGGACACATACCAGGCGTGAATCACAAGGCGACCACTTGACCCCCAGGCTTAACGGCGGTATCCGCAGGCATCCGTATATATGTTCTACACCCTTGTGGTGCAATGGATTACCACACGTAGACACAGCCACGAACATTCGCGGAAAGGCACGGTCATCGACCAAATGGCGGTATTTATGGCGGTACGGATTGAGGCGGCCGCCGATGATCGAGCATGGCGCGGTCACCGCGACATATGCGCGCGGCGCGACATATGCCGTATGGCCGCATTTGCGCTGGTTACGACACGGCGCCGACGGGTACCTGTTCCCGGCGACGAAGACGGGCACCGATCGCCGCGGTGGGTCGGCAAGCTGATGGCCGGCGCGCTGCCCGAACACTGGACCGCGCACACCTTGCGTCACAGGTTCACAACGCGGGCTTATCGCGGCTCACGCAATCTGCGGGCGGTGCAGACGCTGCTCGGGCATTCGAGCGTGGCGACGACGGAGCGGTATACGGCCGTCGACGACGACGAGATCCGCGCCGCGATGATGGCTGCCTGTGACTAGATTCGTACGCACGCCGTTGATGCCTGCGCGTCGTCTTGTCCCCTAAGGTCGGAGGGCGATGGGGGTAACGAGGGCGGACATCGAGCGTGCTCTAGGTCTATGCCAAGAGGCGGCGCGTGTTGGCTCGCCAAGCGGTATGGGCGAATGCTGGCGGGTCGTTCAGAACGGGGCGGTCAGCGCGACAATTTCGCGATCGTCAACATTCGCCACCACCCGCCGAACCGTAGGCCGCCCAGTCTGGGTGGCCGCTGCTGGCACACCCCGTGTGCCAGCAGCAATCTCGCACATCCTTGTGCAAATGTGCCACCACGAGAAGCTAATTCGCTGGGAAAATTGCTGGCGGGCTTGACGTAGGGTGCCGCGGTGGTAGCAAAGGGTAGACGAACTGGACCAACTGGATGAATGTTACTGAATCACAGGGCGTTTTGGAAACGTGGGAGTGGCGGTGCAGATGGCCAACGGAACTGAACTCAGATTGCCGTCTTGAGCGGGTCGTGCTCGGCGCGTCCGGGCGGGCGCTCACATGACGGCCCGAATGGTCTCGACAGCCTCATCCATCGCGTGGCGAGTCGCCAGCTCGTCCAGGACTTCATCGACGGATCGTTCCGGGGAGCGATAGCGTGCCGCCATCGCGGTCACGGCGCGCAGCGCCAGATCTGGTGAGACCGATACGATGTCGGCCGCGAACACGGTCGGTGAAACCACGTCGATGTGGGCCGGGACCTTCGCGCGTGGAAAGTCCCTGAGGTTGTGCGTGACGATAGCGGCGGCGCCGCCGAGGACTGCAGCCGCCACCACATGCTCGTCATCGGGATCCGGAAGGTTGAAACTGCCCTCCAACGACTCCCAGCCCACCACCATGGCGTCGTTGAACACCAGCCGCATTTGGTCGATCAGCCGGCGGGCTTGCTGCGCGGCGACATCCCCGGCTACGCCGCGGCGGCGAAGCTTCCGCGTTTGGTGGTACTCGAGCTCCTCCATGATCACCGTCGACCACAGCGGTCGGTACAAACCCTCCACCGCCAACGACAACAAAAAGTCGCGCTGCCGGCTTGGCCACAGCACCGACGTGTCGAGCATCGCTGCGAGCATGCAGCGATGGTCTCAGGCGCGCCGCCGCTCAGTTCTACGGCGCGCGGCGACAACACGCCGCGCCTCACGCAACCGCTCGTAAATCACCTCGGGATCCTCGTCGGCGTCGATGTCCATCGCGGTCTCGGCAAGCGCGTCGTACTGGCGCTGCCGGCGGGCCTCCCGGTAGGCCAACACGTCGTCGAGCACGAGCCGGTGGCGATTCCCGATGCGCTCGGCGGCCAGCTCGCCGCTCTTGATCAGACGCACCACGGTGGGACGACTCACCCCGAGAAGGTCGGCGGCCTGCTGGGTGGTCAGCGTCATGCTCTGCGGCGCGATGGTCACCGCCTTGCCGGCGTGCAGCGCTGTCACCACCTGCATTAGCGCTTGATGAACCTCTCGCGGCAGCTCGACGCGGTCGTGCTCGTCGGCGCCCACCAGCGCGTAGCTGGGGGCCACCATGCGGCCGCGCTGCCGCTCATGGGCCGACAGGAAGCTCAGCACCGGCGCCAGGTCCACTGTCCGCTCGGGCACAAACGTCGTCGACTCGATGCCCTGAGCACCCATACCGCACCTCCTCGATACATCCGAATGAATCAAACTGACTTTCGTAACGTTCGAATAATACCCCTGCCTGCCTTCTCTCCTCCAGGCCGTTGGCGAGTGGGCCCCGGCGCAACGGAGACCGTCGGATTTCGCCGTGGCGATCTACGGCGCAATTCAACGGCGGGTGTCGATTTATGGTGAAGTCGCCGCTACTGGTGGCCAAAGCACCGCGCTGTAGTTGATGATCCGCTCATCGAGTTTTTCGAGCCCCGGGAGATGGGGAGAAGGATCCGATCATGACGGAAGACAACGAAAACCACGCGGAGATCCTTACCGCCATCCAGGTGCGGGAGATCACCGGTGTGCCAGTGTCGACCCTGCACGACTGGGCTGCAAAGCGAGAGCGCGGAATTGACGCACCGGGACCCCATCATGTGCGCCTCAGCGGACGGCATCGGCGCTGGACGCGGCGCGACGTGAACGACTGGCTCGAATCAGCCCGCGTGTGACCGCCGTTCTACTTTCCTTCTACGGCAAACATTGGGATCCGGGCGTCGACTTCTCGGCGTTCTTCGGTTGTTGGATGCCATCGGGCAAATGGTTATCGGGCTGTCAATGGGGAGGATTTTGCGGTTGGCTCTGGGACTGCCAAAGCGATTGGGCCATAAGCGCATTGAGCGACGACAGGAAGTAGAGCGATGACCGCAACATCTGTGGTTCGGCTGGGCACCAAGGCCGCAGCCGAGTACCTGGGTGGCTTACCTGAGTCGACGCTGAGGTACTGGCGTTACCTGGGCACGGGTCCGCGCAGCTATCGCCTTGGCCGACACACGTTTTACGATATCGCCGACCTGGATGCGTGGTTAGAGGCGGAAGCCGCCAAGACCGAGCGCGGGGGAGTGGGGTGAGTAACGGATTCGTACCACGGATTGTTGCGGTACTATCGTGCCCGTGACGACCAGGCACCAGCGAGCCGGCATTGACGACCGGTGGCACAAGAAGGTCAAGAGCTCTGATGGACGGGTTCGCAAGGAACGCTCCGCCGTCTACGGAAAGGTCACGCGGTGGCGCGTGCGCTGGGTTGATGACAGCGGCAGGGAACACACAAGAGTCTTCGAGCGCAGACCGGACGCTCAGGCTTATCTGGACGGTCTGACGGCGGACATTCAGCGGGGGGAGTACGTCGACCCCCGCAAGAGCGCTGAGACGTTTGGATCAGTCGCTGAACAGTGGTTTGCCACTAAGGGTCATCGAAAGCCCAAGACTGTCGCGGGATACCGGTCCATCTTGGATACGCTCGTGCTGCCAAAGTGGGGTGAGGTCCCGCTCAAACAGATTGACTACCAAGCGTACTCAACGCGGCTCGGCGGTTTGGCTGTGGACGGCTCACAGCGCGGTACCGCATTGTCGGCCAGTCGTATCACTCAGGCCCACCAGCTCGTGGGCGCAGTGCTCAAGTACGCGCAACGCACGGGCAAGATCGCCAAGAATGTGGCTGGCGAGATCAAGCGGACCGAAGACTTGCCGACCGCGACCGAGCGGGAGCGGCGCTACCTGACCCATGCCGAGCTTCTCCAGCTCGCCAGGGCTACGGAGCGATTCGAGACGCTGGCCCTGGTTCTCGGCTACTGCGGACTCCGCTTCGGTGAGGCAGCGGCGCTGCGTCGCGAGCACGTGGGGGACCTGCAGTTGACGATCCGTTCATCGGCTGCGTATGTGACCGGCAGCGGGATTGTCGAGACGACGACGAAGACGAACCGGGCGCGCCACGTGCCTATCCCTGAGCCGGTATGGGAGCGGCTGCGGGATGAGCTATCAATCGAGCCCAATGCCCTCGTGTTCCCGAGCCATCGCGGCGAACACCTGCCCATCGAGGAGTACCGGAGAGCCTTCGACAAGGGATGCAAGGCGGTTGGCATCACCGACTTGGTCCCGCACGGGCTGAGGCACACCACGGCATCGCTCGCGATCAGCGCGGGCGCTAATGTCAAGGTCGTGCAGAGGCTTCTCGGACACGCGACAGCGGCCATGACCTTGGACCGTTATGGCCACCTGCTCAGCGACGACTTGGCGGGCGCGGCAGCTGCGCTCGGGCAGGCCATCAAGAGTGCTGCGGTATCACTGCGGTATTCCGACGCTGATTCAGTCACGGTGGAGAACATATCTGCAGCTAGTTAGTACAAGGGGCGGTAGCTCAGTTGGTTAGAGCCGCGGACTCATAATCCGTTGGTCGCGGGTTCGAGCCCCGCCCGCCCCACACATAACAAGAGAGGTGTATGAGCTCGGGTGATGCTTGACATTTCTACGTCGGGTGATGCCTGACAGTGTTTCGGCTAATGCTTGACAGTTGTTTCGGTTGATCCTTGACACTCCCTAAATGAGGGAGTTAACCGTGATGTTAGTTATTGCCGATGGGTTGTCGATTAGCCAGGCGGCCGAGAAGACGGGGGTGTCGCGGCAAACGCTGCCGGCCTGGTTGGCTCGGTATGAGGTCGAGCGCCTGGAGGGGTCGGTGGATCGGTCGCATCGGCCGGTGTCGTGTCCGCATCAGATGCCGGCGGTGGGAATGTCGCCTCAGCCGCCTCAGAGTAGGGCTGCGTCAGCTGCCACATGATGTAAACCGGGCGGGCTCATGCGGTTCGACCGGCATGCAGTGTCCTGTGCCGCCGCAACATGAACGGCAAAGACGTTGACAGAGGTGCGGGAAATCGGTGATCTCCCGCGTGCCGCGCCGCCGTCGCCGTGCCGGAGCAGAGGGCCAGCATGGCGGCTTGGCTGTGGTGTGACGATTGGTCGATGGTGACCGGGACCATGCAGATCGCTCGCGAAATCGCACTCGCGGATCGGTGGCCGCCGAAACTACATGCTTACAGTGACCTTGGCTCGGCCCCCGTGCTGAGGACTCGCAGCGCTGGGCCGCTAGGTCGCTGTAATCTCTTGTGCCACTGTGGCTTCAGTGGTCACAGCGCGGGGATTCTTGTCGGTGGCCCTTCGTAGAATTTCAGGTATGGGTTCGAGCAGTCGCGAGGAGATCGTCGAGGTCTTCGCTGCGCTGGATGCCGACCTGGACCTACCTGGCATTGTTTGATGACGGCAAACCCCTGGCGTTGTACCACGCCAAGCGGCTGGCCTGCCCAGCCCAGCGCATCATGCTCTACGCCAAAGATCGCGGGTGCACGAAGCCGGGCTGTGACGCGCCGGCCTACCACAGCCAAGTCCACCACGTGACACCCCAGCATCGTCAGGCGACAACGACGGTTAAGTCATCTCCGAGCTAACCCCGCACCAACCCGTACCATCACCCGGAACGATTCCGCCACCACAACAACGACGACGACGAACCCGGTTGACGTGACCACAGTACAGGCGTATTCGCCTGACGAGCAACACTTCCCGGACACACGCGCCTGTTCGACGCCCATGCTGACGCAATCGTTGCGCGCTATCTCAACACTGTCAGACATGCTCGCATCCGCCCATCTGCTGCTGTCGAGGAACCGCAGCTAGTTTGCGCATGACGGTCGCGGCAACGCCGCCCGGCCCGGGGCCAGTCGACAACCGACTCGTCGAGAAAGGCTGGACCACCCGCAAAAACGCCCACGGTGACACCGAATGGCTACCCCCGGCCCACCTGGATCGCGGGCACCCCGCAGGCCCCCAAAAGGCGGAGTGAGGTCGTTGATGTCGGTGCGGTGTGTGCTGGCCCAGGCTAGCCCCTGTCCGTCCTCATCCGGGGGTAGCGGGCAGGGGCGCTCAATCCCTTGGAGGCGCTGCCTTGTCTCGTACCGATGCCCATAGTCCCTTCTGGGTTCAGCTCACTCGTGGCGATGTCGCCGCCGAGGCGCAGCACTCAGCCGATCACGCTGAGTGCGATCTCCCTGACCTACCGCCGGCGAAACGGGAGGGCTGGTTGCCGGCTACCAGGTGTCACTGGGGCTCCGCTTCACCGGCATCAACGTCTGCTCCTGTTGGGTATGCCACTGTGGCCCACAGCATCGTCAGGAGAACCGCAGTCAGCGGCATCGCGACCGTCAGGACCTCCGCGTTGCGCTTGGTCGTTGGTGCAACGGCGACACGACCGCTTTCGATGATCTGGCTCCGCCGTCGCGCGTGCACTACTGGTAGCGCGACGCACAACTCCCGACGGTCTTGAACCCTACGGGCGCGTCGTCTGCGCGAAATAGCCTGGCGCACAGAGGTGGAACGCACAGGGTGCCCGACCCGAAACGAGCGCGCAGTGGACGTGACTACTTGACGTTGGCCGAGAAGGAGTTGACTCCCGCGCCGACGCTGCCGCTCCACGGTTCGAAACCGGCTTGGATGCTGGTGAGGTACCACGAGTCGGATATCGGCTCCAGGGTTTGAGTGTTGTCAATGAAACTCATGACATTGAAATTGTCCCAAGAGGTTATCGGCGTGGGCGCAACATAGGAGACCACGTTGTTTAAGCCGTTGCTGCCTTTCCACACCGCAAAGTTCTGACCGTCGATGGTGGTGTTGCCGATCATCGTGCCCACCGGCTGGATCGGGCCCTGGTGGTTGAACCAGATCATGATCTCTTGCTGGTTGACACCGGTGGTGATGGGTGTCGGGTTGAGCCAGATGTCATAGGAGGCGTTGTAAACGCCGCTGCTGGGATAGTTGTAGCTGATGCTGCTGGTCGCGGTCTGGATCTGGCCGAGCTGCAGTGGCAGGTTGGTGCCGATGGAGCCGGTGCCGTAATGCCAGCCCGTGTAGACCGAGGGATAGCCCAGCGGGGCGCCGTTGGTGGGGGCCGATCCGTTCGAGGTGGTGATGGTAAACCCATTAGGGGTGGCGGTAATAGCCTGCCCACCAGGGTTATTCCAGGCGTTGTTTTGCACGACATATCCACCGTTGATCGTTGTCGTTCCGTATTGGGCCGTGATCAGCGTGCCGGTCGGAGGAGTCGTTGGCGGTGGGGTGGAAACCGCCGGGGTGGTCACTGGTGGGGTCGGGCCGCCGGTGACGGGTTGCCCGTTGATCAGCAGGTTGGTCGGTGGCGAGTAGGTACCGGTCTGGGCGCCCTGGAAGCCGACGGTGACCGAGCTGCCGGGGGCAATCGTGCTGTTATAGCTCGCCGGGGTCACGGTGTACTGGGTGCCGGAGTGGGTAACCTGCCCGTTCCACAGATTCGTGATGGATTGGCTTGCCGGCAAGTCAAATTGGAGCTGCCAGTTGCTCACCGGAGTTGCGCCGGAATTGGTGATTGTGTAATTGCCGGTGAAGCCGCTGTTCCATTGCGACGTCGGAGCGAAGCTCGCCGCCAAGCCGCCGCCGGTACTGACGGGTGGTGTCGTGACCGGCGGGGTGGTCACCGGCGGTGTCGGGACCGGTGGGGTGGTCACGGGTGGAGTTGTGACGGGTGGGGTCGTGCTCCCAGTGACTGGTTGTCCGTTGACGAGCACATTGGTCGGTGGGGCGTAAGCGCCGGCTTGAGCGGCCTGGAAGCCGACGGTCACCGAACTGCCCGGTGCAATCGTGCTGTTATAGCTAGCCGGAGTCACGGTGTACTGGGTGCCGGAGTGGGCAACTTGTCCGTTCCACAGATTCGTGATGGACTCGTTTGCCGGCAGATCAAATTGGAGCTGCCAGTTGCTCAGCGGAGTCAGGCCGGTATTCGTGATTGTGTAATTGGCAACGAAGCCGTTATTCCACTGCGAGGTGGTCGCATACGTCGCCGAAAGTTGGCTGCCGCCCGCACCGGCAGCGGATGTTGCCGCATTGAGAGCGGGCGCTGCGAGCGAAGTCGCGGCGGTGGCGGTGTCGCTAGCCAGTGTGGTTGCCGCGGTGCCGGAAGTCGAGTTGACGGCCGCCGCGCTGGTAGCGACCGGTGCAGTGCTGGCGGCGGGCGCTGCCGCTTCGGCGGTAGGCGCGGCGGATTTTGCGCTGGCTGATGTTGCGGCGGCGGAGGTGCTAGTGCCGGCCGTACCCGCCGGGTCCGTTGAATTCGAGGTGGTTCTCGAGACGCCAGTGCCGTTGCGTCCGCTGGCCGCATCAACAAGACCAAGCGCATTCTGTACGACGCCCCGCAACGGCAGGATGTTTGCTGCTTCGGTGCTCGCATACCACTGCGCACCCGCCGTCAAGGCCTGCGTAAACCGAGCTTGAAACGCCGCCGCTTCAGCGGTCAGTACTTGATACTCCCGAGCGTGGGCATTGAACAGGGCGGTGATAGCCGCCGAGACCTCATCGGCTGCGGCCGCCAAGATCCGAGTCGTTGGGGCGGCCGCCGCGCTGTTCGCGGCGCTGAGCGTCGAGCCAGTCCTGACGACCTCTGTCGCCGCCGCGGCCAGCGCTTCCGGTGTTGCAATCAGATATGACATGACGAATCACTCCTCCGATCACGAACTTATTTAGTTCTTATTACTGTCTTATAACAGACTTAATTACACTCCTATCTCGCTGATATAACGATCTAATCACGGCAGGCTGCCATAAAGTGTCCCGACTTTCAATCACCCGCGTTGAGCTTTGATCGATTGCACAATGCGCGTGGTGCACTATCGACGTGGTGTACGAGGAGCGCGCTGGGGGGATAGACCTCCGCCTGCCACAGGCAGCGCGGACACCAGTCCATCGGGTGCCGGATTGCACCTCGCCCGGGGCGGCCAGCAACGCAACGCTGCTGGCAGTACCCTGCGTCGCCGATTAGTGCTGCGTGCCAATGGTATCAACCGAGCTAACCTGGCACACCGCGATGAGTGTTTCGAGTGCTGATCGCTATTGCCTTGCCGCGCAATGACTTTAGTCTGTGCGCTAGTCGTCGCCAATAAGCACAGCTTGAGGCACAGCGATAGCTCCTGGTCGCATGTCGACGGCGAGGCACTTACCCCTTAATCGACCCCGTCCGCTGCTGCTTGGTGGTGGCGATGCACACCACCTCCCGGTCGCCCTGGTCCCAGGTCTCCTGGGTCGGGTACAGCACGTAGCTCTCGTAGCCTTCGTCGTCCGCGGCCTTGGGAGCATAGGCGGCGAACGCCGCCAGACACCTCTCCCGATAGTCGCTTTCCAGGGTCGACTGCCCCGGGAAATTACTTGTGGTCACCCGGAACTGCGCGTACACCTCACCTTCGTGTGGTTTGGCGCAGGCCACCTTGGGAAGCGTGAGCACCCGCGCGTTGTCACCCGGAATCGATTCGATGCAGTCACCGACACTGAGGCTGGTCGCGCGCACCGAGCCATCGTCGGCTACCACGGCCACGACAATCGCCGCCACGATAACTAGCGTCCACGCCGCGGATAGCACCAGACCTGCGATAGCCATGCCGCGTCCACTTTGGCCCCGCCGCTTGATTTGGGTGAGCGCAATGATGCCGAAGATCACGCTCAACAGCACGCCACCGAGAACTCCAAAGATCAGCGACGCGATCGCAAAGCCATTGGTGCCCAGCGACGCCGGAGGCGGAGGATGGGCCTGACCGTACGGACTGGGCGGCGGCGGGTAGCCGCCGGGGTAGCCGGGTGGACCGTAAGGTCCCTGCTCGGGCGGCTGGGCGGGCGGGGGGTACGGCGGTTGCTGGAACGTCATGGGAGCACGGTAATGCCACCCGCGCCCGCGCATGGGGAGTCGACAATATTTTCCGCTGGCACCGCGCGCACTGGCTCCTGCCAGCCAGTCATTGTCGAAACGTAGGCTCCTGTCTCATGCACATCGACGCGATGACTTTTCCCGCACCGCTAGGTGAAATCGGTGCCATCGCCCGGCAGGCTCAGTCGGCCGGGTTTTCCGGCCTGTTGTTCACGGAAGCGGGCCGAACCGCCTATCTCAACGCCGCCGTGGCTTCGCAAGCAGCTCCCGGTCTCGACTTGTCCACTGGCGTTGCGGTGGCCTTCCCACGCAGTCCATTCGTCACGGCGGTCACTGCCTGGGAGCTTCAGGAAGCAACCGGCGGCAGGTTCCGGCTGGGGCTGGGAACGCAGGTGCGCACTCACGTCGTGCGGCGCTATGGGGTGACGTTCGAACGGCCTGGCCCGCGGTTGCGCGACTATGTGCTCGCGGTCAAGGCATGTTTCTCGGCCTTCCGCACCGGGACCCTTGATCACCATGGCGAGTTCTATAACCTCGACTTCATCACTCCGCAGTGGAGCCCGGGCCCCATCGACGTCCCTGATCCCAAAGTCGATATTTCAGCGGTGAATCCCTGGATGCTGCGGATGGCCGGCGAAGTGGCCGACGGCGTCCACATCCATCCGATCGGCGAGCCCGGCTACATCGCCCGGCACGTGTTACCGAACGTCGCCGCGGGCGCGGAAAAAGCGGGCCGCTCATCCTCGGACATCGCCTTGATCGTGCCGGTGATGACCATCGTGGGCGATAGCGACGAAGAACGGGCCAAGGAACGTGAAAGCGTGCGGGCCAGCATCGCGTTCTACAGCAGCACGCCCAACTACGCCTTTATCTTGGACGAGGCCGGGTTTGAGGGTACGACGGCCCGCGTTCGGCAGCAGCAGAAGGCCGGCGACTTCGCCGGCATGGCGGCCCAGATCACCGACGAGCACGTCGCCGCCTTCGCCACCGAGTCGACCTGGGACGGGTTGGCTGACGCGTTGGCCAAGAAGTACGACGCAATCACCGAGCGCCTTGTCTTCTACAACGCCCGAACCGACCCGGAGCGTCTCGAGCGGTACGGCGAGGTAGCTCGCCGGATGCGGCGCTAACGACTGGGGGACCACCCCCAGCTCACCGGCGATTCGGCGCTCGCTAGATTCGAGACGCGATCTCGTCGGAAGGAATGTCATGAACGCGCATGTCGAGCAGCTGGAGTTCCAGGCGGAGGCCCGGCAGCTGTTGGATCTGATGATCCACTCCGTCTATTCCAACAAGGATTCGTTTCTGCGGGAGTTGATCTCCAACGCCTCCGACGCACTGGACAAGGTGCGACTTGAGGCGCTCCGCAATAAGGACCTCCATGTTGATACCTCTGATCTGCACATCCAGATCGACGCAGACAAAGGTGCAAGGACTCTCACCGTTCGGGACAACGGCATCGGTATGACCCGCGAGGAGGTCGTCGATCTGATCGGCACGCTGGCCAAGTCTGGTACCGCGGAGCTGCGGGCGCAGCTGCGGGAGGCCAAGAACGAAGCGGCCTCCGATGAGCTGATCGGCCAATTCGGGATCGGGTTCTACTCGTCGTTCATGGTGGCTGACAAAGTCGAGCTGCTTACCCGCAAGGCCGGTGAAAGCGAGGCCACGAGATGGGAGTCGAGCGGCGAGGGCACCTACACCATCGAATCCGTGGAGGGCGCGCCACAGGGTACGTCGGTGACGCTGCACCTCAAGCCGGAAGACGCCGAAAACGAGCTCTATGACTACACCTCGGAGTGGAAGATCAGGAGCCTGGTCAAGAAGTACTCCGACTTCATTGCCTGGCCGATCCGCATGGAGGTCGAGAAACGCACCCCGGCGGCCGCGGAGGAGGGAGAGGAAGGTGGCGAAGAGACCGTCACCATCGAAACCGAGACCCTCAACTCCATGAAGGCGCTATGGGCTAAGCCCAAAGACGAGGTCTCTGAGGAGGAGTATAAGGAGTTCTACAAGCACATCGCGCATGCCTGGGACGACCCATTAGAGGTCATTGCGATGAAGGCCGAGGGCACCTTCGAGTACCAAGCTTTGCTTTTCATCCCGAAGCACGCCCCGTTCGACCTGTTCAACCGGGACGCCAGTATCGGGATCCAGCTATATGTCAAGCGCGTGTTCATCATGGGTGACTGCGACCAGCTGATGCCCGAGTACCTGCGCTTCGTCAAGGGCGTTGTCGACGCACAGGATATGTCGCTCAACGTATCTCGCGAGATCCTGCAGCAAGATCGCCAGATCAACGCCATCCGTCGCCGCTTGACCAAGAAGGTCCTGTCCACCATCAAGGACCTGCAAACCGAGCGCCCGGAGGACTACCGCACTTTCTGGACCCAATTCGGCAAGGTCGTCAAGGAGGGCCTGCTGTCGGACTTCGACAACCGGGAAACGTTGCTGCAAATATCATCGTTCGCCTCAACCCGCAGCGAAGAAGAGGCCACCACACTGGACGAGTATGTGCAGCGCATGAAGGAGGGGCAGAAGCAGATTTTCTACGCCACGGGGGAGTCGCGTCAGCAGATCCTGAAGTCGCCGCACCTCGAGGCATTCAAAGCCAAGGGCTACGAGGTGCTGCTGCTCACCGACCCGGTCGACGAAGTGTGGGTGGGAGCAGTCCACGAGTTCGACGGCAAACCGCTGCAGTCGGTCGCCAAGGGCGAGGTGGATCTGGACTCCGACGAGGACACGAGCGAGGCCGAGCGCGAAGAGCAGCAGAAGGAGTTCGCCGACCTACTGGCCTGGCTGAAGGAGACGTTGAGCGACCACGTCAAGGAAGTGCGGCTGTCCACCCGCTTGACCGAGTCGCCGGCCTGTCTGATCACCGACGCTTTCGGGATGACGCCGGCGCTGGCCCGCATCTACCGGGCGTCTGGGCAGGAGGTCCCGGTGGGCAAGCGGATTCTGGAACTCAACCCCAATCACCCGCTGGTAATCGGTCTGCGCCAAGCACACCACGACCGCGGCGACGATCCTTCCGTGCCGGAGACCGCCGAATTGCTCTACGGCACTGCGCTTCTGGCTGAAGGCGGAACACCGGAGGACCCGGCGCGGTTCGCTGAGCTGCTGGCCGATCGCCTGACGCGCACGATATAGCCGTACAGGGGACGCCACACTCTGCCGGTTCGATCCAGAAACTGCTGTGACAGAAGCGATTTCGCAGCCCAGGGGCGCTGCTGATGTCGGTGACGAAACCGCCTTAACGGCGTTCCAGCCGCTCGCGCACCATATCGCTGAGGAAGCGCCTTACCGACGTCGGGTGAAATGCCCGGGCCGCGTTGGTCAGTGCATCGCGGGACTCCGCGCTGAGATCGAGATCAGCTGCTGCGACGTTGAATTCGAGCTGCTCGACACTGGACGCTCCCGGTATCGCGACCACGCCGGGCAGGCTGATTAGCCAGGCCAGCGCTACCTGCGCCGGCTTGGCGTCGACTGCTGCGGCGACGGTGCGAAGCGTCTGCAGCAGCGGCTCGATCCGGCGCAAATTCTCGGTGCCAAACAGCGGATTGGCGGCGCGGACTCCACCGGGTCGGTTGTCGACGCCGTACTTGCCGCCCAGCAGCCCCTGCGCGAGCGGGCTGTAGGCGATGACGATGCGGTTTTCCCGTTCAGCGAAGGGAACCAAGTAATCCAGCGCGCCAGGGTGGGCGAGAGAGAAATGCACCTGGTTGCTGATCACCGGGCGCCCCAGCGCAGCGTCGGCCTTGCGCCATCTCGCCAGCGAGTAGTTGGAGACGCCGGCCGCACCGATCTTGCCGTTGTCGAGGAGCTGCCGCATGCCCGGCATGATCACCGAGTCTGGGACCACCGGATTGGGCTGATGGACCTGGTAGAGGGGGATACGGTCCAACTGCAGCCGCCGGGCACTGGCCCGTTCGCGCTGCTTGATCACGGCCGGAAACGGCGCGACCGGGAAAATCTTGCTGGCCACCACCACCTGGTCGCGCTGGTCGCCGAGCGCCTCGCCGAGGATCCGCTCGCTCTTGCCGAGCCCATACACCTCAGCGGTATCGAAGAGGGTGACCCCCAAGGCGAGGGCACGCTGCACGATGTCGCGGGCGGCGCCGGCGGCGTAGCGGTCCCCGTACCCCCATTCGCGCGAGCCGAACTGCCAGGTACCCAGGCCGATCCGGCTGACTTTTCCGATGCGCTCGACGTCGAGATATTTCATGTCTCACACGGTAGCGGGGACTGGGCGTTATCTTCCGATCGATTCGATGAACGGCGCGAGCAGACGTGCCATGCCTTTTGCGGCTTGGTCGGCGTCGCGGGGAGGCAGGGCGAGAAAGCTCAACGCGGCCCGGACAACAGCCCTGCCCATGACTTCCGCGTCGTATTCGTCGGCGTTCACCCAGCTGTTCTGGAAGGTCTGCGACAGGTGTTGGGAGGCATGGTCGACCAAAAACTGACTTTCGACCGTGATCAACCGGAGAATGTCGTTGGGAGCGTCCTCGGTGCGCAATACCTGGGCGAGTGGGTCGTGTTGGACGCGGTCGAAGAAGTCGCGGAATACCGTGCGCATGGCAGCGTAGCCATCGCCGTGGTGTTCGTTGATGGCCGTGCGCATTCCGGTGACGATGGTGTCGGTCAGGCGCAGGGCGTAGCTGCGAGCGAGACCGCTTCGCGACTGGAACTCGTTGTAGATGGTGCCCCGGCTGACGCCGGCCGCCGATGCGACGTCGGCCATCGTGATGGACGTCCATTTGCGGGTGAGCAGCAAGCCGTGCAGTGCGTCCAGCACCCCGTTGTGCATCAGACTCACAGCGGTGTTCTGATACGGGTTGCGGCTTCGCGAGGGCTCGGGCTCGGCCATGTAGCTGAGGTTAGTGGGCATTGACAGTGCTTCCGGTGATGGTGCGGCAAAGGACCGGTTGGCCCCGCCCCCCGTTGGGCGAGGTGGTCGACGAGGTGCGCCATGGTGGCTCGAATATCGTTGCGCGCAATGAAGCTCTGACGATCCAGCCGTCCGCTGTTAGGTGAAGGCGTTAGGCTCGGCTGACTTCGACCATTTCGAAGTCGGACTTGGCGGCCCCGCAATCCGGGCAACTCCAGTCGTCGGGAATGTCGTCCCACCGGGTTCCCGGAGCTATGCCGTCTTCCGGCCACCCTTGTGCCTCGTCGTACTCGAATCCGCACTGTATGCAGCGATACAGCTTGAAATCGGTTGACATCTCAAGCCTCCTTTGGGTTGAAATCGACCTTCTCGCGGACCCCGCAGTCCGGGCAGTTCCAGTCGTCGTCGATGTCGTCCCACTTGGTTCCCCCAGGGTACCCCTCGCGAGAGGCCCCTATGACTTCGTCATAGACATAGTCGCACACCGGGCACTGGTAGGCGGCCATCATTGCGCCCCATAGCGGGCGAGGACCTTTGCGCGCTTGCGCGGGTCGATGTTCACCTTGGTGATGTCACCGCCGTAGTGCTCGATCACGCGGCGGTCCATCACCTTTCGCCACAGCGGGGGGAGGTAGGTCAGGGTGATCAGGGTGGCGTATCCGCTGGGCAGGTTGGGAGCGCCAGCCATGCTGCGCAGGGTCTGGTAGCGGCGTAGCGGGTTGGCGTGGTGGTCGCTGTGCCGCTGTAGGTGGTAGAGGAAGATATTGGTCATGATGTGGTCGGAGTTCCAGCTGTGCACCGGGGCGCAACGCTCATAGCGTCCGGAAGCATTCCGTTGCCGCAGTAGACCGTAGTGTTCGAGGTAGTTGACCGACTCCAACAGCGAGGCGCCATACAGCGCTTGGATCACCAGGAATGGCAGCACCTGCCACCCGAAGACGGCGGTGAGCGCGCCGAACAGAACGACCGACATGACCCAAGCGTTGAGCACGTCGTTGTGAATGCTGCAGGTGGGCTTGTTGATCCGCTGCATGCGGGCTTTCTCCAGCTCCCAGGCCGACTTGAGCGAGCCGAACATGCTACGCGGCAAGAACATCCAGAAGCTCTCGCCAAAGCGTGCGCTAGCCGGGTCTTCTGGAGTTGAGACGCGGACGTGGTGGCCACGGTTGTGCTCGATGTAGAAGTGCCCGTAGAGGGTCTGGGCCAGTGTGATCTTGGATAGCCAGCGCTCCAGGTTCTCGCGCTTATGGCCCAACTCGTGCGCGGTGTTGATGCCCACTCCACCGACGACGCCGATAGTCATCGTCAGGCCGATCTTGGAAATCAGGCCCAGCCCTCCGTCGAGGCCAAGCCAGCTCAGGTCGCTGGCCGTCCACAGGTAGCAGGCCGCCACCAGGCTGATCATCTGAGACGGGATGAACGCGTAGGTGCAGTAGCGGTAGTACTTGTCGTTTTCGAGGCGCTCCATCACCTCTTCGGGAGGGTTTTGGCCGTCGGGGCCCAAGAGCATGTCCAGGATCGGCAACAGCACATACAGCAAGATGGGGCCGATCCACCACAGCACCGGCGTGGCAGCGGTCCAGTCGAGCCTGCCGAACACCCAGGCCAGCGCAAGGCTTGCTGGTAAAGCCGTCGGCAAGACCAAGCCCACCAGCCAGAGGTACCGCTTCCGGTCACGCCATCGCTCGACCGGAATGTGAGGCTTCGTCGTTACATCCAATGCTCTGGTCGCCATGGTGCTCCCTTCTCGACTAGCGCACCGCCACTCCATAGACGGACGGGGTTGAACATAACAGATAATTTGTACAATGACTAGATAAATCAGTGAATTTGTTCAACAGCCGGCTTGCGCTCGCCCGGGCGATTGCCGGCCGCCTCCTCGGCCAAGATGTCGGCTGCTGCGCTAACTGCCTGTCTCCCAACATGTCTCGACTGCAGCGCGCGTAGTGGGCGGCGAACGCGAGTGGGTTTGACCGCTGCGCCGATCGGGTATCCCCAGCGCCATGACCAGCGCCCCCGCCCTCGCCCCGCCGCCCCGACCCGAAGTTTGGCCGGGCCGTTCCTATCCGCTGGGCGCGACGTACGACGGCGCGGGAACCAACTTCGCCCTGTTCAGCGAAGTCGCCGAGCGCGTCGAGCTCTGCTTGTTCGACGCCGACGGCGCCGAGACCCGGATCACGCCGCCCGAGGTCGACGCCTATGTCTGGCACGCTTACGTACCGACCATCGGACCCGGTCAGCGCTACGGTTATCGCGTTCACGGTCCCTACGAGCCCCACACCGGCCACCGTTGCAACCCGAACAAGCTGCTGTTGGATCCCTATTCAAAAGCCATCGACGGCACATTCGCGTGGAACCAGTCCCTGTTTGGCTACGCCTTCGGTGACCCCGACAGCCGCAACGACGACGATTCGGCGGCCAGCATGCCCAAGGCGGTGGTGATCAATCCCTACTTCGACTGGGGCAATGACCGCCCGCCGAAGCACCAATACGCCGACACGGTTATCTACGAGGCGCACGTCAAAGGCCTGACCCGAACCCACCCCGGGATACCGGAACATCTCCGCGGTACCTATGCCGGCGTGGCGCACCCGGCGATGATCGAGCACCTCACCAGCATCGGTATTACCGCGATCGAATTGATGCCGGTGCACCACTTCGCCAACGACTCCAATCTGATCGACAAGGGCCTCTCCAACTACTGGGGTTACCACACAATCTCGTTTTTTGCGCCCGACCCAAAATATTCCAGCGCCCCGTCAGCGGGGGGTCAGGTGCAGGAGTTCAAGGCGATGGTGCGCTCGCTACACGAGGCGGGCATTGAGGTGATCCTCGATGTGGTCTACAACCACACCGCCGAGGGCAATCACCTGGGCCCGACGCTATCGATGCGCGGCATCGACAACGCTGCCTATTACCGGTTGGTCGATGACGACAAGCGCTACTACCTGGATCACACCGGCACCGGCAACAGCCTCAACGTCGGTCATCCGCACTCGCTGCAGTTGATCATGGACTCGCTGCGCTACTGGGTGACCGAGCTGCACATCGACGGCTTCCGGTTCGACTTGGCCGCGACGTTGGCCCGCGAATTTTACGAAGTTGACCGGCTCGCAACATTTTTCGAGCTGGTGCAACAGGATCCGACCGTCAGCCAGGTGAAGCTCATCGCTGAGCCCTGGGACGTCGGGCCCGGCGGTTATCAGGTGGGCAATTTCCCACCGCAGTGGACGGAGTGGAACGGGAAGTACCGCGACACCGTCCGCGATTTCTGGCGTGGGGAGCCCGCCACCCTGGACGAGTTCGCTTACCGACTGTCTGGATCGGCAGATCTTTATGAGAGCACGTCGCGGCGGCCGGTAGCTTCGATTAACTTCGTCACCGCCCACGACGGATTCACGCTGCGCGACTTGGTGTCCTACAACGACAAGCACAACGAGGCCAACGGTGAGGACAACAACGACGGCGAAAGTCACAACCGGTCATGGAACTGCGGCGCAGAGGGGCCGACCGACGACCCGGGCGTCACCGAGCTGCGTGGCCGCCAGCAGCGCAACTTCCTCACGACCTTACTTGTCTCGCAGGGCGTTCCGATGATCTGCCATGGCGATGAGCTCGGACGCACCCAAAACGGCAACAACAACGGCTACTGCCAGGACAACGAGCTCACCTGGATCAATTGGGCCAACGCCGACACCGGCCTGCTGGAGTTCACCCGCGCGGTGGCGGCGCTGCGCGCCAACCACCCGGTGTTTCGCCGACGCCGGTTCTTCAGCGGCAAGCCGGTAGGCCGGCGCGATGAGCATGGCCTGCCTGACATCGCCTGGTTCGCGCCCGATGGCTCCGAGATGACCGAGGAAGACTGGGGAGCGAGGTTCGCGAAGTCGGTAGCCGTCTTCCTCAACGGCCAAGGCATTCCGGATCGGGACCTACGTGGCCAGCAGGTGCTCGACGACTCGTTTTTTCTCTGCTTCAACGCCCATCACGAGCCGATCGAGTTCACCCTGCCGCCAGCCACATTCGGAAGTGGGTGGCGCACAGCCGTCTATACCGGAGCCGGCCAGCTCACCCCGGCCCAGGCGAAGGAGGTGCCCGCAGCGGCGCGGCTTAGCATCGATGCGCGCAGCGTTGTGGTGCTGCAAGCTGTCGCCGTGATCGGCATTGCTGACCAATAAGCGCCGGTTCAGCTGCTTGGTGGCGGTGCTGGCTTGCCGGAGTGCTCCGAGTGCCATTCCAGTTCCGCATCGCGGACGCGCCGGTGAGTGTGGTTCAGCCAAGCCAAACCAGCGGTACCCGCGGCGACCGCCACGATCACGGCGATCCAGCCGGCCGTCGTTTGGTCGGTCGCCAGCGCAAACAGGCCGATGACCAGTGCCACCACTGCGACCGCGACGCCTGCCATGCCGGGCGCATTGGCGCCCTTGTTCAGTGACTCGCCAGCATGCTGACGAAAAGTGCGTTCATGGTCTACCGGGTCGCTTTCCGGATCCTTCACAATCGCTCCTTTGCAGAACTACCTGGCCAAGGCTCCCTAGTCCGGGTTCGGCGTCGGCTCGCGAGGCCTGCGATTGGCCGGGCGCCGGAAGCACCGTCAGGAATACCCTCTTTTCGGGGCGCCAAACGCGCAGCGCCCGGCGCGCAAGGGTGTCACACGGCCACGTATTGCTCCGTCACCCGGTGATGAGGCGCCACAAGCCGGCCGAACCTGCGCGCAGCGCCGCGCTCG
>NZ_VTZN01000080.1 GCF_008370645.1 Mycobacterium simiae
CGGCGCGCTGATAGCGGCCGAGGCAGGAGCCCGGGTGGTGTTGCCCGCCGCGGATGCCCGCGGCGCCGGGTTGGTGCTGGCGGCCGCGCCTGGTATCGCCGACGAGCTGTTGGCCGTGCTCGAGCGACTCAACGCCCTCGAAGCGATCCTGGACTGAATTGGTTAGCAGCTGCTGGTGTGGATTCTTGCAACGAGTGCGGGATCGGTGGGCTGGGTGGCGCCAGGGCGCAGGCTCCCGAGTACGGCGTCGATGTCGTCATTGTGGGCCAGCGTGGTGAAGTCGGTGCCGAGGACGAGGTCGACGGAGTCATCGGCGCGGGTGTCGTGAAACAGCTCAGTACAAGGCGCCACCAGCCACACCGCGGCCGCACTGGCCTGCCCCGCGGTGCCGAAGCGAATCTGACCCTGGCAGGTCAGTCGGGTACCGGCATAGACCGGATCGTTGGCGGCACTCGGTGAGGCGAAGCCCAGATCCTGCAACGCCCCCGCGATATCGGCGGCTTGACCGCCCCGGCCGCTGGCGTTCAGGACGTGCACCTTGGTATCGCTGAGTCGAGCGGGCGTGACATCTGTCATATCGGTCCGCGACACTCGCTCACCGAGCTGGGCAGGTGCTGTCGACTCGGCCGGTTGCGGCGGCGGGTTGCAGGCTGCGGGTTCGTGGACGTCTGCGTGGCGTGTCAGGGCAACTGTCCACACCCCGGCGGTCACCACCACCAGCAGGGTCACCACCACCAAGGCGGGCCGGGAATTGCGACGCCGAAATGGCCGACCGTGCTTGTCGAAGGCGGTACCCTCGGTGATTTGTGCGACCACATGTGCACTCTAATCCGCTCGCCAAGGGCGCCGTTGTGGACGGATCACCATGGCGGATCCCTGGGTGTGATGTAAATCACAGTTGAATCGAGCGGGATACGGGCACGAATCATTTGGTGGATGCGTTCGACGCTGGTACAAAGCGTTGCTTGAACAGATGCGGGCATGCGAGGGGACGGAAAAATGCCTACCGACTATGACGCTCCACGGCGCGGCGAGGCCGACGATGTGTCGGAGGATTCGCTGGAGGAGCTCAAAGCGCGACGTAACGAGGCGGCGTCGGCCGTGGTCGACGTGGACGAGTCCGAGTCCGCCGAGTCGTTCGAGCTGCCGGGTGCCGACTTGTCTGGTGAAGAGCTGTCGGTGCGTGTCATCCCGAAGCAGGCGGACGAGTTCACCTGCTCGAGCTGCTTCCTGGTGCAGCACCGCAGCCGGCTGGCCAGCGAGAAGAACGGCGTGATGATTTGTACCGACTGCGCGGCCTGACGGGTCAGCTCCGCAGTGCCGACAGCACCCGCTTGGGGTGACGGCAGCTCACCAGCCAGTACGGCGTCGGGTCCTCGGGGTCGTCGAGGACTAGTAACACCATCGGGCCGACCCACGCCCGATGGAGCACGAATGCCGCCGGGTCAAGTTGGCGGCCCAGCGCAGCGGACTTCGCCGTGCACGGGATCGCTGCGGAGCGGGAGACCACGGTGAGGGGCAAATGCGCTGCGCCGGCCCACAACTCGACGCCGGCATCGGTGCCAATGACTCGGATCTCCACCCGGCCCAGCCACAACAGCGCGCCGGTCGCGATAGCGAACAGGGTCGCGTACGGGAGCCAGTCGGGCAGCGCCCGAACACCTAGGTTGACCTCGAACGCGATCAGCGCCGCCAGAGCGAGGCCCAGCGGCCACCACCACCAGGGCACCCATAGTCGTTCGCGATATCGCACACTGTGCGGCGCGACGCGCGTACCGGACATCCAGTCAAGAGTAGTCTGTGGCCCCGTGTCGACCAGTCTGGCTGTTGTCCGCCTTGATCCCGGGCTTCCGCTGCCCAGCCGCGCTCATGACGGCGACGCCGGGTTAGACCTCTATAGTGCCGAAGATGTTGTGCTGGCGCCGGGGCAGCGTGCCTTGGTGCGAACGGGTGTTGCGGTCGCCGTTCCGTTTGGGATGGTGGGACTGGTTCATCCCCGGTCGGGCTTGGCCTCCCGCGTGGGCCTTTCGATCGTCAATAGTCCCGGCACCATCGATGCGGGCTACCGTGGTGAGATCAAGGTCGCGTTGATCAACCTTGACCCGGCCACGCCGATCGTCGTGCGTCGTGGCGACCGTATCGCCCAGCTGCTGGTGCAGCGGGTCGAGTTGGTCGAGTTGGTTGAAGTCGAGTCGTTCGACGAGGCCGGGCTGGCCCGGACAACCCGTGGCAATGGTGGTCACGGCTCATCCGGCGGTCATGCGAGTCTGTAAGGCCGGCAACGATGCAGAGCGAAGCGATGAGGAGGAGCGGCCCTCGCGATGGCATTCGGTAAACGAGTACGCAAGAAGGACAGTGCAGCCACTTTCCTCGAGCCAGAGACGCCCGAGCCAGAGACGCCGGAGCCACCGGCCGCGGCGGCGCCTACGGCAGCTGAGCAGGCCGCCGACGACGGTGCAGAGTTGGTGGGTCCGTTCGACATCGAAGATTTCGACGACCCGTCGGTGGCGGCGCTGGCCCGGCTTGACTTGGGCTCGGTGCTCATTCCCATGCCAGCAGCGGGCCAGCTGCAGGTCGAGCTGACCGAACACGGGGTTCCCAGCGCGGTCTGGGTCGTCACTCCGAACGGGCGCTTCACCATCGCCGCCTACGCGGCCCCGAAGTCCGCCGGGCTGTGGCGTGAGGTGGCCAGCGAGCTCGCCGAGTCGCTGCGTAAGGACTCGGCTGCGGTCGCCATCAAGGACGGCCCATGGGGCCGGGAAGTGATCGGCACCGCCTCGGGTGTGGTCTGCTTCATCGGAGTCGACGGTTACCGGTGGATGGTCCGCTGTGTGGCGAACGGCCCACCCGAGACCATTGACGCGCTCACCGGTGAGGCTCGTGAGGCGCTGACCGACACCGTGGTCCGCCGCGGGGACACCCCGTTGCCGGTACGGACCCCATTGCCGGTGCAGCTGCCCGAGCCGATGGTGGCGCAGCTGCGTGAGGCGGCTGCCCTGGGGGAACCACCCGCTGGCGGGGGACAGGCGCAAGCGGAGCAGCAGACCGGCGCTGCAGAGCCACGCCGCGGTACCGAGGGCTCGGCGATGCAGCAGTTGCGCAGCACCACCGGCGGCTAGGACGCGGCGCTGGCCGCTAGATGGGCCGCTAGATAGCGGCCAGCGCCGCCAGGCACGCGGCCCCCAGGGCGGCGGGGTCTACGCCGATCTGGTCCAGCGTGACTGTGCGCAGTGCTGCGTGCGGAGCGGCGGTCGCCCAGTCAACACCGACGTGCAGCGGGTGGATGGGATCATCGACGGCCGCGGCCACCCCCAGCGGTGCGCTGAGCTGCTGCAGGTCAGTGCGGCTTGGGGCAACAAAGGCTGCGGCTTCCTCCATGGCGCCGGGTAGTTGCGGCCACTGAACCCGCCAGGACCGGGCCAGCTCATCGGCCAACCAGGGTGGACTGGATGCCCGCAGCTGCGTCGTCGTCGCGGCCAGACCGTCGCGCCGTAACTGTGAGGCTGTATAGCGAGCCGCATGGGCGGCGGGCGCTGCACCAGGTGCCCCGGTCCAGGCCGGCAGCGCGGCCAGGATGGCGACGGTGCGGTCGGGATGGGCCAGCGCCCACGTGACAGCCACAGCTGCCCCGATCGAGACACCACCAACGGCGATCGGGCCAGTGCATGCGGCGTCGTCCAGGGCCGCCAGGTAGCCGTCAATCAGGTGCCCCGGCTGTGGGGCAGCTGCCACCAGCGCCGCCCCGACCCTCTGCAGTGGCCCGGAAAAAGCCCGGTAGACGTAGTCTTCGTCGGAACCGGTTCCCGGCAACACCACAGTGGTGATCCCGCGAAACTCGACCGGCATCCCTTGATAGTGCCCGGTCGGTGCGGGTACACCGACGTCGGTGCATCCATCCAGTGGCGTACGGGAACCAACAGGTCTACGGTGACCGTTGGCAGAGTTGGAATGCTAGAGCTTCCGTAACGACGTTGGAGTGTCAGGAGAGGCCATGGGGGCCCAAGGTTATCTGCGCCGGCTGACCCGTCGGTTGACGGAAGCCCCGGAACAACGCGACGTCGAAGAGTTGTCCGACGAAGTGCTCAATACCGGAGCGCAGCGCGTCATCGACTGCCAGCGTGGCCAGGAGGTCACGATGGTGGGCACGTTGCGCAGCGTGGAAACAAATGGCAAGGGTTGCGTCGGTGGTGTCCGCGCCGAGTTGTTCGACGGCAGCGACACGGTGACGCTGGTGTGGTTGGGACAGCGCAAGATCCCTGGCATCGACTCGGGTCGCACGCTGCGGGTGCGCGGGCGGTTGGGCAAGTTGGAAAACGGGAGCAAAGCCATCTACAACCCGCACTACGAAATTCAGCGGTGACCGCCACTAGGTCCGACGCGCATGGCCCCGGTATGAGCGGTAATCGCGTAACTGCCGAACGCTTGCTGGCACAGGCCGGCGGGGTGAGCGGTCTGGTCTATTCTTCGCTGCCGGTGGTGATGTTCGTCGCCGTCACCAGTGTCGCCGGGTTGTTGCCCGCGATTGGTTCTGCGCTGGGCGTGGCCGCACTCGTACTGCTGCTGCGGCTGATTCGGCGGGAGTCCACGCAGCCGGCGGTCTCCGGATTCTTTGGGGTTGCGGTGTGCGCGTTGATCGCCTTCCTGGTGGGTCAGTCCAAGGGCTACTTCCTGCTGGGCATCTGGATGTCGCTGCTGTGGGCGGTGGTGTTCGCGCTGTCGGTTCTGATCCGCCGGCCGGCGGTCGGTGTTCTCTGGAACTGGGCTAGCGGGCGTGGTCGCGGCTGGCGTGACGTGCCCAGGGCGGTCTACGCGTTTGACATCGCCACGCTGGGTTGGACGCTGGTCTTCGCTGCCCGCTTCATCGTCCAGCGGCTTCTCTACGATGCCGACAAGACTGGGTGGTTGGGGGTTGCGCGGATCGGGATGGGCTGGCCATTGACCGCGATGGCGGCGCTGGCGACCTATGCGGCCATCAAGGCCGCCCAGCGGGCGTTGCCGGTCCCGGAAGAAGCGGCGACGGCCGGAAACACAGAAATCGATACCGAGGTTGGCCGCGACTAGGTCGCGAGCAGTTTCACTGCGCGTTGACGGCTTTGAGTGTGCATAGCAGGCGGGGTTGCGGCGATTGGGCCCGCCCTGGCCGCACTCCGGTTAGGTGGATGGCAGTAACAGCCGGCTGAGCTCTTCCTCGGCCTCGGTGACTGCGACGAAAAGCAACTCGTCGCCACCTTCCAGCGGTTCGTCGGCCTGCGGCACGATGACGCGTGACCCGCGCAGGATTGTCACCAGCACGGCATCCCGCGGCAATTGCAGCTTGCGCACCGGTTTGCCGCCCCACGGCGTGTCGTCGGGCAGGGTGATCTCCACCAGGTTGGCCTGACCTTTGCGGAATTCCATCAGCCGCACCAGGTCTCCCACGGCCACGGCCTCCTCGATCAGTGAGGCCAGCATCCGCGGTGTGGATACCGCCACGTCGACACCCCAGGCGTCGGTGAACAGCCATTCGTTGCGGGGATCGTTGACCCTGGCCACCACCCGCGGCACCGCGAATTCGGTCTTGGCCAGCAGGCTGAGCACCACGTTGACCTTGTCGTCACCGGTAGCGGCGACGACGACATCGAAGTCCTCGAGGTGCACCGATTCCAGCAGACTCAGCTCGCAGGCATCGCCCAGTAGCCAATCGGCTGTTGGGATGGCGTCGGGATCGAGGTGGTCGCGGCTGCGCTCGATCAGGGTGACGTCATGCCCGTTCCCGAGAAGTTCGCGAGTGACGGAGCGGCCGACAGCGCCAGCCCCGGCGACAACGACTTTCATTTGCGCTGCCCTGACTCGAAGTCCTCACTGGGCGGCAGCGCCGCAATGGCCACGGCCTCGGCCGCCCGCCCGGATATGGCGGCGACGTAGACCTGGTCTCCGGCCTGCAGGATTGTCTTCGGCTCGGGCAGCACGCCGGTTCCGAATCGGATTAAGAACGCCACCCGGGCGCCGGTGGCCTGCTCCAACTCGGTGACCCGATGCCCAATCCAGTCTTCGTGCAAGACGACCTCGGCGACGGCGACGGTACCGGTCGGATCGCGCCACTTGGCGGTTTCGGTTTCCCGGAGCAGCGCGTTGAGCAGCCGATCGGTGGTCCATGGCACGGTGGCAATCGTGGGGATGCCGAGCCGTTCGTAGACCTCGGCGCGTTTGGCATCGTAGATGCGGGCGACGACACGCGGCACACCGAAGGTTTCGCGGGCCAGCCGGGCCGAAATGATGTTGGAGTTGTCTCCGGAGGACACCGCGGCGAACGCGTCTGCCTCCTCAATACCTGCACGTAGCAGCACATCCCGGTCGAATCCCTGGCCCAGCACTCGCTCGCCGGCGAACTCGGGGCTGAGCCGGTTGAAGGCGGTGCTGTCGCGGTCGATGACCGCGACATCGTGGCCGATTCGGGACAGCGCGTCGGCCACCGATGAACCCACCCGGCCGCACCCCATCACTACCACTCGCACTTGACGTCCTCTCGGGCCATATCCTGCGCGTCCTACCCAATCGGCAACCACGGTGGCCGTCCGATTGCGGTGCGGAAAATTCTCGCCTAGGGAACGCTACCGTCCAAGCCGTCGGGGCTTACCCTTGGCTCTCGTGTCCAAACTTTCCACCGCCGCCCGCAGGTTGCTGATCGGCCGGCCGTTTCGCAGCGACCGGCTGAGTCACACGCTACTGCCCAAGCGGATCGCCTTGCCGGTGTTCGCCTCGGATGCAATGTCGTCGGTGGCCTATGCCCCCGAGGAGATCTTCCTGATGCTCTCGGTGGCCGGCCTCGCAGCCTACTCGATGGCACCGTGGATAGCGCTGGCGGTGGCTGCGGTGTTGCTGGTGGTGGTATCCAGTTACCGGCAGAATGTGCACGCCTATCCCTCCGGTGGCGGGGACTACGAAGTGGTCAGCACCAATTTGGGCGACACCGCGGGCCTCGTCGTCGCCAGCGCGTTGATGGTGGATTACGTCCTCACCGTGGCGGTTTCCATAGCGTCGGCGATGTCCAACATCGGTTCCGCGATCCCGTTCGTGTACGAGCACAAAGTGCTTTTTGCAGTGAGCGCCATCGTGCTAGTCACGGCGATGAACCTACGCGGCGTTCGAGAATCCGGGCTGGCATTCGCCATCCCGACCTACGCGTTCATCGTTGGGATCGGCGCGATGCTCGCGTGGGGTTTGTTTCGGATTTACGTGCTGGGCAACCCGCTGCGGGCCGAATCCGCGGGGTTTGTCATGCATGCCGAACACGGCAAGGTCGTCGGTATCGCGCTGGCGTTCCTGGTGGCTCGCTCGTTCTCCTCGGGCTGTGCGGCGCTGACCGGTGTGGAGGCGATCAGCAATGGAGTACCGGCCTTTCAGAAGCCGAAGTCCCGCAACGCTGCGACGACATTGCTGCTGTTGGGGACCATCGCGGTGACCTTACTGATGGGTATGGTCGCACTGGCCGTCGAGACCAAGGTCCAACTTGTTGACGACCCCGACACCCAGTTGACCGGCGCCCCGCCGGGCTACCAACAGAAGACGCTGGTGGCTCAGCTGGCCCAGACCGTGTTCGGCGGCTTCCACATTGGATTTTTGCTCATCGCAGCGGTCACGGCGCTGATCCTGGTGTTGGCCGCCAACACCGCGTTCAACGGCTTCCCAGTGCTTGGTTCCGTGTTGGCGCAGCACAGCTACCTGCCGCGCCAGCTGCACACCCGCGGTGACCGGCTCGCTTTCTCCAACGGCATCCTGTTCCTGTCGGCGTCGGCGATCGCGGCGGTGGTGGCATTCCGCGCCGAACTGACCGCGTTGATTCAGCTTTACATCGTCGGCGTGTTCATTTCCTTCACGCTGAGCCAGATCGGGATGGTGCGACATTGGACCCGGCTGTTGCGCACTGAGACCGATCCTGCGGCGCGCAGCAAGATGATCCGCTCACGGGTGGTCAACGCTGTCGGCTTGCTGTCCACCGGCGCCGTCCTGCTCATCGTCTTGGTCACGAAATTCCTTGCGGGGGCCTGGATCGCGATTGTCGCCATGGGTGCACTGTTCATGATGATGAGGCTGATCCGTCGTCACTACGACACGGTCAATCGAGAACTGGCCGAACAGGCCGCGGCTCAGGGCAATGAAATTGTCCTGCCCAGCCGCAATCACGCGGTGGTCCTGGTGTCGAAGTTGCATCTGCCTACCCTGCGCGCCCTGGCCTATGCGCGAGCGACCCGACCCGACGTACTCGAGGCTGTCACGGTTAGCGTCGACGATGCCGAAACGCGTGATCTGGTGCACCAGTGGGAGGAAAGCGATATCAGCGTGCCGCTCAAAGTGATCGCTTCGCCGTACCGTGAAATCACGCGTCCGGTACTTGACTATGTCAAGCGGCTCAGCAAGGAGTCGCAACGCACTGTGGTGACGGTGTTCATCCCGGAGTACGTGGTGGGCCGTTGGTGGGAGCAGTTGTTGCACAATCAAAGTGCGCTACGGCTTAAGGGCCGGCTGCTGTTCATGCCCGGGGTGATGGTGACTTCGGTTCCCTGGCAACTGACTTCGTCGGAGCGAGTCAAGACGCTGCAACCGCATGTTGCTCCCGGCGATGCGCGGCGAGGCATTTTCGATTGACGTTGCACGACGCGCCCGAGCTGACATTGGTCACCGGTGCCCCGGCAAACGGTGGCAGCTGCGTGGCACGTTACGACGGCCGGGTGATTTTCGTGCGCCATGCCTTGCCCGGGGAACGAGTCCGGGCAAGGATCGTGGCGCAGCGCCAATCTTATTGGCATGCAGAGGTTGTCGATGTGATCGACCCCTCTCCCGGCCGGATCGAGTCACAGTGCCCGATCGCCGGAGTGCATGGCGCTGGTTGTTGCGATCTGGCGTTCGCTAACCTGGAAGCGGCGCGGGCTTTCAAGGCGCAGGTGGTGGCCGAGCAGCTGCAGCGGCTCGGTGGGTACAACTGGCTCGGCCTGATGGAACCGGTGTCGGACGCCGGCCCGACGGGCTGGCGTACCCGCGTTCGGCTCGCGGTGGGACCACACTGCCAGGTCGGCTTTCACCGCTACCACAGCCACGCTTTGGTGACCGATCTGCGGTGTGGGCAGTTACCCACCGGAATGCTCGACGGCCTGAATTCGGGACGCGCCTGGCCTCCGGGTGGCCAGGTGCATGTGGTGCTCGACGACGATGGCCGGCGCCACGTGCTGCTCACCGTGCGTCACGGTCGGCGAATCACCATCAGCGCGGTCGAGGGTGATTATCGCGCAACGCAGCGGGTCGGCGCACGCAGCTGGCGGTTGCCGGTGACGGCCTTCTGGCAGGCTCATCGCGATGCGGCAGGCGTGTACAGCAACCTGGTCGCGGATTGGGCTCAGGCTACTGCCGAGATGACGGCCTGGGATCTCTACGGTGGTGCCGGCGTTTTCGCCGCGGCACTGGGTGAGGCGGTGGGAGAGTCCGGACAGGTGTTGACCGTCGACAGCGCGCGTACCGCATCGCGAGCCGCCCAAGGGGCGCTGGCTGATCTGCCGCAGGTAGCTGTGATCAATGACTCGGTGCGCCGGGCGCTGCAGCGGCAACCGGCCGGCGCCGACATAGCAGTGTTGGATCCGCCGCGGACCGGCGCCGGGCGCGATGTGATCAACCTGCTGGCCGCCGCCGGGGTGCCCCGGATTGTGCATATCGGTTGTGAGGCAGCATCTTTCGGACGTGATATCGGTCTGTACATCGCTCAGGGCTATGCCATTGAGAAGATCAAGGTGTTCGATGCCTTCCCCTTGACTCATCACGTGGAGTGCGTTGCGCTGTTGACCCGCTAGCGCCCAGCGCCCCCCTACCGAGGCCGCCCCGGGCCTCGGCGCACGGTGGGCACGGGTTCGGCACCACCACCGCAGTCTCGCTGCACCCCGGTGCGGCCGGGGTCTTCAGTATGCTGGCGACGGCGCTCCGGGAAGTCTGGTCGGAACACGGTAACCGTTATTCACACGGTGGACGGAAGGGCGCATGGACGACCTCGAGCTGGCAGTATCGGACCCGACGGGCGAAGTAGTCCGGGTCCAAGAACTCACCTTCACCTATCCCAAAGCGCCGGCGCCGGCGGTGAACGGCATGGATTTCACCGTGGGCCGCGGGGAAATTTTTGGTTTCCTCGGTCCCAGCGGTGCGGGTAAGTCGACGACGCAGCGGATTCTCATCGGCCTGCTGGGCGGTCACGGCGGCGAGGTTACGGTGTGGGGAAAAGAACCGGCAGCCTGGGGATCCGACTACTACGAGCGCATCGGCGTGTCGTTCGAGCTGCCCAATCATTATCAGAAGCTGACCGGGTTGGAGAATCTGGGTTTCTTCGCTTCACTGTATGCACAACCAACCCTGGACCCGATGCAGCTGCTGGATGCCGTCGGTCTGGCCGACGACGCCCACACCCGGGCGGGTAAGTACTCCAAAGGCATGCAAATGCGACTGACATTCGCCAGGTCGCTGCTCAACGATCCCGAATTGCTGTTCCTCGACGAACCGACTTCGGGTCTGGATCCGGTCAACGCCCGCACCATCAAGGGCATGATCCGGGATTTGAAAGCACGCGGCCGCACGGTATTTCTCACCACGCACGACATGGCGACCGCCGACGAGCTATGTGACCGAGTGGCTTTCGTCGTCGACGGGAAGATCGTCGCGTTGGACCGGCCCGCCGAACTGAAGATCGCTCGCAGCCGGCGTTTGGTCAGGGTCGAATACCGCGGCGGCGACGGCGGCTTGCGCGCTGCCGAATTTCCGATGGACACCTTGGCGGATGACCCGGGGTTTCATGAGGTGCTACGCAGTCACCACGTGGAAACCATCCACAGCAGGGAAGCCAGCCTCGACGACGTCTTCGTCGATATCACCGGCCGGCGGTTGTCATGATCCGCCTGATAGCCGCGCTGCGGCTGGAGCTGACGCTGCAAGCCCGGCAGCGATTCCTGCACGCGGCGATATTCTCCGGATTGATCTGGCTGGCGGTGCTGCTACCGATGCCGGCCCACCTGCGTGCAGTCGCCGAGCCGTATGTGCTTTCCGGCGACATCACCATCATCGGATTCTTCTTCGTGGCCGGTGCGGTGTTCTTCGAAAAACAGGAGCGCACGCTGAGCGCGGTGATTGCCAGCCCGCTGCGGTTCAGTGAGTACCTGGCCGCTAAGCTGGCTGTGCTGCTGATGATCTCGCTCGCCGTGGCGGTAACGGTGGCCACCATCGCCGATGGGTTTTCCTATCATGCGGCGCCGATGCTGGCCGGGGTGGGACTGGGGACGGTGTTGATGTTGCTGGTCGGCTTCATCAGCTCGTTGCCGTTCAGCTCGATCAGCGACTGGTTTCTGACGGCCACCATTCCGCTGGCCGTGATGAACCTTCCGCTGCTGAACTACTCCGGTCTGTGGCCGAACCCGATGCTGTATCTGCTGCCTACCCAAGGACCGTTACTGTTACTCGGCGCGGCCTTCGACCAGCTGAGCCTGGCGCCGTGGCAGATCGGCTACGCGGTGTTGTACCCCACGGTGTGGGTGGCGACGTTATTTCGGGCGGCTGATCTGATGTTCACCCGCTACGTCGTGAAGGCTGGCGGATGATGAAGAGTAATATCACGCGGGCACTGGTCTGCTTCGGACGCAACGACCTTCGTGGTACCTACCGTGATCCGTTACTGGTCATGATCGTTGTCGCGCCGGTCATCTGGACTAGCGCCGTGGCGCTGTTGACTCCACGGGCGACCGCGATGTTGGCCCGCCGCAATGGCTTCGACTTGATTCCTTACTACCCGTTGATATTGACCGGATTTCTGCTGTTGACCAGTATCATCATCGTCGGCGGCCTGGCTGCGTTCCTCATCCTGGATGAGGTTGACGCCGGCACCCTGACTGTGCTGCGGGTCACCCCGGTGCCGTTGTCGACTTTCTTCGCCTATCGCGCAGCTACCGTCCTGGTGATCACTACCGGCTACGTCGTGGCGACAATGTCGTTTAGTGGCATACTCGAGCCGGGCTTGGTGCCGTCGCTGATCCCGATCGGACTGCTGTCAGGTCTATCGGCGGTGGTCACATTGCTACTCATTGTCACCTTGGCGAACAACAAGATTCAGGGTTTGGCCGCTGTTCGCGCTTTGGGTATGCTGATCGCGGGCTTGCCCTGCGTGCCGTGGTTCATCCCTTCTGCCTGGAGCGTCGCATTCGGGGTGCTTCCGCCGTACTGGGCCGCCAAGGCGTTCTGGGTGGCAAGCGATCACGGAACGTGGTGGCCGTATCTCATTGCGGGTACGGCTTATAACCTAGCCAGTGCCGGGGCGCTGTTTCGCCGCTTCCACGCCAAGTACGTGGCCTTCGCGGCCTAACCGAACATGAAGTAGCGCAGCCACAGGTAGACCGCCGATAGCGAAATCGAAACCGCAGTCACCACAATGCCTTTGCGAGTAAACTCCCAGAACGAGATGGGAGTGCCCGCACGCCGGGCGATTCCCAGCATCACGACGTTGGCGCTGGCCCCGACAGCGGTCAAGTTACCGCCGAAGTCGGCGCCCAAAGCCAGCGCCCACCACAGCACGTCGGAGTCCACTTGACCCGGCATGCCCGCGACCAGTTCGGTGACGATCGGTGTCATCGTGGCGACGTAGGGAATGTTGTCGATGATGCCGGACACCGGCGCTGATACGCCGAGGATCAAGAATACGGTGAGTACTTCATTGCCGCCGGTCAACTCGGTTGCTCCCCGGGCCATCTTGTCAACGACGCCGGTTTTCACCAGAGCCCCAATCATGATGAACAACCCCGCGAAGAACAGCAGGGTGTCCCATTCGACGCTGGACAGGTAATCTGAGCGCCCCAGTCCCGAGATCGCGATCAGGATGCCGGCTCCCAGCAGCGCCACCACGGACGGCTGGATATGCAGCACCGGATGGGCGACGAAGGCCACGAACACCAGCAGCAGTACGACACCGCACTTGATGAGCAGCCGGGTATCGCGGATCGCTTCGCGCTCGTCCAGTGACATCACATCGGCGATGCGATCGGCGTCGACCGTGACGGACTTGAACAGCAGCGGTAACAGGGCGACGAAGACGGCGAGCACGATCAGCACGATCGGCGTCATGTGAACCAGAAAGTCGTTGAACGACAATCCCGCTCGGCTGGCGATGATGATATTGGGCGGGTCGCCAACCAAGGTCGCCGCACCGCCGATGTTGGAGGCAAAGACCTCGGCCATCAAGAAGGGCGCCGCGTTGATTGCTAGCCGGTCACACACCAGCAACGTCACAGGCGCAATCAACAACACCGTGGTGACGTTGTCCAGCATCGCTGACCCGAACGCCATGACCAGCACAAGCAGGATCATGATCCGTCGTGGCGAGGCATTGGCGCGTTTGACCGCCCAGATCGCGACGTATTCGAAGATGCCGGTCTGGCGCAGCACGCCGACGATGATCATCATGCCGACCAGCAAAAAGATGACATCCCAGTCGATTCCGGTATCGGCCGAGTAGAACGCATCGTGCGAGCCGACGATCCGCAGGGCGAGCATGATGCCCGCACCGGCCAGCGCCACCAAGGTCTTGCTGATCCGGTCGCTGGCGATCAGCGCATAGGCGACCACGAACACCGTGATGGCGATGACACTCATCGGCTGCCCTCCCTGGCTCCTGCTGCGATCCGGTCAAGCCAAGACGAAGTAGCGCACCCACAGGTAGAGCGCCGCCATGGCCAGCGACATCGTCGTGACCACAATGCCCTTGCGGGTGAACTCCCAAAACGAAATGGGAGTGTCGGCTCGCTTGGCGATGCCCAGGATAACGACGTTGGCGCTGGCTCCGATGGCGGTGAGATTGCCGCCGAAGTCGGTGCCCAGCGCCAGCGCCCACCACAACACGTCCGGGTTGCCCCGATCGATCAGCGCCGGGACCAGCTCTGCCACGATCGGAGTCATCGTCGCGGCATAAGGGACGTTGTTGACGATCCCGCTGATCACCAACGAGGCGACCAGAATCACCATCGTCGCCAACAGCGTGTCACCGCGGGTAGCGGTCACCGCCAACTGCGCCATCTGTTTGACGACACCGGTCTTCACCAAGGCTCCGACCATGATGAACAGGCCGGCAAAGAACAGCAGGGTGTCCCACTCGACGCTGGACAGGTAATCGGAATGCTCCAATTGGGATAGGACGACCAGGATGCCGGCGCCGATGAGCGCCACCATAGAGGGCTTGACGTGTATCGCCGAGTTCGCCACGAAAGCCGCGAACACCGCTACCAGGACGACTCCACACTTGATCAGCAGCCCGTGATCGCGGATGGCCTCCTTTTCTTCCAGCGACATGACGTCGTTGACCCGCGCGGGATCGACGGCAAATGCGCCGGGAAAAAGGCGCGGCAAGACCAGCACAAACACGGCGATCACGATCATCACGATTGGGGTCAAATGGATCAGAAAGTCGTTGAACGACAGGCCGCCCCTGCTCGCGATGACGATGTTGGGGGGGTCGCCGACCAACGTCGCGGTACCGCCGATATTCGACGCGAACGCCTCGGCCATCAGGAAAGGTGCCGCGTTGATCGCCAGCCGGTCGCATACCAGCAACGTCACCGGGGCGATCAGCAACACCGTGGTGACGTTGTCGAGCAAGGCCGACGCGATCGCGGTGACCAGGACCAGCAGGATCATGATGCGCAGCGGCGAGCCGCGGGCCCGCTTGGCCGCCCAGATAGCGACGTATTCGAACACACCGGTCTGGCGCAGCACGCTGACGATGATCATCATGCCGAGCAGCAAAAAGATGACGTCCCAATCGATCCCGGTCTCATGGGAATAGAAGACGTCCTCGGAATTGATGATCGGCAGCGCCACCACGAGCGCTGCCCCCGTGAGCGCGACCAGCGTCTTGTTCACACGCTCGCTGGCAATTAGCGCGTAGGCGGCCACGAATATCGCGAGCGCGAACACACTCATCGGATAGTTGCCTGCAGGTCGTTGGTCGCGGGGTCCAGTACGATCAACGCTTCAGCGCCGCCGCTAGCAGGCGCGATGCCGTGATCACCCCGTGCAACCTGCCGTCTTTGACCACCGCGAGTAACGGGCTGTGTAGCCGGGCCATAATCGCTGCCACCTCGATGATGGTGTCGTCGGCATTGACTGGGGGAACGTCGACCAGGTGGTCGGGCAACACGTCGCGCACCGTCTTGCCGCTCAACTTGTCGGCACAGCGGTCAGCCATCGATTCGTTGAGCACGCCGGCCAGCGAAGGATCGTCCTGAACGTAGCGGGGCACAATGAATCGCACCACCTGAGAGGCCGGCAGCACCGCGTACGGTTTTCCGGACGGCTTGGTGACCAACAGCCCAGGCAGGCGATGCTCAGCGAGCATGCGCGCAGCATCCAGCGCGTTCGAATTGATGTCGACGACCGGAAAATCTTCTGCGATGTCCTCGGCACGCATAGTGCGACGATACGTCGCTGGTGCGGTTATCGGCAGCTCAGTTGTGGCCATGGTCTTCTTTCGCGTCGCACTTACAGCTAGCCGCCGACCAGGCTTCCCGGCTCACCGGTCACTGACGGTATCAAGCTCGCTAACGGGGGGCTCGATGGGCGTTGGCTGCGTACACTGGCGGGATGCTGCAACAGATTCGTGGACCCGCCGATCTGCAGCACCTTTCCCAGGTTCAGCTACGCGAGCTGGCCGAAGAAATCCGCGATTTCCTGATCCACAAGGTTGCCGCCACCGGGGGACACCTCGGACCCAATCTTGGGGTCGTCGAGCTGTCGCTGGCGCTGCATCGGGTGTTCGATTCACCGCACGATCCGATCATTTTCGATACCGGCCACCAGGCGTACGTGCACAAGATGTTGACCGGACGCGCCCACGATTTCGAAAGCCTGCGAAAAAAGGGCGGCCTGTCCGGCTATCCTTCCCGTGCCGAAAGCGAACACGACTGGGTGGAATCCAGCCACGCCAGCGCCGCGCTGTCCTATGCCGACGGTCTGGCCAAGGCATTCGAGTTGACCGGGCACCGCAATCGGCATGTGGTCGCGGTGGTCGGCGACGGCGCGCTCACCGGGGGCATGTGCTGGGAAGCGCTGAACAATATCGCCGCCTCGCACCGGCCGGTAATTATCGTCGTCAACGACAACGGGCGCAGCTACGCGCCAACGATCGGGGGCGTCGCCGATCATCTGGCTAAGCTGCGGTTGCAGCCCGGCTATGAGCAGATGCTGGAAAAGGGCCGCGACGTAGTGCGTGCCGTGCCGCTGGTCGGCGAGGTCTGCTACCACTTCCTGCACAGCGTCAAGGCCGGCGTCAAGGACTCCCTGTCCCCGCAGTTGCTGTTCACCAACCTTGGGCTCAAGTACGTCGGCCCGGTCGACGGCCACGACGAACGCGCGGTGGAGGTCGCGTTGCGCAGTGCCCGCGGCTTCGGCGGCCCGGTGATCGTGCATGTGGTCACCCGCAAGGGCATGGGTTACGCCCCGGCCGAAGCCGACCAGGCCGAGCAGATGCACTCCACGGTCCCGATAGACCCGCTCACCGGGCAGGCCACCAAGGTGTCAGGCCCGGGCTGGACGACCACCTTTTCCGACGCACTGATCGGCTACGGCCACAAGCGCCGCGACATTGTCGCCATCACCGCGGCCATGCCGGGGCCCACTGGGCTCACTGCGTTCGGGCAGCGCTTTCCGGACCGGCTGTTCGACGTTGGCATCGCCGAACAACATGCGATCACCTCGGCAGCCGGGCTGGCGATGGGCGGGATGCACCCGGTTGTGGCGATCTATTCGACGTTTCTGAACCGGGCGTTCGACCAAGTCATGATGGACGTGGCGCTGCACAAGCTGCCGGTCACCATGGTGCTGGACCGAGCTGGGATCACCGGTTCGGATGGCGCCAGCCACAACGGCATGTGGGATTTGTCGATGCTCAACATCGTGCCGGGCATTCGGGTGGCTGCACCCAGAGACGCCAGCCGGCTGCGTGAGGAACTGGGTGAGGCGCTCGACGTCAAAGACGGCCCGACGGTGCTGCGATTCCCCAAAGGCGATGTGGGCGAAGATATTCCAGCTTTGGAGCAGCGAGCGGGCCTCGATGTTCTCGCGGTTCCCGCCGATGGCCTGAATCACGACGTGCTGCTGGTGGCTGTCGGTGCATTCGCCTCGATGGCGTTGGCTGTGGCCAAGCGACTACACAATCAGGGCATCGGGGTGACGGTGATCGACCCGCGCTGGGTGTTGCCAGTATCCGAGGGTGTGTGTGAACTGGCGGCGCAGCACAAGGTGCTGGTCACGTTGGAAGATAACGGCGTCAACGGTGGTGTGGGGTCGGCGGTGTCGGCCGCCATGCGTCGCGCCGCGATCGACGTGCCCTGCCGCGACGTCGGGCTGCCGCAGCGGTTCTTTGATCACGCGTCGCGGGACGAGGTATTGGCTGATTGCGGATTGACTGACCAGGACGTGGCCCGCCGGATCACCGGCTGGGTCGCCGCGCTGGGAGCTAGCGTTTCCGAAGCCGAGATGACGGAGCACCTCGACTAGCGGTTGTCGGTCGGCGGTCCCGCTTCGGCCCCAGTCACCGCCGCGGCTAGAATCGGGACCACCAATTCGCGCTGCCACGCCCGCGCCTGGCCGGCACGCAAGAATTCGTCGACTGCCCTGATCGGGTCTTCGGTATCCACCCATTCCCAGCACAACCGCCGCACCAGCTCGGGCGACACCACATTCTCCGTCGGCACCCCGACCCGCTGTGACAGCTCGGCGAGCGCCGCCCGGACCGCCTCCAGCCGTGCCGCCGCCTCGGGCTTTCGCCTGCTCCATCGCGCGGGAAGCGGGGGACCAGTGGCCGACTCGGTCAACTCGGGCGGTGTCGGGTTTTCTCGGGCCGCTTGCAGCGCCGCCAACCATATCGCTGCATTGCGGCGCTGGTTGCGCCCGCCGAACACCGGCAAGGCGACGAGGTCCGCAACCGAGCGTGGGTCGGCGATGGCCGCTTCGATGATGGCCGAGTCCGGCAGAATCCGCCGGGGCGCGATGTCGCGCCGCTGGCCGATTCCGTCGCGCGCGGTCCACAGCTCGCGAACCGCTGCCAGGCCTCGCCGGTCGCGCACTTTATGGATCCCGGAGGTGCGGCGCCACCGATCCGGGCGGGCCGACGCCGGCACCCACCGCGACTCGAGCGTCCGAAGAAACTCGAATTCCTCTGCAGCCCAGTCGGTTTTACCTTGCTCCGCCAGCACTTGCGAGATCGCCTCGCGCAGTTCGATAAGCAGCTCCACATCCAGCGCGGCGTAGTTGAGCCAGGCCGAAGGCAACGGCCGCTTGGACCAATCGGCGGCGCCGTGCCCTTTGGCCAGCCCGAATCCCAATAGCCGCTCGACCATGGTCGCCAGGTTGACCCGGTCGAAACCGGCCAGGCGCCCGGCGAGCTCGGTGTCGTAGAGCGACGGCGGGTGCATGCCGACCTCGGCCAAACACGGCAGATCCTGATCGGCGGAATGCAGGATCCACTCGTCGGTGCTCAGCACCTCGGCGACCGGCCGCAGCGCGGTCACCGGATCGTGGTCGTGGCTTGCCGGGTCGATGAGTACGGTGCCGGCACCGGCCCGGCGGATCTGGATCAGATACGCCCGATTGGAGTAGCGAAATCCCGACGCCCGCTCGGCGTCTACGGCAAAGGGTCCGCTGCCGCGGTCTAGCAGCTTTGCTGCCGCCTCAATCTGGCCAGCTGTCACCGCGAGGTCCGGTATCCCGCTCGCGGGGTTCAGTAGCGGCGTCGGTTCGGATTCCGTGCCGGGCGGATAGGGCTCCGGGTCGAACATTTCAGGCGCGTGACCGCGAGCCCAGGTCCACGACGCCCGACGGCGGCAGGCCGGCGGCGTGCTCGAGCACTTCGCAGAACGCCTCGACGTGACTGCTTACCTCGGGGGTGGCCGCGGTCCACGACGCTCGCAGCTCGAGCTGGTGGGCGCGCGGCGGTCCGGAGATGTCGCCGTAGCGCACCGACGTGGTAGCGGTGACTGTGCCGCCCAACGCCGTCACCCGTTCGGTGCGCGACTCGAGCGCCTCGACCAGCCAACTCCACGCCACCTCCGGCAGCAGTGGGTCGATTGCCTCGTGCGAGTCCAGGTCCGCTTGGACGTAGGCGACCAGCCGAATGGTGCCGTCCCAGGCGTCGGCGCCCTCGGGATCGTACAGCAGGATCAGTCGACCGAACGCGTCGCCTTCGGATCGCTCCGGGACTATTTCGAGTTCGGGATACTTGACCTCGGCTCCCAGCGCGTAGCTGTATGGTGCCAGGCGTTGCGGCGGGCGAATGGGTCCGAGCTCGATCTCCGGGCGCACGGTGACAGCATTCATGGCCGCTACCGCCTGGCGGAACGGGGTCGGCTCGGCAGAGGTCACGAGCGCCGCTCCTCTTCGCTGCGCTCTCTATCGTCGGCGCGGGTCACAAAACTCGACGGTAGACCTATCGCCCAACCCCCGTGAACAGGCGCGCCGATCACGTTTCGCTGGCGGGGGCGCTGCCGAAGCGCGCCGGGCGCTTCTCGCGATGGGCTGCCAGGCCTTCCCGCACGTCGGGGCCACTGAATCCGAGGAATTCCAGGCCGAGCGACGTTTCGAAGGTGGGGCCGAACATCCGGTACCAGTGGTTCAGGCTGCGCTTGGTCCATTGGATCGCGTGCTGCGCGCCCTGCGCCAGCGTGTCGGCAAGGCGGATTGCGGTCGGCAGCACTTCGTCGTCGTCGACGCAGGTCGAGACCAGGCCGATGCGCTCGGCTTCCTCGCCCAGCAGCGTCTCGCAGGTCAGCAGGTAGTACTTGGCCTTGGCCATGCCAACCAGCAGCGGCCAGCAGATCGCGGCATGATCTCCAGCAGCGACGCCGAGCCGGGTGTGGCCGTCGATGATCTTCGCGGTCCGGCCCGCGACGGAGATGTCAGCGAGCAACGCCACCACCAGACCCGCGCCCACAGCCGGACCGCGAATCGCCGACACCACCGGCTTGTCCATATTGATCAAGTTGAGCACCAGGTCGCGGGCCTCGCGCATGATGCGGAGTCGGCCCTCGTAGTCACCTATCGTTTCGTCGATCAGGTCGAAGCTGCCGCCGGAGGAAAATGCGGCGCCTTCCCCGCGGACCAGCACCACACGCACGGCCGGGTCGCGATCGATCACCGGCCAGATGTCGGCAAGGTCGCGGTGCAGCTGCGGTCCCACCGCGTTCAGCCCGGGGGAGTCGAGCACCAGGTTCAGCACGCCGTTGTCGTTGGGTTCACAGCGCAGGCTGGGGAAGTCCTGGTAGCTACGTGGCATCGGCGCTCCTGGGGTTCAACGGTTGCCGGGTCGATGGTACGCAGCTCTTGGGTGGTAACCGATAGCCCGTGGCGCGGAGCGCTGGCGCGCCGTGTCCTTCGATCATGGCAGCATTGAGGCCAATGAGTACCCGTCGCGAGCTTTCGCACGCGCCCTATCTGGCCGCGGTGGCCGGCCGCAAACCCACCCGAGTACCGGTGTGGTTCATGCGCCAGGCCGGCCGCTCGCTGCCGGAATACCGCGCGCTACGAGCCCAGCACAACATGCTGGCGGCCTGCTTTGATCCCGAGCTGGTGTGCGAGATCACCCTGCAACCGGTGCGCCGCCACGACGTCGACGCGGCGATACTGTTCTCCGACATCGTGGTGCCCCTGCTGGGCGCGGGCGTCGACCTGGACATCGTGCCCAATGTCGGGCCGGTCATCGCCTCCCCGGTGCGCGCCGCGACTGATGTCGGTGCGCTTGGACCCCTCGAGCTGCGACGGGTCCAGCCGGTGTCGGACGCGGTGACATTACTGGTGGCCGCGCTCGGCGACGTCCCGCTGATCGGGTTCGCCGGCGCGCCGTTCACCCTGGCGTCCTACCTGATCGAAGGTGGTCCGAGCCGCCACCACGCCCGCACCAAGGCAATGATGTCGGCCGACCCCAACAGCTGGCATGCGCTGATGGAAAAGCTGACCGACATCACCGTCGGCTTCCTGCGGGTGCAGCTCGACGCCGGAGTCGACGCGATCCAAATTTTCGACTCGTGGGCGGGAGCCCTGTCGCTGGCTGATTACCGCCAGTACGTGCAGCCGCACAGCGCGCGGATCTTCAGCGCGCTGGCCGAGCATGGCGTACCGATGACGCATTTCGGTGTGGGCACCGCCGAGCTGCTGGGCGCAATGTCCGAGGCCGGGGCAACCGTCATCGGCGTGGACTGGCGGACCGCATTGGTCGATGCCGCCGCCAGGGTGCGACCCGGTACGGCGCTACAGGGCAACCTTGACCCGGTGGTGGTGCTGGCGGGCTGGCCGGTGGTGGAGCGTGCCGCACGGGCCGTCGTCGACGACGGACGCCGCGCCGTCGACGCGGGTGCGACCGGACACGTCTTCAACCTCGGACACGGAGTGCTGCCGGACACCGATCCTGGCGTGCTGACCGACCTGGTTTCGCTGGTCCACTCGCTATGACTCGATCGTACTGTGTTGTCGGAGGCGGGATTTCAGGGTTGACCGCGGCCTATCGAATACGGGCGGCAGCTGGTGACGATGCGACCATTACGGTATTGGATCCCGCCGACCGGCTCGGCGGAATCTTGCGCACCGAGCGCGTCGGCGGTCAGCCGATGGATCTGGGCGCCGAAGCGTTCGTGCAGCGCCGGCCCGAGATCCCCGCGCTGCTGGCCGAGCTCGGCCTGTCGTCGCGGCAACGCAGCACCACCGGCGTGCGTCCGGTGATCTACAGCCAGCACGAGTTGCGCCCGTTGCCAACCGGCACGGTAATGGGCATCCCGTCGTCGGCGACGTCACTGATCGGTCTGGTCGACGCGGCCACGATTGCAATGATCGAGGCCGAATCTGGGCGCCCGTTGCGCTGGCAGCCGGGCAGCGATCCCACGGTGGCGGAGCTGGTGGCCGATCGATTCGGCGTGCAGACGGTGGTTCGCTCGGTGGATCCGCTGCTGTGTGGGGTGTATGCGGGCTCGGCGGCGACGATCGGGCTGCGCGCGGCCGCGCCCAGTGTGGCCGAAGCCCTCGACTGCGGCGCCACCAGCCTGACCGCCGCGGTTCGGCAGGTGTTGTTGCCGGCCGGCGACGGGCCAGTATTCGGTGCGATTGCGGGCGGCTACCAGGTACTGGTGGACGAGTTGGTTACCCGCAGCCGGCTGAACTGGGTACGCGCCGCGGTGCAGGAACTCAACCGACGCGACGAGCGCTGGGAGCTGCGCGACGAAACCGGCGCCTGCTGGCACGCCGACGCGGTGATTTTGGCGATCCCGGCCGCGCGGCTGGCGTGCCTGGTGGGGGGTATCGCGCCGCACACCGCGGCGGCGGCGAGCCGGATCGTGAGTGCTTCGTCGGCGGTGGTGGCGCTTGCCTTGCCGGCGGATACTGCGTTGCCGCAGTGTTCTGGTGTGCTGGTGGCTAGCGGCGAGCCGCTGCACGCCAAGGCGATCACCCTGTCGTCGCGCAAGTGGGGCGCCGATGGTGACGTGCAGTTGCTGCGGTTGTCGTTTGGGCGATTCGGTGACGACCTGGCCGAGCGCGCATCCGACGACGAGTTGCGTGCCTGGGCGCTCGACGACCTGGCTACGGTGTTCGGCGTGGCCGCAACACCGGTCGACTTTCGCGTGCAGCGCTGGATCGAAGCGATGCCGCAGTATGGGCCCGGCCATGCGGATGTGGTCGCCGAGCTGCGCGCCGGGCTACCGTCGACCGTGGCCGTGGCCGGCAGCTATCTGGACGGCATCGGTGTGCCGGCGTGTGTCGCGGCGGCCGGTCGCGCGGTTGCCAGCGCCTTCGAGGCCTGGTGAGGCCTCGAGCAGGGCCAAGCGCTCAAGTGGCACGATAGGTGCCATGGCACGCCTAGACTACGACGCTCTCAACGCGACGATCCGCTACCTGATGTTTTCGGTGTTTTCGGTGCGGCCCGGCGAACTCGGCGAGCA
>NZ_VTZN01000081.1 GCF_008370645.1 Mycobacterium simiae
TCAATATGCCCGCGAAATCTGATCCATGCATCACGTAGGAATCCGTTTAGGGCGACTCGGGAAAACCCGTCACGTCACAAGAACCGAAATAGGCTCGGTTAGGAGACTTTGGTCCGGTGTTGACCGGCACTGAGGATGAGCATGATGGCGGCATTGGCGGTGAGGATGTGGGGGTATGAAATGACCCCGCCGGGCGGTGTCCGGCGGGCTCGGTGGTGTTCAGGGTGTCGCGGTGGTGTTTAGTCTGCCGTGACGTCGGCGATGGCTGTGCGGGTGGAGGATTCGTCGACGATGGCTTTGGTGGCGCTGAACGCGGCGACGCGGGCTTGTAGCGCGAGGTTGTTGGACCGACTTAAGGAAATACAGCAGAAACAGCACCATTGAGACCATCGATAATCCAACGGGCACGGCCGAAAACAGGACTGTGCGGCCAGCTGTCGCCATCGTGCGGATGAGGGCTTCTGCGCGGTCGACGCCATCGGCAACCTCGTCGCGGAACCGGGCGTCGGTGTCCTCGCCGGACGGCACTTTCGTCGGCGGCTCGTTCGCCCGGCAGCCCTCGGCGGCCACGGCGGTCAAAGACGGTAGTGCGTTCCTGACCGTCGTCAGCACGACACCGCTGTTCTCCAATGCTTCTCAAGCGCAGCTTGATCGATTGCATGCGGTCAGGGGGGGTGGCGTATTCGCTTCTGGCTCAGCGTTGATTGCGCGCATCGCGGTGATGGCGTCTAGCGGGTTGATGCGGTTCAGACCACGCATCACAAAGCTGGCACTATTCAGTGACGCTATGTGGGCGGCGCGACGACGCCCCGGACGTTGACGTCCCACCAGATCGCAATCTCGCCGACCCTCTCGGGCGCCCGGCCGAACAGATCGGTGAAGAACGCGATCATCGCCTGCCATGCCTGCATCGGCCCGACGATCACGTGGCGCACCTCCGCGAACCGGAGGGTGGCGGCCACCTGTGCGCGAACTTCTCCCCGTGCGACGAGCGAGGTCTCGCCGTCCTGGATCGCGAGCATGATCTTGGATAGCCGCGTAGCCGGCGGTCCCGAACTCGTCCGGCCGTCCGGCTGCGGCATGTACGCGTATGCCTCAGGCATCCGGAGCCCATAGTCGGCCTGCGCCGCCCACACCATCGGCGCGGCCTGGCCCCCGTTGATGAAATACGGTGCGACCAGGACTGTTTCGGTGGGCTCGATGTTGTGGCTGGACCACGTTCGGAAGAAGGCCGGCGTATAGAACGGCTGCCGTTGGAGGGGAGCAGGGAGGATCAGGACGAGCGCCGCGACCACAGGTAGCAGCCACCGCGCCGCCGGTCGCGGAGCCAGGCGAGTTGCCCGGCCGATGACGATCGCGACGATCACCGCAACCGCCAACCAAGCAAGCAGCGTAAAGCGGCCCGGCAGAACATGTTTGAACAGCGGCAGCTTCCCGAAGAGCAGCCACGGAAGAGGTACGGGCAGAGCCTCCTTGCCGATGTGGAGCCATGGCCCGAGCGAGAGCACGAAGAGCAGCGCCTCGGTAATGCTCGCAACGCGGATCCGGAGGTCGTTCCACTGCCGAACGGCCACGACCACCAGCAGGACAAGTAGCGGCAGGCCGAGGTAGCCCGTCGCCTCGTGATAGAGGCCGCTGAACTCGCGCGACACATGTGTCGCCGCGTCAGGGGCGATCAGCTGGTATGGCGTCGGAACGACGAGGTTCACCAGGTCGGTCGAGTACGTCTTGGGATCCTGGACAGGCTCGTTGATCCGTTGCGGTCCGAAGAACTGGACCGCCAGCGGCCAGGCCGCGAGCATGAGGAACGTCACTGTGGCGGCCGCGAGCGCCGGGAAGATCCGGGCAGCTCCTTGGCGGCAGCGCGCTCGAATCCGCCCGTCGCGGCGCGCGACGGCCATGACGCAGACCAGCGCTACCGCTGCCACGACGCTGGTGGCAAGCGTCTCTTCGTTGGTCAAAAGCTGGGCGGCGCTTAGGATTCCAAGCGCAACCCCAGCTTGCCACGGCGGCCGGCGCCGCCTCACCAGCAGCTCGTCGATGACGAGCAGGAAAAGCGGCGGAACCCAGGCCGTGGCGAGGTTCAGGTGCAAGGCCGCGTGGGAGGCGACGTATGGCGAGAATGCGTAGACCGCGCCGCCGACCATCGGGCCGAGGCCGTCACCGGTCCAGTGTCGGATCGCGAGCCAGGCGGTGAATCCGCTGACGGCGATGCCGACGACCATAAGGACGTTGAACCCAAAGATTGGGCCACCGATCTTCGCCGGGAGCCAGCCCAGGAACCCGAGGAGCGTCATCGAGGTGTTCCACATGAGGTTCACGCCGTCGGGCGCACCGATCTGGGTCGTGAAGAACGGATTGAGGCCATTTGCGAGCGCGTGGGGCGTCCACCCGAGATACCAGATCGCCTGCTCCTGGTCGCAGCAGTTCCCCGCCCAGGCCGACGTTGGGTCGCTCCAAGCGCCGATCGTGAGGACGACGGCCCCGAGAAGGTAGACAAGGAAAGCCATGAGCCCAATCGCCGACCGGGGTGGCGATATTCGCGGCCGGGTTGACACTAGACCTCCTTCCGCGCGAACGCGATGTGCCTGTCGTGCCGATGGTCTTCAACGGCGGGGCAGGAGTCAACGGCTCCTGATTCGAGGAGCTTGATCGGCGGAACGCCTAGGCACCCTTTCTCGCCGGTATGGAATTTCGGTGCACGGTACGAATCTCGAGAATTCGAGTACTTGACCACGTAACGTTTGCCGCGGTTACCAGTCGTCGGCCTGTTCTGAGAGGAAGCGATTGTGGGACATTTTGCGTCGTTGCCGCCGGAAGTCAATTCCGCACTAGTGTTCACCGGTCCGGGTTCGGCGCCGATGTTGGAGGCCGCAGCGGCCTGGGATGGGTTGGCTACGGAGTTGGGGGCGGCGGCATCCTCGTTTTCGTCGGTGACCTACGGGTTAGCGGGTCAATCGTGGCAAGGTGTGGCCGCGGCGGCGATGGCCGCTGCAGCGGCTCCGTACGCGGAGTGGTTGAGCACGGCCGCGGTGCGAGCCGAAGGGGCGGCGAGTCAAGCGCGCACGGTGGCTGGTGTTTTTGAGGCCGCTCAAGCAGCGACGATCCATCCCATGCTGGTGGCGGCCAACCGGAATGAGTTTGTGCAATTGGTGCTGTCAAATATATTCGGGCAGAACGCGCCAGCGATTGCGGCTGCGGAGTCTGTATACGACGAGATGTGGGCTCAGGATGTGACCGCGATGGTCGGCTACCATGCCGGCGCATCGTCGGCGTCCGCGGCGTTGGCGCCATGGCAACAGGCGCTGCAACACATCAACTTCGGCATCGGCAACAAGGGTGACCTCAATCTGGGCAGCGGGAACACCGGCAACCAAAACCTGGGCAGCGGGAACACCGGCAACCAAAACCTGGGAGGCGGGAACACCGGCAACCAAAATCTGGGCGGCGGGAACTTCGGCAACGGTAACTTCGGCAGCGGCAATGGATTTGGTGTTACCGAAGTCGCGTCCAACTTCAACCGGGGGAACGGAAACTTCGGCGACGCCAACTTCGGTAACGGAAACCTCGGCAACAACAACGTGGGCTCCGGGAACCTTGGCCACGAAAACTTCGGCTATGGGAACCGCGGCAACGCCAACTCGGGTGTCGGAAACCTCGGCAACCACAACATGGGCTTCGGGAACAGCGGCAGCAACAACGTAGGCTTCGGCAACCACGGTGAGGATAACTTGGGATTCGGGAACAGCGGCAAATTTAACCTCGGCTTCGGAAACACAGGCAACAACAACATAGGTATCGGGCTCACTGGCGACAATCAGATTGGCTTCGGTGGGCTAAATTCGGGGAGCCAGAACATCGGATTCGGTAACTCGGGTACCGGGAATATCGGCTTCTTCAACTCGGGCACCGGAAACGTTGGCGTGGGAAATACGGGCCACGCCAACACTGGAATCATGAACTCAGGCGACATCAACACTGGCTTCGGGAACTCGGGCTCCATAAATACCGGCTTCGCGAACGGGGGCGACGTCAACACCGGCTGGCTCAACTCGGGCCGCGAAAATTCCGGTTTCGGCAACTCGGGTAGCGTCAACACGGGTAACTACAATGCTGGCCTTTCTAACACCGGCGACTTTAACTCGGGCCCGTTTAACACCGGTAGCTTCAACTCAGGTCTAGCTAATTCAGGCTCATTTAATGCCGGCGACATGAACACTGGCATGGCAAATTCAGGCTCCACCAATACCGGCGCCTACAATTCGGGTGACCTCAACACCGGGTTCGGCAGTGTGGTCAATCAAACGTCCGCCAACTCGGGCTTCGGAAACAACGGCACTGGGAATTCGGGTTTCTATAACGTTGGCGAAGGGAACTCAGGCGTCCAAAACACGGGAATACTGCAAGCCTCGGGATTCGGCAACAACGGACAGTCGGTCTCGGGCTACCGCAACCAGGGCGTGATAACGTCGGGCTTTTCGAACGTGGGCTTAGGCACTCCACTAAGCTTCGTGTCGGGCGTTGGGAACAGCGGGCAGGTGCTGTCGGGTATCGGCAACGTTGTTACCACTATTGTGCTTCAAAACGCCGCATCGGGCTTCTTGAACTCCGGAATCCAGAACTCGGGCCTCCTCAACGCCGCCAACTTTGTCTCGGGATTTTTTCACCGTTAGGCCCTGCCGCCTCATCCCGCGCCAAACAGGCATGCAGCGTCTGGCGCCACAATCCGGACACGCTCAACTCCCCCATCGAGGGAGCCTCAAGGTTCAGCTGAAACACCGTCAACTAGCCGTCGCCCTAAATCCCAGTGCGCGACATATATTGAGGCCTACCGACGTCTGGCGCCGACAGAGCAGCGTGGCGCTGGCGAACGACCACGACTACCAGCAGGACGAGCCGCGGCAGACCGACATAAGCAACCCGCCTCTCCCTACTCAGCCCGATCCGGCCTCCGGCGACGGCTACGCGCACCTACCGCTCGCACCGAATAGCAGCAGCCCGCCGGACCCGCCCGTGCCGCAAAAGCAGCCTGAAAACTCAAGACAATCTCAATGACCTAGCAACCAACGGCCGCTCGTGGGCATGGGCGGCGCGGGCGGCAGCAGCAATTCCATCACTGGCAAACCCGTTGGGCAATTTGGCGAATCCGATGCTGGAGCCGTCCACCAACGTCGGATCCATCACTGCTGGTATCTTCGATGCCCCTGCACGTCTCCACTTTCGGGGTTCTCAGCACGGGTCATGGCCCGCTCCACCGATAGTGGGTGCACCCTGATCGTGAACTTCTCGGCGATTGCCTCTGCCAGCCGCGAGAGAACCCGAACGTGGCCGCGGTCTGCGGGACAGGGGCGCTGTCGACCCGCACCCGTCGAGCATCTCGTATTTTGACCCATCCCGCAGTACGGATGCGGGGAGCGAGGCACGATCCCCAGCTCCGACTCCGGGTCAATCCGTGCCGGCTCCACCGTGCACAAATGGGTCCAGCTGGCACCGAAATCGAACTCATCGACGAATTGCTCACCCAGTGCCAGTGTCGACAACACCGCCACGGCGCCGTCGTGATGATGCCCAGGTCGAAGTCATCGAACACGGTCTGGCCGATCAACCGGCCATCGCCCAACTCGAACTTGTACAAATGCGAACGGTCCCAGCGGGCGAACGCGGTGTCGATGGCGTCAGCGAGCTGGCTGAGCTGGTGGGAACGGGCGGCGAGGATCCGACCAGGGCGAGGCCCAATACTGCTGACCATGACCGTTGATCAGATCCACCCAGATCGACAACCACGTCCGCACCGCGACTAGCCACACTGCCAGCTGCTACCCAATACTCAACTGCCACAACAGAATTGTCCGCAGAACCACATCCATAGGCCAGCGTCACGCCGGTATCGGGGCTGCCCGCAGCCAACCCCGGTAGCAGATGACCCGCGGGGGGCAGGCTTCGTCGGATTGGCTTGAGGACGCGGAGACGCGACGAGCGGCTTCCAGAAGCGCTTCGGCGGCGCATCTCGATCACCTTACTTAGGACATTTGCTTAGTGCCCCGTTTCGATTCCGAGATGAGCCACGATTTCGGCTTCGGCGTCGTGGACCCGCCAACGGGTAGTCCGCGAGACCAGCAGGATACTCCGAAATTTCGGAAAGCGACATCCTATGTTGTCAGGACCTGTTACACATATGCTTACGTGGTCTGCACGCCGAACCTCGAGAACAACCCCTGTCTGCCGAATGACGCTTAATACCTGCCCGCCGTCCGACACCGAGGATGGCATTACTTAACCGCACACAAGGACGGGATAGTGCAAGAAATGAACACTGTCGCGATCGGCTCGCTTCCCGGTCCTACGAGCACGCGGCTGAGTTCGCACCTGAGTGACCCGCATAGCGGTCTACGGGCACTCACCGAGACAACCGGCTCGGCAGTGGTCGTTCATGTCGGCGGTGACATTGACGCGAGTAACGAGGTCGTATGGCAGCGATTGATCAGCAGGAGCGCCGCAATCGCCATCGCGCCCGGACCATTTGTGGTTGACGTTCGCGACCTGGAATTTATGGGGTCGTGTGCCTATGCCGTGTTAGCTCAAGAATCGGTACGGTGTCGCCGTCGCGGCGTGAGTCTGCGGCTGGTCACCAATCAGCCGATTGTGGCCCGCACCATTGCCGCGTGCGGGCTGCGCCGCTTGCTGCCCATGTATTCGACGGTCGAGACCGCGCTGTCCCCGCCTTCTAACGCCCAATAGAGAGTCGTCGCTCCTCAGCCTTCGGCGCCGGCCAGCCTGACCACCTCACGCGCACAACCCCAGGACAACGCGACGCCATCACCGCCATGCCCGTAGTTATGAATACAGCGGGCCGTACCTATCTCCTCGACCTGAACACGCACAGACGGCCGATCCGGTCGTAAGCCAGTGATCGTTTCGACCGCTGTCACTTCGGCCAGCCGCGGCTCTAACCGGCGGCAGTCGCACAGGATGCGTTCGGTCACCGCAGGATCTGGGGTGGTGTCCCAGCGGTCGGGAATCCTGATACCACCGCAAACTACGCGCTCGGGATGGGGAAAGTAGCAGGCCCATTGCGGGTCGTCGGTGCGTTCCACGAACATGTCGGTCAAACCCGGGTTGGCCAGCACAACATGCTGGCCGAAGACCGGCCGAAGCGTGTCGTCACCGGCCAACTCGCGGGCCCCGAGCCCGGCACAGTTGATCACGATTGGGGCGGTATCGGCGGCCTCGGCCAGCGACCGTATCGGGCGAATCTCGATGTCACAGCCGGCCGCAGCAAGTCGCCTGGTCAGATAGTCGAGATAGCGCGGCATGTCGATCATCGGCAAGGTGGCGTGAAAGCCGACGCGGAAGCCCATAGGCATATGGGCGGGGTCAACGGCGTGCAAGTCGGGTATTAGGTCGGCACCTGTCGGCGCAGTGTCGACCTCGAGCGCCTTGCCTGCGATGAGTGCGCGTGTCATCTGCACTCCGGTTGTCGGATCATTGGCCAGCCGACGAAATTCGTGCAGTGACTGTTTCGTCCACGACAAGGTCTTAGCGACCGGTTCGTGGGCCCGCGGCGCCCACACCGCACCGGCCACCGCCGAGGTGGTCTGCTGGGGAAGCCGGGCCGTCCACAGTCGTACCGGCCAACCGGCTTCGGCCAAGCAAAGACCCGCTGTCAGCCCACTAACACCGGCACCGATGACGAGTACTTGCGGCAGGCCGTCAGCCACAGCAGCCGCAAACCGAACCCATAGTCACTCAGGACCGTGGTACTTGCTGGTCATTCGGAGCGAGCAGCCCGTTGAGGATGCCAAGAGTCGTTTGCAGCTGCGCCCCGGCGGCGGGTCCCGGGAGGTCGGTAGACGCGGCCGCGTCACTCGTGATCTGCCAGGGTTGGCAACCGGTCGTCTTGAACGCTTTGTCGCCGGCGTCGATTTGGACCACCTGCGGCTTCTTGCTCATGGCGTTGTCGATGAGCGCGCCGTCAGGATTTGCCATCCGTTTCCAATAGCAGGTGCCGTCGCCGACCGGCCCGGCCGAGGCGTACGTACCGGGCGCGATATCGGTGCCCACGGTGTAGGTGCCGTCGTGGTCAATGGTCGTCTTGGGTGTGGGTGCCGGCGTGGTTTGTGGATCGGCCCCGGCCATGCCCGCCGATCCCGCCCAGCCCGCGAGCAGCAGGCCCGCAGCGACAACGCGGGCCGTCATAGGTGCCGATACCGTAGAGCGCATAGAACAGCAGCCTACCGACGCTCGCGACCTATTTCGACTAATCAGCACATGACATTCGCCGCTAACGGCACGGCAGCCAGCTAGACGCTTACGGCACCAGCACGACCTTGCCGATGTTTTCCCGCGACGCCAGGATCCGGTGGGCTTTGGGCGCTTCGCCGAACGGCACGACCGCATGAACGATCGGCGAGACCGTGCCGTCGTCCAAAGCCTGGCGTAGCGGCGTAATCCAAGGCTCGAGAGTGCCGCGGTCGTCCCACAGCCGCAGCATGTTGAGGCCGATCACGGTCTTTGACTCTTCGAGTTGCTTTATCAGGTTGAAGCCGCGCAGCATCGACAACGCATGGGGGAGCACCCGGCGCAGCGAGCGCTTCTCGCCCTGCTGCATGTTCGAGATCCCGTAGCCGACCAGCCTTCCCCCGGGGCGCAGCAGATCGTAGGACCGCCGCAGCGAGGTACCGCCAAGTGCGTCCAGCACCAGGTCGTACTTGCCCAGCCCCTTCCACCAGCCATCGCGGCGGTAGTCGATGGCGCGGTCCACGCCGAGCTCGGCAAGCTTCTGGTGTTTTCCCGGGGACGCGGTGCCGTGCACTTCGGCACCAGCGGCCTTGGCGAATTGTATGGCCGCAATGCCGACCCCGCCGGCCGCGGCGTGAATCAGCACCCGCTCGCCGGCACGCAATGACCCGTAGCCATGCAGCGCTGCCCAGGCCGTGGCGTAGTTCACCGGAACGGCGGCGCCCTGTTCGAAGCTCAACCCGTCGGGCAGCACTACCGAATCGCTGACCGCAACGTTGACGATTTCGGCGTAGCCGCCGAATCGTGTTCCGGCCAGCACGCGTTGGCCAATGCGGTTTTCCTCCACACCGTCGCCGACAGCCTGCACCGTTCCGGCGACCTCGTAACCCACCACGGCCGGCAGTTTCGGCGCATCGGGATATAGGCCGACGCGGGCCAGGTGGTCGGCAAAGTTCACGCCGGCGGCGCGAACGGCGATCCGCAGCTGGCCCGGTCCGGGTGGCGCCGGGTCGGGGCGTTGCTGCACCTGCAGCACCGACGGGTCGCCGTGCTTGGTGATCACGACTGCGCGCATTGTGTTCTCCTCTGGACTCGTCGAGATGGTCGAGCGGAACTAATCGCCAGTCAGTTTCCGCGCGCGTCCGGGGCGGCGATCGCCCGGGCGATCCATCGGGCAGATCTCGATGACCATGGGCGAATCGTACTGACACGCCCGGACCGGTGCGACTACCTTCCTCGTTGTGCACTACAACTGGGAGCAGCTGACGGGCAGTGTGCATCGCTGCCGGCTGCCGTTTTGTGACGTCACGATAGGGCTGGTACGGGGCAGCAGCGGAGCGCTGCTCGTGGATGCCGGCACCACGCTAGTCGAGGCAGCCGCGATCGACGCCGATGTCCGCCAGATCGCTGGATGCTCCGTGTCGCATGTTGTGTTGACGCACCAGCATTTCGACCATGTGTTGGGTTCCTCGATGTTCGCCGGTGCCGAGATCTACTGTGCACCTGAGGTTGCCGAGTACTTGTCGTCGGGTACCGACCGGCTGCGCGAGCACGCGCTGCGCCACGGGGCGGATGCCGAGGAGGTGGACCGCGCCATCGCGGCCTTGCGGGCACCGCAGCACACGATTTATCACGCCGCCGTCAACCTCGGCGATCGCATCGTGGCGATCACCCATCTCGGACACGGTCACACCACCGCGGATCTCGTCGTGGTGGCCCGCAGCCCCACCGATCAGCACGACCCAACGGTGGTCTTCACCGGCGACCTCGTCGAGGAATCCGCCGATCCCTTCATCGACGCCGACTCTGATGTGGGGGCGTGGCCGACAACGCTTGATCGATTACTCGCGCTCGGCGGAGCCGCCGCCGTCTACGTACCGGGTCATGGGAAGGTTGTCGACGCGAAGTTCGTTCGTCGCCAACAAGCTTGGCTGCGAACGCAGGCGGGCTAGCAACTCCGCTGGCCGCGACCTACTTTGCCGCACCGGCCGGGTGGCAATTGTGGTCGAGTGCCCCTCGTGCTGGGCTGAGCATGATCAATACTGTTGTGCTGCAGCTTCTTCCATGCGCAGTCAAGTGATTACCGGTGCGGGTGCCACAACCTCGACGACACCGAAGTTCGTCAGCCATGCCGTCCGGTAATCGCTCCACACCGGCGTCAGGCGGCCCCGGCCGGTGCATCGCGGCTCATAGTGAACGCACCGCTGGGCTGAGGCGGCGTGCGCGGCCGCGTCGACGACAGTGACCGATAGCAGCATCTCGACGGGCTCTGTCGTGTCGAGCGTCAGCAGTAGGGTGGTGCCGGTGATCTGGTAGTGCGCGATCGCGCCGCCGCCGAGGTCTTGCTGACCACTAGTCCCGGTTAGCTCATTGCCGTCGAGTTGCCAGTTGACCTTGTAGTCGGGTGCGAAACCGGTTGCGACAGCATCGAATCGACCTTGTGCGCGCATCTGGCGAACGATGGGCCCAACGAACGTGCCGATGCGTCGATCGCTAAGCGGCAACGCGAGAATGGCCTCTTTGATGGTGTCGACACCTTTCACCGACGCCGGGGTGGACGCCATCGCACGGACTGCCTCCCGCATTTCGCGGCACGGATCGTGTTGCGTCCCGGTGACGACCGCGCCGGTTGCCGTCGTGACGTGGCCCAGGCCGGCACGCAACACGGGCGAGGCCACGAACGCCGTCGACCCAGCCTGGGCGACCTCCCCATAGTTGCCGAAAACACTTGGTGGACAGGTGAATCCACCTACGATCTGCACCGTCGCGAGCGCTTTCTCCCAGGTGACGTAACGCATGCGGATGTGGTCGAGCGTAACCTCAACGGCCTGAACGGCCGCCCACCGGCCTTCATTAGTGCGCACGGCGTAAATGCGCAGCGATTCCTTGAACGGGTTACCAGTCAACAGACCGAATGGGTCGATGGCAGCCAGGTCTGCCAGGGTAACCGGGTTGGGCGCGTCGTAGGCGTAGCCGTAAACGGCCGCGCGGAACAGGCCGTCGAAATCGCGCAGACCGGTACGGGCCCAGCGGGCGCCGCACACCGCCGCGACGGTGCGGTCGAACGGGCCACCGAGCACCGCGAGGTCGCCACTGGGCAGATCACGAGCGCCGACTCGACCGCTGTCGAGGTCAAACGCCGAACCGTTGGGCACCACCACGCTGCCGGCGGCACGCACCGGGGCAGTGTCAACGACCTTGATCCGGCACCCGATCTGCACATCGTCGATGTGGACATCGCTGAAAATCAGGTTGAATCCCACCGCCGGGATGTTTACCGGGACCAGGAGCTGGTTGAGCGCGTCGGCGATATGAGCGGCGACGCTGTTGATGGTGCCCTCAATGACCTCTTCGGCGATGTACATGATTAGCGGGACCAGCACCGCTCCGACAATCACATAGATGACCGACGGCAGCAGCGCCCCGAGCAGCGCGCCAATCACCGCACCGGCCACCCAGCAGTACCAGGGAATGTCAACGTCGACGGTGGGATCGTCGGCCGCAACCTTCACCACCAGCTGCCCGCCGGCAACCGCGATGGTGATTTTCGCCCCGACCGTACCCGCGGCCGAGTAACAGAAGCCGGACTTGGTGATCTTCACCTGAACATGCAGCGCCCCGTCGTCGCCCGCGGTGATCGACAAGCCGGTCAGGTCCACCTCGTTGTCCTCGTCGATGCGCACGGTACGAGTGAGCCGACAGTTCGTGAAGGCGCCGAGTTGCAGCGAGTTGTCGATCATCGGGCTGATGACCCGGCATATCCAGCCCATCGACGCGACAATGCCCGCGTTCCCGCCCCCGGAGATGAAACTCTGGGTGAATGCGGACTTGTCGCCGGGACTGCCGCCCCCGAACGTGACCAGGAACGCGGACGCATCTTTATCGGCGGGTGAGGTGTCGTCGACGATGTGCACGTCGGCGTTCTTCATCTGGGTGTTAACGCTCGTGGCATGGTCCACCGGGAAGGGCACCAACGGGATCAACTTGACATTCTGTCGCAGGAAGGCAGCGAACAACCCATTACGGCCGGGGATCGGAAACCCCGCTACCGTAATCTCGGTCAACCACAGCTTGTGCTCGAGATCGATTCGCGCCAAGTCGATTCCGCTGGTGCTGGTGTCCATGTCGACACTCGCGACGATGCGCAGCGTCCCCAGTGCACCGGCGTCGCCGAGCAGCACGTGAATGTCGATGACGTCGGCGGCGCCGGCCGGGAGGCCCCCTGGCCGGTCGAAGGCAACCGTCACCGAGAAAGGTGTGGCCGGGTCAAGATGGATGCCCAGGCCACCTAGGATGGTGCCCAGCAGGAAGCCGCCGGTGTCGAACACGACACTGAGTATTTGCTGATATGCCTGTTCGGCGAACTCGATGACGAGGTCATAGCCGTGGGTCTGCTCACCGGACATCGGACTTACCCGCTTTGGTCACCTCGGGCCCGCCGGTGAAGCGAATGTTGACCCGCGCGGTCACAACCTGCCCGTTGGGCAGCCGGAACGACCGAGGACGATGCAGGTCTGGGGCATCTCCGGTCAATGCTGCCGACTTGAGGCGCTGCTTGATGATCGGCGGCACCTCGATCTTGCACGCGGTCAAGGTGGCTAGCGGATCGGCAGCGAACTGCCGGGCGATATCGGGATTCGTCAGTGCCGCAAGGATTGTGCGCTCTGACTTCTGTAATTCCCCGAACTCGGCGCGCAGGCGCGGGCCGAGTCGATCGACAACTGGGCCGAGACCTGTGGCGCTGGTATGGCTCGGCTGCTGAGGCTGGTTGGACGTCATCTGATGACGTTAGCGCTGAAACGTCGCCGCAAGGAATACGGAAGGTATAGGGCTATCGCGGCCGTCGGACCAACTGCGCTGGTTACCGGTGAATTTCCGGTTTGGCCCAGGGATACACTTCTGTCCGTTAGGGGATTCGGGCGCACAAAGGAGCGTAGGCCCATGGCTATCGCCGAGACCGGCACTGAGGTCCGCACACCATTCGAGCACGATGTCGCAGAAACGCAGCGATACTTCGATAGCTCGCGCTTTGCCGGGATCACCCGGCTCTACACCGCCCGACAAGTCGTAGAGCAGCGCGGCACAATTCCCACCGATTACACGGTGGCTCGCGACGCGGCGGCAGCTTTCTACGAGCGCCTGCGCCAGCTTTTCGCCGAGCATAAGAGCATCACCACTTTTGGCCCGTACTCGCCGGGGCAGGCCGTGAGCATGAAGCGGATGGGCATCGAGGCGATCTATCTCGGTGGCTGGGCAACCTCCGCCAAGGGTTCCACCACTGAGGACCCCGGCCCCGACCTCGCCAGCTACCCGCTGAGCCAGGTGCCCGACGATGCCGCGGTGTTGGTGCGCGCCTTGCTCACCGCCGACCGCAATCAGGAGTACCTGCGCCTGCACATCAGTGACCAGCAGCGCGCTGCAAGCCCAACGTATGACTTCCGCCCGTTCATCATCGCCGACGCCGACACGGGTCACGGCGGTGATCCGCACGTGCGCAACCTGATCCGCCGATTCGTCGAGATCGGCGTGCCCGGATACCACATCGAAGACCAGCGCCCGGGCACCAAGAAGTGCGGCCATCAGGGTGGCAAGGTCTTGGTGCCCTCCGATGAACAGATCAAGCGGCTCAATGCCGCCCGCTTTCAGCTCGACGTCATGCGGGTGCCCGGTATCATCGTTGCGCGCACCGATGCCGAGGCGGCCAACCTGATCGACAGCCGCGGCGACGAGCGCGACCAGCCCTTCCTGCTCGGCGCCACCAACCTCGACCTCCCTTCCTACAAGTCGTGCTTCTTGGCCATGTTGCGGCGCTTCTACGACTTAGGCGTCAAAGAACTTAATGGGCATCTGCTGTACACGCTCAGCGAGGACGAATACGCGGTAGCCAACGGTTGGCTCGACCGCCAAGGCATCCTGGGCCTAATCTCGGATGCCGTCAACAGCTGGCGGGACAACGGCCAGAGGTCAATCGACGACCTGTTCGACCAGGTGGAGTCGCAGTTTGTGGCTGCTTGGGAGAACGACGCGGGGCTGATGACCTACGGCGAGGCCGTGGCCGAAGTGCTCCAGTTCGGCGAGAGCGAAGGCGAGCCCGTTGGCATGAGCCCCGAGGAGTGGCGGGCGTTCGCCGCGAGTACGTCGCTTTACGCTGCCCGGGCCAAGGCCAAGAAGTTGGGCGCCGATCCCGGATGGGATTGCGAACTGGCTAAGACCCCGGAGGGCTACTACCAGATCCGCGGCGGTATTCCGTATGCGATCGCCAAGTCATTGGCCGCAGCGCCGTTCGCCGACATCCTCTGGATGGAAACCAAGACCGCCGATCTCGCCGATGCCCGGCAGTTCGCCGAGGCGATCCATGCCAAGTTCCCCGACCAGATGCTGGCCTACAACCTCTCGCCCTCGTTCAACTGGGATACCACCGGCATGACCGACGAGGAGATGCGGCAGTTCCCCGAGGAGCTGGCGAAGATGGGCTTCGTCTTCAATTTCATCACCTACGGCGGACACCAGATCGACGGCGTGGCCGCCGAAGAGTTCGCCACCTCGCTGCGCCAGGACGGCATGCTCGCGCTGGCGCGTCTGCAGCGCAAGATGCGCCTAGTCGAATCTCCGTACCGCACGCCGCAGACCTTGGTGGGCGGACCGCGCAGCGACGCTGCCCTGCAAGCCTCTTCCGGACGCACCGCGACCACCAAGGCCATGGGCAAGGGCTCGACTCAGCACCAGCACTTGGTGCAGACCGAGGTGCCGAAGAAACTGTTGGAAGAGTGGCTGGCGCTGTGGAGCGATCACTACCAGCTCGGGGAGAAGCTCCGCGCGCAACTACGGCCCCGCCGTCCCGGCTCGGATGTGCTAGAGCTCGGAATTTATGGCAGTCGTGACGAGCAGCTGGCCAATGTGGTCGTCGACCCAATCAAGGATCGGCACGGGCGCAGCATCCTTCAGGTGCGCGACCAGAACACCTTCGCCGAGAAGCTGCGTCAGAAGCGGCTGATGACCTTGATCCACCTTTGGCTGGTGCATCGATTCAAGGCCGATGCTGTCTACTACGTGACGCCGACCGAAGACAATCAATATCAGACCGCGAAGATGAAATCGCATGGCATCTTCAGCGAGGTCTATCAAGAGGTGGGCGAGATCATCGTGGCCGAGGTGAACCGCCCGCGTATCGAGGAATTGCTGAAGCCCGATCGGGTGGCGTTGCGGCGGTTGATTACCAAGGAAGGGTAGTCGCAGCCGGCGCTCGTGTGCGGATGACTCGACTTGGCAGCATCGTGCCAGTCATGGGGGTGGTCGTGACGGCGTGCTCCCTCTCGCCTATGGCCCGTTGCCGGTGCGGAAGAAGCCCGCGAGCTTTTGACCGACGTTCTTGAACCCCGAGTCGAAGGCCGCCGTCAGGTGGCCAACGGTGCTCGTGTTGTAGTAGCCCGAAACCGTGTTGCCGAAGTTGGTCACGCCCGACGCCAGTTGACCGACATTCTGGTAACCGGAAAGCCCACCGGCCAATAGGTTCGGCACCTGGTTCCAGTAGCCCGAAATGCCGGCCCCGACGTTCCCGTAGCCCGAGCTGCTGCCGGCGCCGGAGTTGAAGAAGCCCGACGACGGGCTGCTGGTGAAGTTTGCGAAGCCCGGGGTGCCCCCGATTGTGATGGGGATATCTGCTGGTCCGAGTCCACCGGTGAGGTCGATATTCAACGGGAATCCGGGAATGCGGAAGCCGGGGATGGTGAACTGGTTTGTACTGCCGCTGAGCGGGATGTTCAGACCGAACTGGTCGATGCCGAACCCGCGGATGGTGAACTCGTTCAGGCTACCGCTTAGCGGGATGTCCAGACCGAAGCGCTGGATAGAGAAGCCAGGAATGGTGAAAGCGTTGGTGCTGCCGTTCAGCGGGATATCAAGGTTGAACTGGCCGATTTGGAAGCCGCGGATGGTGATCGGGTCGATGCGACCATTCAACGGGATGCTCAGCCCGAACGGATCAATGGTGAAGCCCGGGATGGTGAAGGAGTTGGTCGCGCCACTCAACGGAATGGCCAGGTTGAAGGCATTGATTGTGAAACCCTGGATGCTGGACGCGAAGGTACCACCGGCCAGTGTCATACCGATCGTAAAATCAGCCAAGCGGACGGGCCCGATGCTGCCGACGAGTACCGGGATGACTCCGGTTACATCGCGAAGGTCTACCGCAAGTGTGCTGATGCCCAGGTGCACAGGTATCGCCAGGCCGACAGACACGGGGATTTGGGGAAGCGGCAGGGACGGAACGCTGATGGGTCCGATAAGGCCAGCGGCGTTCAGATTCAGCGGAATACTCGGAATGGTGATGCTGGGCACCCTGAGGGGGCCGATACCACCTCCGGCGTTGAGTTCCAGTGTGATTGTCGGAGTCGAGATGGTGGGTATCGTGATCGGGCCGGCGTCACCATCTTCGAGGAAATTCAGCGGAATGCTCGGAATTGTCAGGTCCGGTACCCGAATTTCGCCGATGCCACCGATGGCGTTGAGATCCATCGGGATCGCCGGGATCGTAATGTCCGGCACTCGGATGTTGCCGATGCCACCGATGGCGTTCAGATTCAGCGGGATCGCCGGAATCGTAATGTCGGGCACCACGAGGTCGCCGAGGCCGCCGGATACTTGTAAGCCCAGCGGGATGCGGGGGAGGTTGAGTGTAGTTGAGTAGCCGATCAAGCCTTGCATGTTTCCTCGCCACAAGAAGCCATTGCTGTGGTTGCCCGAGATCAGCGCACCGGTGTTGACATTGCCAGTGTTGGCGATGCCGGTGTTTACATTGCCAATGTTGAGGAAGCCCGTGTTGGTGTTGCCTGGGTTAATGTCGCCGGTGTTGAAGCTGCCGGCGTTCAAATTTCCGGTGTTGTAACTGCCGATATTGGCCATACCGGTGTTGACGCTGCCGGCATTGAACAAGCCGGTGTTAGCGATGCCGGTATTACCAAGGCCGGTGTTGTAGTTGCCCGAGTTTCCAATGCCGAAGTTTCCTGTACCCGAATTGAACAAGCCGATGTTACCCGAGCCGGAGTTGCCGAAACCGATATTGGCCGTCCCCGAGTTAAAGGCACCGAACCCAACCTGGTTGTTGCCGGTTAGACCGAACCCGATGTTTCCGGTGCCGGTATTGCCGAAACCGATATTGCCGTTACCGAGGTTGGCCAAGCCAACGTTGTTGCTGCCGATGTTGGCAAAGCCGATGTTGTTTAGGCCCGCGGTCAGGCTTGGACCGGCGTTCGCAAACCCGAAATTGTTGCTGCCGACGTTGCCGAAACCGACGTTGGTGCCGCCCAGGTTGCCGAAGCCAAAATTGCTGCCGCCGAGGTTTCCGGCACCAACGTTGTAGCTGCCGACGTTGCCGTTGCCCGCATTGAAATCGCCGAGGTTGGCACTGCCCAGGTTGAGGCTACCCTGGTTAGCCACCCCGAAGTTAACCGTGGTGCCGACCGCGCCCCCGCGGAAGAACCCGGCCAGGTGGTCACCTACGTTCCCGATGCCGGAGGTAAAGGCCGGCGTCATCGCCCCTAACGTGCTGGTGTTAAACAAACCTGAGACGGTGTTACCAAAGTTTGCCACTCCGGAAGCCAGCGACCCGACATTGAGGTAGCCCGAAGCCGCACCCACGTTCCACCAGCCCGATGCGCCCGATCCTACGTTGCCGAAGCCCGAGGCGCTCCCACTACCGCTGTTGAAAAAGCCAGATGATGGCGTGACGGTGGAGTTCCCAAAGCCGGGGCTGCCAGCTAAATGAATGGGGATGCTGATCGGGCCCAGACCACCGGCGGAGTTAAGCCCCAATGGAATTGCTGGGATAGTAATCGGCGGCGTGGTCAACGGCCCGATAGTGCCGCCCACGTTGATCCCTAACGGAATCTCGGGAAGCTGATACCCATTAGCAAATGCCGTGACCGGACCAATGCCGCCACCTGCGTTGATCCCCACCGGAATTCTCGGAATTGAATAACCATCCGGTCCGAACAACGTAATGCCAGCCGGCCCGCCGATGCTACCATGCACATTAATTGATAAGGGAATAGTCGGAATCGTGAATCCGTTCGGGAATAGGGTGAACGAATCGAGACCGCCGGTTGCATTGATCGACAAGGGGATTTCTGGAATTGTGTAACCGTTCGGGAACACGGTAAACGGACCAATGCCTGATTGTGTCACGCTAACACTCAACGGTATTTGGGGAAGGGTGAAACCATTCGGAGAGAAGAAGGTGGCGGGCCCTATATTACCATTTACTGTGACCGGCCCTAGGTCCAAGAATACCGTACCCGGACCGATAGTACCATTTCCCGGGACAAAACCGAGAATCTGGAGATTGGCGTTGATTGGGTGGATAAGTATGTTATATGTTTGTTTCGCACCACTTGATAGCGCTAAACCAATTGAATTGAGAGTAATAGGTGGAAGGGTGATTGGGTTAATCAATGCACCGGAACTATTGATATTCAAACCAATTAGCGGAACAGTGATTGGCGGCACCGTGATAGCGCCGACTACAGCTTGCGTACTTTGAATATTGAGAGTAACTGGTGAAACAGTGATCGGCGGCACCGTAATCGGCCCCGCTATGGCACCAGTGCCAGCAGTAACGTCCAATCTGATCGGGGGAATAGTGATCGGGGGCAAGCTAATCGGGCCGACACCGGCACCCATACTATTGATCCCCAAATCAATTCGCGGAACAGTGATTGGCGGCACATCGATTGGGCCGACCAAAGCTCCTGTGCTATTGATACCCAAACCAATCTCGGGAACAGTAAGCGACGGAACAGTGATCGGGCCGACGCCGCCAAGACCGTTGAGGTCCAATCCGATCCTGGGGATAGTCAGTGTGCCCGAGTAACCAATCAGCCCTTGATAATCTCCGCGCCAGAAGAAACCATTACTGTAATTTCCCGATATGAACGCACCAGTATCAACATTGCCCGTGTTACCCAATCCAGTATTGAGGTTGCCGGGGTTGAAATAGCCGGTATTTGAGTTACCCGGGTTGAAGTCACCTGTATTGAAGCTACCGAGGTTGAAGCTACCCGAGTTGTAGTTACCAATATTGCTAATACCCGTGTTGGCTATCCCGACGTTGAAGAAACCTGTGTTAGCTTCGCCGGAGTTGCCGATGCCTGTATTGTAACTGGTGCCCGAGTTGAACAAGCCGATATTTCCGGTGCCCGAGTTGCCGATGCCAATATTTCCCGTGCCCGAGTTGAACAAGCCGATGTTTCCGGTGCCGGAATTCAGACCTCCGAAGCCTTGCAGGTTGTTGCCGGTGAGTCCGATACCAACATTTCCATTGCCAGTATTTCCGAATCCGATGTTGTGGTTGCCAGCGTTCCCGAAGCCGATGTTGTTGCTGCCGGTGTTACCGAAGCCGAAGTTGTTGAGGGCCGCGGTCAGCCCAGGCCCCACGTTTCCAAAGCCCACATTATTGCTGCCAAGATTCCCAAAGCCGAAATTGGTCCCGCCGAGATTTCCCCACCCAAAATTGAAGCTCCCCAGATTAGTGTTACCGACATTGTAGTTACCGGAATTACCACTGCCCGCATTAAAATTACCACGGTTGGCGGCACCCACATTACCAAAACCGACGTTTGCAAAACCGAGGCTTAGGTTGCTCATCACGCTGGGAAAGCTCGACACCGCCGCCGGGGCGGCAACCGCCACGGCGGCAGGGGCGCCGGCTAACTGCGCCGGCAGGCCCGCCAGACCCGGCAACAGCGGGGTGAATGGCGTTAGAGCCGATGCGACCGCTGAAGCACCGGTGTGATAGGCAGCCATCGCCGAAACATCAAGCGCCCACATCTGCTCGTAAACGCCTTCCAGGGCGGCGATGGCTGGAGCGTTCTGCCCGAATAAGTTGGAAACTACCAAGGACACCAACTGATTACGGTTCGCCGCAACCAGTGCCGGCTGCACCATTGCCGACCTGGCAGCCTCAAACTCAGTTACTATCGCGCCGGCTTGCGCCGCCGCTCGCTGGGCCTGGACAGCTGCTGCTGAAAGCCACCCAAGGTACGGCGCCGCAGTGGCCGCCATCGCTGCGGCTGCTGGACCTTGCCAAGACCCACCCACCAACCCTGACGTCACCGATCCAAAACCGGCTGCCGCCGATGCTAATTCCTGCGCCAAGCCGTCCCAGGCCAGCGCTGCTTCTCGCATTGGTCCCGATCCGGCACCAAGAGAAATAAGGGCCGAATTAATTTCTGGCGGCAACACTGCAAAATTCATTGCTTCAACTTCCTAGGCCAGTCGCGCTTTATAAACCTCGACTGAAGCGGTTCATGAGCGTTTGTAGCGCCCAAAGCTACGCGGCCCCATCGCTAGCCGTGTGGAGGTGATCTTAATGTTGCCGGACCGTTACCTAAACGTTATATCTAACGTATAGCTTGTAAACTTTTTGTACATTAGTGCGTACGAACTCCGTCGATAAGGCGGCTGACGCCGAGTTCAGCGTACGCAGGTCCGCGCCTGAAGTTAGAACTTTCGCGTGGCTGAGGTCCCGCTTTGATGGGGCTGGGATTTGGTGTTCTTGCCGGTATCCGGTGAGTCAGCGCCGCGGTTCCCCGCTCAGCGAGTTCTGCCGGGCTTCACATCCTGCGGGCCACTGCGCGCCCGTCATGAACGCGAGCTCAGCTGCCACGCGCCATACCGTAGCTGCCCGTCGGGGCACATCGGCCAGGCAGTCACCACCAAGCGCCAGCGTGAACGCCCGATACCAGCAAACTCGTGCCGATCAGTCGCAAGGGGCTTCTCTTTTGCCCTCGACACGCGTCGATACGGCGGTATTGCGGGAAGCATGTGTCCTGATTATGCGCTACGCGCTGGCTGCGCGGCGGCGCCAAGAACGTCTCTACGACCCGTGACGCCGCTGTCCACAACACGCAATCGATAGCGTTGTGCGCGAGCGGCTCGATCAATCCGCCACCGACATCAGCGCCCCAAATCAAACAAAAGCATCAACTTGTAAAGAAGTTGGGCATTGTCGGCGATAAATGTCACATTAAGATAACGGAATCATCTCATTTACATAAATGGTACGTCTCATGATTCTGATCGCCGTAGGGTCGTAGCGCTGCCGGCCGATTTGGGACGTCGAGACTAGAAGGCTTGGTGCGGTGACATTTTCGACGCGGCCGGCGGTGAGCTGCTTGGGATCGAGAGCCTAAGGGCGCTGAAGTTTATGCATCAGCACCCGGTAAACCGACCGGCCAGCTCTTGACGCGCGCATGCGCAGCTCGAAGTGACTCGGCTGCACTGACGGAAAGGGCTAGCTATGTCGTTTGTGATCGCTCTGCCGGAGATGGTCGCTGCCGCAGCATCGGAACTTTCCAGCATCGGGTCGTCAATCAGCGCCGCCAACTCCGCCGCAGCCGTCTCGACCACAGAGGTGCTGGCGGCCGGGACTGATGAGGTATCAGTGCAAATCGCGGCGTTGTTCGGCACACATGCTAAGGAGTATCAAGCGCTCAGCGCAGAGGTCGCAGCGTTTCATGACCGCCTCGTGCAGACCCTCAGGGTCGGTGCAGTCTCCTATGCGAGCGCAGAGGCTATCAATGTTGAGCAGATTCTGCTGAACGCGGTCAACGCGCCCGCCCAGACATTGTTGGGGCGTTCACTTATCGGCGACGGCGCCAATGCGACGACGCCAGGTGGCAATGGCGGTCCAGGCGGACTGTTGTTCGGCAACGGTGGCAGCGGCGCGCCCGGCGGGGCCGGCCAAGCGGGGGGCTCGGGCGGATCGGCGGGGCTGTGGGGTCACGGTGGCGCAGGCGGCGCTGGCGGCATCGGCGGAGCGAGAGGCGGCGCCGGCGGCAACGGCGGGGCGTTGTTTGGAACCGGCGGCACCGGGGGGGCCGGCGGTGTCGGGGGCGGCACCGGCGGCATCGGCGGTAATGCTGGACTATTGTTCAGCGCCGGCGGAACCGGCGGGGCCGGGGGTACCGGCGGCGGCACCGGCGGCATCGGCGGCAACGGCGGGACGTTGTTTGGCGCCGGCGGAACCGGCGGGACCGGCGGTATCGGAGCCGGCACCGGCGGCGCCGGCGGCAACGCCGGGCTATTCGGCACGGGTGGAGCCGGTGGAGTAGGCGGGGCAGGAACTGCGGGTACTGCTGGCGCCGGTGCTGGTGGTCCCGGTGGTACCGGCGGCGCCGGAGGGGCCGGCGGACTGTTCACGGCCGCTGGTACAGGTGGGGCTGGCGGGACTGGCGGTGCTGGCGGGGCCGGTGACACAGGCGGTGGCGTTGGCGGCATAGGGGGAATCGGCGGCGACGGCGGGCCCGGAGGTCGCGGGCCACTGCTATTCGGCGCTGGCGGACAGGGCGGCGTTGGTGGAGCTGGCGGGTTTGGTGGAATCGGAGGGGTCGGCGCCGACGGTAGCGTTCCGGGCCAAGCCGGCAGCGGCGGCACCGGAGGCATAGGAGGCAGCGGAGGCGCAGCCGGCCAAGGCGGGCCTGGA
>NZ_VTZN01000082.1 GCF_008370645.1 Mycobacterium simiae
GCCGATTTTGTGCGCTGCCGGGATTTGACCTGTCGCTGGCCTGGCTGCGACCGCCCGGCTGGCGACTGCGACCTGGATCATACGATCCCCTACGCCGCCGGCGGGCCTACCCACGCCGCCAACCTCAAGTGCTATTGCCGCACCCATCACCTCGTGAAAACGTTTTGGGGCTGGCGGGAACAACAGTTGCCCGACGGCACCCTGATTCTGCAATCCCCTTCGGGGACAACCCATGTCACCACCCCCGGCAGCGCACTGCTCTTTCCGAGCCTGTGCCGCGCCACCGGTGGCATGCCCGCGCCCGAAGCCGACCCACCACAGGACTACTGCACCGACAAGGCCGCGATGATGCCCAAACGGCGCCGCACCCGCGCCCAAGACCGGGCCCAGCGCATCGCCGCCGAACGCCGCAAGAATCACCATGCCCGTCTCACCCCGCCCGCCGAACGGAGCAGCGTGATCGGGCCGGCCCCACCCCCTACCGACGACGAACCACCGCCCTTCTAGCGTCGCTAGGTCGCCCGGGGGTGCGCTCCGGCCCACACCTCTCGCAATGCGTGAACGGTGACCAGCGTGTAGATCTGCGTCGTCGTCACCGAGGCGTGACCCAGTAGCTCTTGCACCACCCGGACGTCGGCGCCACCCTCCAAGAGATGCGTGGCAAACGAGTGGCGCAGCATATGCGGGGACACGCCCGACGTGATGCCGGCCCGCTCGGCCGCATCCTGCAGCACCTGCCATGCGCTTTGTCGCGACAACCGGCCACCGCGCGAGTTGAGAAAGATGGCCGCCGTGCCCCGGCCCCGCCGAGAAAGGTCCGGGCGCCCGCGCACCAGATAGGCATCCAGCGCGTGCACCGCCGGACGCCCTATTGGCACCAGCCGCTGTTTGCCGCCCTTGCCGCGCAACAACACCGACCGTGCTTGGGTGTCGATGTCGTCAACGTCCAGCCCGACGGCTTCGGAGATCCGAGACCCGGTGGAATACAACAGCTCCAGCAGCGCCCGGTTACGCAGGGTCAGCGGGCCGTCGGCCGGGTTCTCGCCGCCGGCGGCCTCCAGCAGGGACAGCACCTGGTCGATGGTCAGGCTCTTGGGCAACCTGCGACCCGGTGTCGGCGGCCGGACCGCGCGTGCGACGTCGGATGCTGCCATCCCTTCGGCGGCAGCGAACCTATGCAACCCACGTACCGCGATCAATGCCCGAGCCGCCGACACCGCAGACAGCGCCGCTGTCCCATTGTCGGGATCTCCCCGCCGCAGGCTCACCAAGAAGTCGCTGACGTCGTCCTCGCTGACCTTGCACAGATCGGTGATCCCCCGGTCTTCGAGGTGGTTGGAGTAGCGGCGCAGGTCGCGACGGTAGGAACTCAAGGTGTTCGCCGCCACCCCACGCTCGATCGTCAGATGGTCGAGATAACCCTGCAGTTGGTGCTCCAACGTCAGCGTGGTCACTGTACGGTCTTCCGCGCCATGAATGCCCTAGGCTTGTCGATCCACGGGCTATCCACCGAGCGTGGCTGGGCCAATCCGTTGGTGACCGCGTGGGCGGCCAAAATACCGGCTACCGCAATGGCATTGACGATTTCGCCGGTGAGCACCTTGCGGGTGGCCTGCGCAAGCGGAAACCACTGCAACGTCATGTCGGCTTCTTCATGATGCGTCTCGGGTTTTTCTGCCTCACTGAGCCCGGTGGCCAGATACACCCGCACCGACTCATCGCTGAAGCCCGGTGTGGAGTCGAGGTCGACCAGCACCTGCCATCTGCTGGCCTGCAAGCCGGCCTCCTCCTGTAACTCGCGAGCGGCAGTCAGGTGCGCCGGTTCGCCTGAAGCATCAAGCAGCCCGGCGGGCAACTCCCAAAGCCGCCGGCCCAAGGGGTGGCGATACTGATAGACCAGCGCGATGTTGTCGTCGTCATCGAGCGCCACAACCGCGACAGCGCCGTAGTGTTCGACCACCTCTCGTATCGCGGTGGCATCCCCCGGCATCCGCACCCAGTCCCGGCGCAGTGCGAAAATTGCTCCGCGGTAAATGATTTCGGACGATAGCGTCTCGAATTCGTGTTCAGCCACGGGTTGCGGGTTCCGGTAACGGCTGGCCGACACCACCGCGATGCTCGTTCCCGTTGGACACACGCTCAGCGATCTGTAGGTCGACAGGCAGTAGCTCCGCCCCCTTGTAGTCGATAGCCGCACTGACAAAGGCAACGAACAGCGGATGCGGCCGAGTAGGCCTACTCTTCAACTCCGGGTGGGCCTGAGTGCCGACCACGAACGGATGTTGATCAGGCGGATACTCGACGAACTCGACCAAGTGGCCGTCTGGTGAAGCCCCGGAAAACCGGAGGCCGCTTTCGGCGATCTTGTCCCGGTAGGCGTTGTTCACCTCGTAGCGGTGCCGGTGCCGCTCGGACACCTTGGTTGATTGGTAAGCCTGGGCCACAATAGAATCCGGCTCCAGCACTGCGGGATAAGCGCCCAGACGCATGGTGCCGCCAAGATCGGCTTGGCCGGCCACGATGTGTTCCTGATCGGCCATCGTCGAGATCACCGGATCCGGTGTATCCGGATCGAATTCGGCCGAATTGGCCTCGGTGAGACCGACCGAGCGGGCGGCTTCGATCACGATGCACTGCAAGCCCAGACACAGCCCCAACACCGGCAAGCCCCGTACCCGTGCATACTTGACCGCAGCGATCTTGCCCTCAATGCCCCGGATGCCGAACCCGCCAGGAATCAGCACCCCGTGCACGTCGCCGAGTGCGGCCGCGACACCGCCGTCCGTCTGGCAATCGTCGGAGCCCACCCACTCGACTTCGACCTTGGCGCGGTGCTTGAACCCGCCTGCTCGCAACGCCTCGATCACCGACAGGTAGGCATCAGAGAGCTCAACGTACTTGCCCACGAGAGCGATTCGAACCGTCTCTTGCGGCTCGTGCACCCTGCGCAACAGGTCGTCCCACTCGGTCCAGTCGACATCGCGGAACGGCAGGTTGAGCCGCCGGACCACAAACGCGTCAAGTTCCTCACGATGCAGCACCTTGGGGATGTCATAGATCGATGGCGCGTCTGGCGTGGAGATGATGCCGTCAATGTCGACGTCGCACATCAAGGCGATCTTGTTCTTCAACGCTTCGGGGACATCGCGATCGCTGCGCAAGATCAGCGCGTCCGGAGTAATACCGATACTGCGCAACGCCGCCACCGAGTGCTGAGTCGGCTTGGTCTTGAGCTCCCCCGACGGGGCCAGGTAGGGCACCAGCGACACGTGCAGAAAGAAGACGTTTGCGCGCCCCACGTCGTGACGCACCTGGCGTGCGGCTTCCAAGAACGGCTGTGACTCGATATCACCGACGGTGCCGCCGATTTCGGTGATGACCACATCAGGGCGGCGACCAGCAGAGTTGGGTTCAGCCATCGCCATGATGCGCCGTTTTATCTCGTCGGTGATGTGCGGAATCACCTGCACGGTGTCGCCGAGGTATTCGCCGCGGCGCTCCTTGGCTATCACGGTCGAATATACTTGGCCAGTCGTGACATTCGCTGAGCCGGACAAGTCGCGATCGAGGAAACGCTCGTAATGCCCGACGTCGAGATCGGTCTCGGCGCCATCCTCGGTGACAAAAACTTCGCCGTGCTGGAAGGGGTTCATGGTGCCGGGGTCGACGTTGAGGTAGGGATCGAGCTTCTGCATGGTGACCTGCAACCCCCGGGCGGTCAACAGCTGACCGAGGCTGCTTGCGGTAAGTCCCTTGCCGAGCGAAGAGGCGACACCGCCGCTGACGAAGAGGTGCTTCGTGACGGTTTGCGGATGCTTACGCAACTTCAGCGACCTCCGTGAAGACGGGCAGGGCTTTTATGGGCCTGCCGACCCACGGAAACCCACCCTAACATCCGCGACGCCGGGCAGCGGCGAACACGCCCTACCGGGCCTCACAGCCGCTTATTGCGGGACCGTGACCGATGTCGCCCCATGACCGGTCCCGTAGTGTGCCGGATGGATGCCGTTGACCAGATCATGCAAGGCCAGGATCGCGGTGATGCGCCCAGGCGCGCCGTCAACGTCATCGACAGTGCTGATCGTCGCCGCCATGCCGGCATCAGCGCGGGCAACGGCGACCGCGGCGCTGCCGGTCGATGATCCATCCCGGCCGGCGAGCACCGTACCGGAGCCGTGTGGCGCCAGCGCAGCGGCGAACCGCGCGACACTGACTCCCTGATTGCCGGCATCGGTCGGCAGCGACCCACCCGTGATGACGATGGCGGCGTTTGACGTTCCAAAGTGGTCAGCGGGCTGATAGCTGATAAAACCGGTTTCCCGCAACGCGGCCAGCACCGTGCCGCGCTGCGCATCATCTACCTCTGGAACCGGCGGAGCATCCGGCTTGGTGTTGATCAGTAGTGCGATCCCGAGCAGATCGCCGGCCTGCGAACCTTGGTCGACGAGCCTGGTGCTCAGCTGTGTTCCGGCCGGCAGGATGGACGAGTTCACCACCGAACGCAGCTTCTCCGCAGAGTTGGCTTCGACAAACTCCTGGGTCAACGAGACCGTACCGGTGACCGAACCACCGGCCTGGCCGATGATTTTCGACACTGCAGCGACATCATCGTCTTTGGCATCTGGGGTTCGAAAGAGCACCACGGTCTTGCCGGCCAACGCATCGTGCACGATCCGGCCCAGCACCTGCTCATCGAAATCATTAGCCGCGCTGAGCTTTTCGTTCAGCGAGTTGCGTTGATCGTTGAGTCCGTTGACCTGGGCAGCCAGGTCGCGCTTCTCGTTGCGCAAGCTGGACAACACGGTATCGGAGAAGAAGCCGGAACCCAGCACAACGCCGATGGCCAGCGCCAAAAAGACGGCAGCCAGCGAGATCGCATGTTGGCGTAACGAGATCATGAACACCGTCCTCGGAAGAACTACGTCACTAGGTTCTGCACCCAAACAGAGAAGCGGTTCCAGTAGTCGATGATCCAGTGCATCACTACGCCATCGGTGCGTGACACCCACAAGACAACGATGACGGCGATCAGCATCGTCAATGCCAACAGCGCAATAGCGCCGCCCGAAATGTGGTTGCGATAGAGAGTGGCGACTGCCTTGGCATCCACCAGCTTCTCCCCTACCCGCAGTCTGGTGAGGAACGTCGACGGATTACTCTGCGCACGCGTCCTGTCGAAGAAGGTCTCGATGTTGGCGGTATGACCGGCGGTAACCAGCAGTGCGGCCCCGTGGTGATCGGCAAGCAGGAGCGCTAAGTCGATTGCCGAGCCGGCAGCCGGGAAGGTCATCGCCCCGACGCCCAGATCCTGGATTCGTTCCAGCCCGGGGGCGTGACCGTCGGCGTCGGCGGGCAACACCACCTGCGCACCGCATTTGAGTACCTCGGTGCTGATTTGGTCGGGGTCGCCGACGATGAGTTGCGGACGATAACCGGCCTTGCGCAATACATCCGCGCCGGTGCCGACACCCACCAGCACCGGCTGGTACTCCTTAATAAACGGCCTGAGAGATCTCACATCGTCGGCGGCGCTGTCCTCTTCGCCGACGATCACCACGTGCCGGCGGCGCATGTCGACGTCGGTGTCGGGGATGCCGATTCCGTCGATCAGCAGCGGGCTCTCACTGCGGATAAATTCAATTGTGTTGCCGGCGAACGCTTCTAGGTGGGCGGCCAACCCGCTTTTGGCCTCCCGCATCAGATCGGCGATGTCGTGGTCGGTACGTTCGGTACCGCGGATCAGCCGGCGTTCACCGGCATACACGCCGCCTTCGTATAGGCGGATCTTGGAGCCGTCCTTGACTTTCTTGAAGATGTCTGGCCCAGTCTCGTCGATCAGGGTGACACCGTTGTTGACGAGCACCTCCGGGCCCAGGTTGGGGTAGCGGCCCGAGACGGACGATGAAGCGTTGACGACGGCGGCGACGTCAGCTTCGACCAGCGCGTCTGCAGTGATGCGGTCCAGATCCAAGATGTCGAGGACCACGATGTCGCCGGGGCAGACCCTGCGCAGCAGTCGGTCGATATTCCGGTCGACGCGAGCGGTGCCGACCAGGCCCGGACGGGCAGTGTTTCGGGACAGAAGCGCTGACATCTTCATGGGGCGATTGTGTCCGTGATGCTGGGCTGGCGCGGGGAGGCGCGCCGTAACATCAGCCCCATAAGTTATATGACGCCACAACTGTCACACATGGTCTCACCGAACGTCGAGTTGTTGGCCAAATCGGGTTGGAAAGGCAACAACAACTCGACGTTGGGTGGCTACATCGCGACCTTGGCTGGCTAGATCTCGTCGTTTTGCGCGGCGTCCAGCAGCTCGCGGGCATGTGCCCGGCCGCTGTCTGACTCGCCGAGCCCGGCCAGCATCCGGGCCAGCTCGGCCACCCGCTCGTCGGTGCTCAGCCGCCGCACACCGCTGGCCCCTGTGCGTCCGGTGCTGTGCACCATCAGGTGCACGTCGGCGTACGCAGCCACCTGGGGCAAGTGCGTGACCACGATGACCTGGTGGGTTCGCGCCAGCTTCGCCAAGCGCCGTCCGATCTGAACGGCCGCCCAACCGCCGACCCCGGCGTCGACCTCGTCGAAGACCATCGTGGTGCCCGTTGCCGACCCGGCCAGCACCACTTCCAAGGCCAGCATCACCCGAGACAACTCGCCACCGGATGCGCTCTTGGCCAACGGCAGCACGGTCATCCCGCGGTGGGCGGCGAAGCCGAACTCGACCCGGTCGATGCCGTCGACGCCAACGCTGACCAGCTCGCCCGAAGGCAACATCAGCGCGGCGGCGTTGTCCTGCTCAGCTAGATCAGTGGTCACGGCAATGGTGAATTCGGCCTCGGCCATGGCCAGGCCGGCGAGCTCCGCGGTCACCTCTTTGGCTAGGCGCTTGGCCGCCCTACGCCGAATCGTGCTGAGATCGATTGCCGCTTGGGCTAATTCGCGTCCGAGTTCTTCGGCTCGGCGTTCCAGCGCCACCAGGCCTTCTTCGGAAACGTCGAGTTGTGCGAGGCGGTCACGAGAGTCCTGCGCCCACCGCCGTACCCCGTCGATGTCGGCGGCGTACTTGCGGGTCAAGGTACGCAGTTGGGCTTGGCGGGCAAGTTTGGCATCCAGGGCGCTGGCATCGGCGGGCAGCTCGTCGACGTAGTTGCCGAGTTCGCCGGCGGCATCGATAACTATTGTCAGCGCCTCACCGACTTGTTCGGCCAGTGCGCGCAGCGTGGCATCGTCGGTCGATGCCAGCGTTGCCTGCGCCCGGCCCAAACTGTCGGCCACGCTGGCGGCGAACGCGTCGCCGGACGCGCCCGATAACGCCGCGCGGGCGGTCGACGCCGCTTCGCGCAGTGTGTCCAGCTCGGAGAGCCGAACGATGTCGGCGACCAGCGTATCGTCTTCCCCCGGCTGCGGGTCGACGGCGTCGATCTCGTTCAGCGCGAATTGCAACCGGTCGGCTTCTTGAGCCAGTTCGCGGGTTCGGTTACGGCGGTCAGCGAGGTCGCGCCGCGCCGATAGCCACGCGTCGCGCAGCTTGCCGTAGCGCTCCAGCGCGGGGCCGGTGGCCGCGAAGCGGTCTAACGCGCCTCGTTGCTCCTCCGGCCGTATCAACCGCAACTGGTCGTTCTGCCCGTGTAGAGCGAGCAGCTCATTGGTAAAGCCGCTGAGCAATTTAGCCGGCACACTGCGGCCACCGAGATAGGCGCGCGACGGTCCGTTGCTGCTGACCGAGCGCAGCGCGATCACGCTGCCGTCCTCGTCCCGCTGCGCCCCCGATGCGTCCAGGATCTCGTCAAGTTTGGCCGCCATGGCGTCGTCGAGATCGATCGTGGTGAACCGGCCTTCGACGACCGCGCGGTCGGCTCCGGACCGAACACGGGTCGGGTCGGCGCGCGCGCCGCCGAGCAGGTGCAACCCGGTTACCACCATGGTCTTGCCGGTTCCGGTCTCGCCCGTGAGCACACTCAGGCCGCGATCGAACTCAGCGGTCGCCACGCTGATAGCACCCAGCGACTCGATTCGTATTTCAGTCAGCACCAGCTATTTCCCGCGCCAACCCGTCACCGGCAGCTGGAACTTGGTCACCAGGCGGTCGGTGAACGGCGCGCTGTCCAGGCGCGCCCATTTCACCGGAGTTACGCAGCGGGTTACCTCGAGCCGGCCTCCGGCGGGTATCAGCATTTCGCGGCGGCCATCACAAAACACCAGCGCATCGTGTCCATCCGCCTCTATCTCGATCGCGATGGTCGCCTCGGGACTGGTGACCATCGGCCGCCCGAACAAAGCGTGCGCGTTATTAGGCACTACCAGGATCGCCTCGAGGTCGGGCCACAACACCGGGCCGCCCGCGGAGAACGCGTACGCGGTTGACCCGGTCGGCGTCGACACCAACACGCCATCGCAGCCGAAGGTCGACACCGGCCTGCCGTCGATCTCGAGGACGACCCCTAGTACACCCAGCCGTGGGCCCTTTTCCAGGCTCGCTTCGTTGAGGGCCCAGCCCTGTTCGATGACGCGGCCCCCGTGGCGCACGACAACGTCCAGGGTCAGCCGGTCTTCCACCCGGTAGTCGCGTGCCACCATGTGCTCGAGCACCAGGTCGATCGCCTCGGCTTCGGCCTCGGCCAAGAAGCCGATCCGGCCTAGGTTGACTCCAAGCACCGGGATGTTGGCGTTGCGGGCCAGCTCGGCTGCCCGCAGGAAGGTGCCGTCGCCGCCCAGTACCAGCACCAACTCGCAGCCCTCGGCAGCGTGCGGATCCGCGTCGACCACCGTGACGTCGACGCCCCGGGCGCGCATGTCGTCGGGTGCGACGCGCAGCGAGCCCCGGTCGACCGCCTCGGCAGACAATACTCGAAGCGCAATTTTGTTGTCGCCCAATACTTTTTCGACGCGTCGGGCGGTCTCGGTTGCTTCGTCGCGGCCGGTGTGGACCACCATCAAAACAGTGCGTTCGGTCATCGAGGGCCGGCTTCGATTGCCTGCCGCACCGCAGCCACCAGATCGTCATCAACCAGTGCCCGATCGGTCTGCGCGCGCAACCATAGGAAGTATTCGACGTTGCCGGAGGGGCCGGGCAGCGGGCTGGGAGTGACGTCGACGGTGTGCCACCCCAGCTCCTCGGCACGCCGAGAAACACCCAAAACTGAATCCGCACGCAACTGGGGATCATGAACCACCCCGCCGGGGCCGACCTGGCCCTTTCCCACCTCGAACTGCGGCTTCACCATGGGAACGATATCGGCGCCGGGGCCAGCACAGCGAATCAGCGCCGGCAACACCGTGCCCAACGAAATGAACGACAGGTCAGCCACAATCAGGCCCACGGGCCCGCCGAGCTGCTCGGGCGACAAATCCCGTGCGTTGGTCCGCTCGACGACAACCACCCGAGGATCATTACGCAGCGACCATGCCAGCTGGCCATACCCGACATCGGCGGCAACCACTTCGGCAGCACCACGGTCCAGCAGAACCTCGGTGAACCCGCCTGTCGACGCCCCCGCATCCAAGCAGCGCCGCCCTCGGACGGAAAGCGCGAACGCGTCCAACGCGCCGATGAGCTTGTGGGCTCCACGAGATACCCACATGCGTTCGCTGTTCGCGGCGACAGTCAGGGCCGCGGTGGCTGCCACGGCGGTAGCAGCCTTGACCGCCGGCAGGCCGTCGATACGCACCTTGCCGGCGCCGATCAATTCCGCAGCCTGCTGACGGGATCGAGCTAGGCCGCGCCGGACCAGCTCGACGTCAACGCGGACACGCCGTGCCACCGGTGCACTCAGCCTTTCTCCGCCGACTCGAGAGCAGCCAACAACATATCGTGGGCCTCGGAAAGGCGACGCGCGATGTCTTCCAGCTCGGCAAGCGACGGCCCGTTGGCCGCATCGGCGACGTCTGGCAGCTGGGCCAGCAGGGTTTCGATTTCAGAGCGAATCTGATCAGGATTAATGGTCATTTGAGTCCTACGCTAGTTGTCGGCTAGTCGCCGTGCACCAGGGACCAGCGGCCCAAAGCGGCGCGGGCGCGCTCATCGCCCGCCTCGATACGGAGTCGCCGCCCTGGGAAGTCGGTGCAAGCGGCGTCCCATACTGCGCGTGCGACGGCGCGAACGACCGACAAATCATCCCCGCCTTGGTCGCCGTTAACGCGCACGGTTATCACCTCATCGGCAACATCGACGCGCCAGCCCGACTGCGAACCTACTGCGAGCACGTTGGCGTCCTGGTGTAGGCAGCGCAGATCGTGACCGATGTAGGTGGGCCGCTGTCGCGGTTCTGCGTACACCGCGTCTCGAGCACTGTTGACCCCACTCAGCACCATCAGGCTGGGCAGCCCCGCTGCGTTCGCACCTTCGATGTCAGTGTCCAACCGGTCGCCGATCACCAGCGGTGCGCGGCAGTGAGCCCGCGCCACGGCGTCTGCCATCAATTGCGGCCCCGGTTTGCCAGCCACTCGCGGCTCGGCACCGGTAGCAGTTCGCAGCGCCGCCACCAGAGATCCGTTGCCGGGCAGCAGGCCTCGCTCGGTGGGCAAGGTCGGGTCGATATTGGCCGCCACCCACAGCGCGCCAGCGCGGATGGCCAACGCGGCCTCGGCAAGATCGGGCCAGCCAATGGTCAGCGAAAGGCCCTGGACGACGGCAACCGGCTCGTCAGCCCACCGCCGCACCGGACGCAGCCCGACGGCGTCGATTTCATTGGCCAAGGCCTCGGTGCCAACGATGAGGACTTTGGAGCCCTGCGGCAACTGGCCGGCTAGCAGCTGGGCGGCGCTCTGGGCGCTGGTGACCACGTCCTGGCCCGCAGCCGTGAAGCCGAGCTCGCGCAGATGCGCGGCGACCTCGTCGGCGCTACGGGACGCGTTATTGGTGACAAACAGCTTGCGGCTTGGCACTTCAGCCAACGATTGAACCGCACCTTCGGTGGGCTCGCGTCCGCGAAACACCGTCCCGTCCAGGTCGATCAGGAGGCAGTCATATTTCTGCGCAATGCTATTCACCACTCGTCAGCCCAACTCGTTGACACGGTCTTCGGCGTCGGTGACACCTTCGACATCAGCAGCCGCCGAGCGCAAGAACCACTGCAACGCTTCGTCGTGACGGTCAAACGCCAGCAGCGTCTCGGCGTAGGCGTAGAACAGCCGCGCAGCCGTTGAGCCCGTCCGAGCCGGGTCTAACTGCGGCGTCGACAGCACGGTCAGCGCCTGCTCCAGCTGCCCCAGATCTGCACGCGCACCGGCGACAACAATGCGCAACTCGTCGGCGTCATCCCCGCTAAGCTGTGCCGCCTCGGGTCCGCGGGCCAGTTCGATGGCGCGCAGCGGGCGGCCCACGCCGCGTTCACAGTCGGCGATTAACGCAAGCAGCGGGGATTTGCTGCCCATCCGTCGGGCAGCACGCAATTCGGCGAGCGCCTGAGCCCAATCGCCACACCGGTACGCAGCAATTCCGACGGCTTCGCGGACGACAGCGATCCTGCTGGACCGGGCCCGCGCTGCACGGGCGTGGCTTAGCGCGGCTTCGGGGTCCTCGTCGATCAGCTCACCTGCGGCCACCAAGTGCCGTGCCACGGCATCTGCCGTGGCACGGTCCAGCGTGCTCAGCTCGCGCCGGACTTCGGGCGCCAACTGCTTGGCTTCCACGCCCGGCGGGATGGCGGGTGCGCTGTGAGGTGCCGGGGCTGCGTCCGACCAGGGAACGTCATGCTTCCGCTGTGAACTACGGCGCGCCGCACTGCCCGATGCCGGTCGCGGTCGCCGCTCACCGCCGCGACCATGCCTGTCATCGACCACTCGCTAGAGGTTACGGGGCTAGCGGACTGGCTCACAATCACGATCAGGCCTGTAGCCGATGCGGCATCAGCGGGGATATCACCGCCGGGCAATACGTGGCGATCGCGACAATGGTGAACGCAGCTGCCGCATCACCAGACATGCCGTAGTTTTCGGCCATTCTTGCGACGACAGCATCGAAGGTCCCGCCAGGCTGGACCGCCATCGGACACACCGACCGACCCATCGCCATCGTCGTCACCGGTTGGCTGTAGGCAATGCCGGCGTTGTTTAAAGCCATCAGGAAGGCGTTTCCCATCATGTCGGCATGGATCGGCGCCGCCATAGTGGCAGACACACCGAATACGCCGGCGGTCAAAGCCAGCAATCGAAACGCCAAACCCGGTGCCGTCATCACCGTGAATACAGTGCTGAACAACAGTCACATTCACAACACGGTGCGGTAAAAGTTGGCACACTTACGTGTTTTGCCGCCGATCCTGCGTGCGAAGAGGACTAGCGGCGGCGCGGCAACACCGCTCCCGATTGTCCGCCAATCGGGGGATACGCCTGTCGTGCCGTTGGCGGGTCTGGATTCCCCCCCGACGATCAGCTAGTCGTGGGATACCGCGGAGGCTGTATGCCTTCCAGAATGGGTCCTGTAACGGAACGGATGCATGCCAATCCGCATTAGGTGTATGGAAGTGAGGAGGTGACAACTGTGTCTCACGAACTTCTGTTCGGCGATGAGAACGAAGCTGCCTACTCCGCACCGGCGTTCCACGCAGGCGCCGCCGAGTAAGGACTCGTAACCGCTAAATCTTCGGCGGGGATCTCATCGCCTCCCACCCCCCAAGTTTGAGATCCCCGCCGAATCACTATGAGCAATCGACATTACATCGAAGTGAAGGCCAACCGCATGTCCTATGAATTGTTGTTTTTCGAAATCGAGGCGACCCAATCGGCTCCGTATTTCCACGCCGACGCCGGAGAGTGAGCTAGGCGTTCAGCGCTAGAACTTCGGCAGGGGTCTCGTTTCCCCACCCCCCCAATCGAGATCGCTGCCGAATCACCAAGCCAGCGGGGTCTCATCGCCGCCCCTCCCCTTGCGATGAGATCCCGCTGGATTTTCCCTCTTCGCGACCCCGCTTAACGCCCACCATTAGGACCTGCAAACCAAGTAGCGTGAAGCCATGCCGCACCTGCCCACGCTCGGTGATCCGCTATCAACGGACGCGCTGATAGGTCCTGACTGGACCCATTGGCCGGCACGAGTATTGGGACATGCAGACCCCACCACCATTGGACACCGAGCGGGCACACATCGCATCATTTCCCCGGACCGGACCTGGCAGGCGGTGCAACCACTGTTGGAACGCGCCGGTATCACCCGTGTTGCCGACCTGACCTGGTTAGACGATCTCGGAATCCCTACCGTGCAGGCCGTGCGGCCGGCCTCGCTGACGTTGTCGGTCAGTCAGGGCAAGGCCACCACCTACCGCGCCGCCCAGGTATCAGCCGTCATGGAATCGCTGGAAAACTGGCACGCCGAAAACATCACCCCGGACCTGCTATCCACGGCCACAACGGATCTCGCTGCTGAATTGACCTATGACCCAGCACACCTGAACCGGCCGGCCGGCAGTTTCTACCATCTCGGCGCCAAACTCGACTGGATGACCGCGACGACATTGCTGACGGGCCGCCGAACCTTCGTTCCCTGGCTGGCCGTCCTCGTGAACGTCGCGGTCAGCGACTCCTGGGGACCGCCGATATTCGGCATGGATACCACCGGATTAGCCTCAGGCAACAGTTATTACGAGGCCACCTTGCACGCGCTGTACGAGATCATGGAGCGCCACGGCATGGCCACCGCCGAGCCTGGGACAACTTTGTTCGAGGTGCCCCTGGACGACGTCGCCCGCTCGCAGTGCGCCGAGCTGGTCGAGATGATTCAACAGGCCGGAAGCGCACTGCAGGTTGCCCGCATCGACAGCTGGGATGGGTTCTATTGCTTCGCCGCCGAGATCACCTCCCCGATGATGGAGGTCCCTTTCAGCGGCAGCGGACTTCACCACGACCCCAACGTGGCTTTGGCCCGGGCGATTACCGAAGCCGCGCAATCGCGCCTGACAGCCATCAGCGGCGCCCGCGAGGATCTGCCCTCGGCGATCTACCAGAGGTTCGCCCGGGTGCACACGTTTGCCCCGGCTCGCCGTTCGATGCGGTCGATGCCGAGCGCAGAACCCACGCCTTGGCACATCGAGTACACCGACTCGCTTGCCGACCTGCTGGCCTCGGCGGCGACGGTCATCACCACCCGGTCCGGCATCGAGCCGCTGGCGGTGGTGTGCGACTTCGCTGACGCGTGCGTTCCCGTGGTGAAGGCTATTGCTCCCGGGCTGTCGGCATCGATAATTTCGCCGCTGCGCACCCCGTTACAGGAGCATGGATGACCGCGAGCGGACGGATCGTCGTCACTGCTGGGCCGACGATCGGCGTTGACGATATCCGCGCTGTGGTGCCCCATGCAGAAGTGGTGCCGCCGATAGCGTTTGGACAGGCCCTCGGATACGGATTGCATCCTGGCGACACATTGCTCATTGTCGACGGACTCTTCTTCCAGCACGCGTCGGTGCGGCACAAAGAATTGCTGACCCTGCTCGACGACGGGGTACGGATCGTCGGTTCGTCGAGCATGGGCGCGTTGCGCGCAGCCGAGCTACACCCGTTTGGCATGGAAGGCTATGGGTGGGTCTTCGAGGGTTACCGGGACGGGCTACTGGAAGCCGACGACGAGGTGGGCATGGTGCACGGCGATCCCGAAGACGGTTATCCGGTCTTTGTCGACGCGCTGGTCAACATTCGTCAGACCGTGGCGCGAGCTGTGGCGTCTGACGTGATATCGGCGGATCTGGCGGGCCAGCTCATCGAAACCGCGCGCAACACACCGTTTACCCAACGCACTTGGAATCGACTGCTGGACTCCGTTGGCGCTTCTGAAAGCGACTGTCTCGCAACGCAATTAAGGTTGCTGCGGGTCGACATCAAGCACGCCGACGCGGTCCTTGCACTGGAAAAAGTCGTCAGTGGTCAGAGCAGTTGCGTGACCCGGCCGGGCCCACCCCCTACCGTATGGTCAGAGCGGTGGCGGCAGCGGTGGGCGCCGCCCACAGCCGTATCCGTAACAACGGATAACGGTGCGGAGTCAACCGTCGACATCCTCGACGTCGACGTACTGTCGTTGCTGAGCGTATGCGCGACCGATCGGTGGGCATACCTTCCCGCCCTTGAGCAAGTCGCCGCCTGGTATTGGAGTCTGATCCATCCCGACGACGGTGGCAGCGTGCGCGAGCGGGCCGCCCGGGCCGCCGCCGAGATAGCGGCCGACGGTTATGAGCGCTCGCTGGAGATCGTCGCCCACCGCTACGCGGTAGCCACCGGCATCATCGACGAGTCCGGCTTTCCCGAGCATGTTAGGGCACACTGGCTGACCACCGAGGAGAACGCAAGCCTTCGCGACGACCCGATTGCGGTCTCGGCGCGGCTGACCACCCGCACGCTCTTCTTCGCCCGGTCGCTTCCGGCTGTCCAGCACTTCCTCGACCTCGTCCGTGCCGACCCCCGATTACCCGAATGGCGCGCGATGGCCGCACGCGCCGTGGCCCGCCGCGACGAATTAGCCCGTCAGAAACCGCATTTGAACTTGCGACGACCGGATCCCATGCAACTCAAGCGCCTTTTCGGTAGCCGGTGGGGCACCGAGGTGAATCGCATCGAGCTGGCGCAGCGTGGCCTGATGACCGAGGATGCCTTCTATTCCGCCGCCACTCCGTACGCAGTGGCAGCCGCCGACGATCAGTTGCCCGCTATTGAAGTTGGGTCCTTGGGTTCTGCCTGAGCAGCGCGCTGTCAGCCAACTCGCTTCACACCGGCGATATGCCGCTTGCCACGGCGCAGCACCAGCCAGCGGTCGTGCAGGAAATCCGATGCCTGCGGCGTCCATTCGTCGTTGTCGATGCGAATGTTGTTGACCGACACCCCGCCCTCGCTGATCGTGCGTCGAGCTGCCTTCCTGCTCTCCGACAGGCCGCTGGCCACCAACAGGTCGACGATTCCGTCGGGACTGCCTGGTTTGAGTTCAGCGACCGGCGTTTCGCGCAGCGCTGCAGCCAGGGTCGCCTCGTCGAGCCGGTCCAGCTCGCCCCGCCCGAAGAGCGCCTGACTGGCGTGCTCGACTGCCGCGGTGGCCGCTTCGCCATGCACCAAATCGGTGAGCTCAGCGGCGAGCCGCCGTTGGGCGAGGCGTTGTTGCGGGCGCTCAACCGTGGCCCGTTCCAGATCGGCCAATTCGTCTGCAGACAGGAAAGTGAACCACCGCAAATACCGGATCACGTCCGCGTCGGCGGTATTGACGAAGTACTGGTACCAGGCGTACGGGCTGGTCAGTTGCGGGTCCAGCCACAAGCTGCCGCCGCCGGTAGATTTGCCGAACTTGGTGCCGTCGGACCCAGTCACTAGCGGGACGGTAAGCGCATGCACTGTGGCACTAAGCTTTTGGCGCACCAGCCGAACGCCGGCGATGATGTTGCCCCACTGATCCGAACCACCGATCTGCAGGACACAGCCGTGGCGCCGGTACAGTTCGACGTAGTCGTTGGCCTGCAGCAGCAGGTAGCTAAATTCGGTGTAGGAGATTCCCTCCCCGTCAAGACGGCGCCGGATCGTGTCGCGATCCAGCATGACATTGACCGAGAAGTGCTTGCCGACATCGCGCAGAAATTCGATGGCGGACATCGCCGCGGTCCACTCAATGTTGTTCTCGATGATCGCGCCCGTCGGCGAATCGTTGAAATCGACAAAGCGTTCCAGCTGCGCGCGGATCCGGTCAGTCCAGTCGGCGACAGTGTCGGCATCGTTGAGGCTGCGCTCGCCGGTGTCACGCGGGTCACCGATCAGGCCGGTGGCGCCGCCCGCCAGCATAATCGGGCGGTGCCCCGCCCGCTGAAACCGCCGCAACGCCAGCAATGGCACCAAGTTTCCGGCATGCAGGCTCGCCGCGGTCGGGTCGAACCCGGCGTAGACCGTCATCGGCCCGCGCTCAACCTCGGCGGCCAGCGCGTCAAGATCGGTGGACTGCGCAATCAACCCACGCCAGCCCAGCTCGTCGAGGATCATGGTGCAAGAGTCTTCCAGGGCAGGGCGCCGCCAACCGAGCCGGGCTCCGGCCGACGTGCCTTGACCCGCTATCGTGTCGGCAGCAAGTACGTCTCGCTATCCGCTGGCAGCCGCGCTCGATGATTTCGCATCACGCCACCAGCCATGTGAATCCGCTAATCGCTGGCACCCGGCGCGGGCGCTCGTGGACTGCGGCGATACGCCGAGACTTCCGGCTGGCCGGCAAGCCACAGCCGCCAGGGCCGGTCGGCGGCCTGGCTGACTCCGACTCGGGGACCGGACAACGTGCCGCGGGTTTCGCTGAGCCGTAACGTCACCGGGCTGGCTGGATCAAACAGATCAATACCATTGTCCTCCATGGTGATTCCTAGCGCTGAGCACAGATTTCCCGGACCACGCGCCAGGGCAGCGGTACGAACCAGCTCGCCACGCCGAGACCTTGCGACCTCGGCACCCTCGGCTATGGCGCAGGCCCTGAGCAACACAGCGGCGGCCGTGCCGTCGGGACCGCACGCCACATTGGCGCAGACATGGATGCCATGGCTGCGATAGGTGTAGAGCCGACCAGGCGGCCCGAACATCACGGCGTTTCGGCCGCTGCGGCCGCGGTAGGAGTGTGCGGCGGCGTCGGGCCAGGGACCGTCCGGTACCCCGCCGTAGGCTTCAACCTCCACGACAATGCCGCTCACCCCCCGTCCTGTGAGAGCGGCGCCAAGCAGTCGGTGCGCGGCAGCGACGGGGTCAACGAACAGGTGCTCAGCGCTCATCGGTACAGATTGTGCCCCGGTGCTTGACACCCATGAATAAGGGGTCGATATTCATCCTATGATGAGTTCATCCAGTGATGAATTACTCCGCGACGGTGCGGAACCGGCGATTGCCATCGATCACTTGACGGTCAGGCGCGGCAAACACCTTGCTGTGAAGGACGTTTCGGTCCGCATCGCTCGCGGCTCGATCACCGGTTTGCTCGGCCCGTCCGGCTCGGGCAAGACCACCCTGATGCGCTGCGTCGTCGGCTCCCAGATCATCACCTCGGGTTCGGTGCGCGTGCTGGGCCACCCGGCTGGTTCGTCGCCGTTGCGCCACCGGGTCGGCTACATGCCTCAGGACCCGACCGTCTACAACGACCTGCGGGTGATCGACAATGTCCGCTACTTCGCCCAACTCTGCGGGATCGACGGTCAAGCAGCCGACGAAGTGATCGACGCGGTTGCCTTGAACGACCACCGCTCCGCGCGCTGCGCCAACCTTTCCGGTGGCCAGCGGGCCCGCGTCTCATTGGCCTGCGCGCTGGTCGGCCGGCCCGACCTGCTGGTGCTCGATGAGCCGACCATCGGCCTGGACCCGGTGCTGCGGGTCGAACTCTGGGAGCAGTTCATCGCGCTGGCGCGGCGTGGCACCACGCTGCTGGTTTCCAGCCACGTGATGGACGAGGCCGACCGCTGCGGCGATCTACTGCTCATGCGAGAAGGGCGAATACTGGCCCACACCACGCCAGGACGACTACGGAAGGAAACCGGATGCACATCACTGGAGGACTCGTTTCTGTCCATCATCCGACGCACCACCACCGTGCCCGCAGCCGGCTGAGCCTGCAGAGTTATACCGCCACTACCGCACGGATCCTGCGCCAACTGGCCGCTGATCACCGCAGCATCGCGATGATCCTGTTGGTGCCGGTCCTGGTCATTACACTGATGTACTTCATGTTTGACAAAGTCCCGCATCGTCCGGGCGCTCCTTCCGGGTTCAACACTGCCTGCCTGGTGCTGCTGGGCCTGTTCCCGCTGTTTGTGATGTTCGTGATTACCGCGATAACCATGCAGCGCGAACGGGCGTCAGGAACGCTGGAGCGAATCCTGACTACCCCGCTGCGTCGGCTTGATCTGCTCGCCGGCTACGGGACCGCATTCTCGATCGCGGCCACGGCCCAAGCCACGCTGGCCTGCATGGTGGCGTTCTGGATCCTTGGCTTCGATACCGCAGGCAGCCCGGCCTGGGTGTTTGTGATCGCGATCATCAACGCCGTCTTGGGCGTTGGGCTGGGCCTGCTCTGCAGTGCGTTCGCCCGCACCGAGTTTCAGGCCGTACAGTTCATTCCGCTGGTGATGGTGCCGCAGCTGCTGCTCGCCGGCATCATCGTCCCACGGGCATTGATGCCGACCTGGCTGCAGTGGATCAGCAATGTCATGCCGGCCAGCTATGCACTAGAAGCGCTCCAGCAGGTGGGTGCACATGCTGAGCTGACCTCCATCACGGTCCGCGATATTGCGGTCGTGTCGATTTTCGCGGTCGCGGCGCTGTGTCTGGCCGCGGTGACGTTGCGGCGCCGGACGCCGTAGTGGCCGGGCCTCGACGTAGCGGGCGGCCCGCTGGCAACTCAGATACCCGCGAGCGCATCCTGGAAAGCGCACGAGGCCTGTTTGCGCACAATGGCTTTGACAGAACTTCGATACGGGCTGTGGCTGCGGCAGCGAGCGTAGACGCGGCTCTGGTGCACCACTACTTTGGCACCAAACAACAGCTTTTCGCCGCTGCCACCCATATGCCGATCGACCCGATGACGATTCTGTTGCCGATGCGGGAAACGCCGACCGAGGACCTCGGTATCGCACTGCCGTTGATGTTGCTTGGCCTATGGGATTCCGAGATGGGCCAGCGGTTGGTCGCGGCGGCACGGTCGCTGTTGGTAGGCAACGACGTTGGTCTGCTGCGGGCGTTCTTCGAAGACTTGGTGACCAAAGAGTTGGGGTCGCGTGTCGACAATCCCTCAGGGATGGGCAGCATTCGCGCTCAGCTGGTCGCCTCCCAATTGATGGGCGTGGCCATGGCGCGTTACATCGTCAAGATCGAACCGTTCGCCTCTTTGCCTGCAGAGCAGCTGGCACACATGATCGCCCCAAACCTGCAGCGTTATCTCACTGGGGATCTGCCGAAAGTCCTTGCCCCGTAAACCGAGCGTGCTCCTGTTCACTGACGTCGCGGGCCTGGTCGACCAGCAAGACCGGGATGTCATCTTCGATCCGGTAGGCACGGCGCAGCCGTGGGTTGTACAGGGCTTTACCGTTATCCACCAGCAGTAGCGGGCCCTGGTCAGCCGGGCACACCAGGATGCCCAATAGCTTCTCGTCAAGCATCGGCGGTCTTCTGGCCGCTGAGCTCGGTGCGCGCCCCAGGTGTCAGCCGGCGGAACTCGTTGCTGACGGGGTCGAAAAACCACGCCTGGCGCCCGGGCTTGGGGATCCCGGCGGCCCGCAGTGCGCTGACGGTCGGCCGGTAGGTGGCGCTCAGCGACAGCTCGGGCACCACGTGGACGAGATCGGGACCCAACCCGACCGGCATCTCCGCTACGGCTTCGGTCAAGTCGGCCGCGGTGATGGTCGCTCCCGGCCGCAAGGTCACCGCCGCAACTGCAAGCTGGTGGCCTTTGATTGAGACGCCATAGGTCACCGCGATATCGACGCCGGTAAGGAGTCCTAAGGCGTCAGTAACCGGCTCGGGGTAGACCATTCCGCGTTTGGTGCGAACGACCGAGCCGCGCCGGCCGACCAACCAGTAGTCCCTGTCTTGATCGCGGTAGAACAGATACTCGGTGGAGATCCAGGTGTCGGCCGGGGCAAAGACACCGCGTTTGACCGACGCCGTCGGATCGATGGGTCCGCTGGCGTGCGCCAGCAGCACACCGACCTGGTTGACGTCGGCGACTTGGACGAATCCACGTTCGTTCTCCAGGATCAAGTCATGCTCGGCGTCATAGGCGCCGAGCTCGACACGTCCGGCGCCGGGCAATGGGCGGCCCTTGCTGCCGATTTTGACACCGGACACGTTGGCCAGCACCGCCTGTCCGTCGGTGGTGGCGAAGAACTCGACGACGTGTGCCGGTGCGAACGCGTCGATGACCCTTTCCCACAATCCGGTTGGCATACCCGATCCGATGAACAGCCGCACGGGATGGTTGCCCTGTAGGGAGAAGTCGGGATCGTCGACCACGTCGCGCAGCATGGCCCAGGTGTAGGACACGACGGTGACGCCGTACCGGCGTACCTCGGCGACGAACCGGTCCGAGCACAGGCCGCGGGACAGCGCGATGCGCGTTCCGCCCACGACTGCACCGCCCAAGCTGACCAGCAGCGCGGACTCGTGGTGCAGCGGCGTCAGGCAGTACACGGTGTCTCTGCGGTCCAGGGCCGCCGTCGAGGCGGTACCGAACGCCGACACCGCCCAGCGGTAGTTGGTGATCTGCTTGGCGACCAGCTCGCCGCCGATCGCGCTGAACGCGATAAATGCCAAATCCCTTGCCAAACCCGGGTTCTGGCGGTACCAAGCGGGCAGCTCGACGGCATCGGGGTCGATTTGTTCCATGTCGATGACGTCGGCGTCCTCAGCTAGGTCCAGATCCCGGGACTCGCCGCCGCCCAACACCAGGATTTGACCCGGCAATTGTCGGGCCGCGCTCAGATTGGTGGGGTCGGTGATGATCTCGGTCGCTCCGCCGAGCCGGACTTGCGCGGCCAGGTCGACGTCCTGGCGCATCAGCACCGCGACCGCGCCCAACCGAGACAGCGCCGCGGTTGCCACCAGCGCGCTGGGTCGCGTCTCCATCAGCACGCCCACCTTGTCGCCCTGCCGTACACCCACCTCGATCAGGCCGCGAACAACGTTGTTGATGCGTCGGTTCACGGCCTCGTAGGTGTGCACACGGTCGTCGAACAGCAGGAATTCACCCTGCGGTGCCTCGTGCGCCTGCTCGTCGATGATGCGGCCCAGCGAGATACGGGTGTGGTCGTTCAGTTGGCCCAATCTTGCTAGGCGCGGCAGTGTGCGGACAGTTTCGACGGCCAACGTGCGCATGGATTTGTTTGCGGCAATCACGGCCTCGGCCGCACCGCGGGCCATCGCCAGCGCCGCCTCGGAGACCTCGCCGATGCCATGCGCCACTCGGGAGCTGAACGCGACACCGCTGTCATGGTGTTCGGCGGGCTGCTCCATCATCAGACTGATGCTCGCCGGCTTGTCGCCCTCACTGGAGATCCAGCGCACCCAATCGGCGACGACCGGCCAGCTCTGTTGCGCTGCTCTGGATCCCACCACGAGGCCGAAATGACCTGTGCGGATGAGACATTCGTATACATCAGCGTTGGGGGCGGCGCGCCGGATGCCGCGCACTGAAGCCGGCTGACCGATGTCGTCGACCTCACCGACGAATGCCAATATGGGGCAGGTGATGTCGGTGAGCGTCACCATTTGGCCGTTGATGGCAAACCCGCCCGTCATCATTCGGTTGTGGGCGATGAACTGTTTGAGCAACTCTGAAATCGCGGGGCCGGACCAGGCAATCCAGCCTTCGGACTCGAGGAATCTACGCTGCTGTTCCCGCGGCAACAACGCCTCACGGTCGTGCAGTTGACGCAGAAAGTCGACCCGCGCCTTGGCGGTCTTGAGCGGATCCATCATCTGAAAACCGGTGCGCGCCATCCAGCTTGGGATAGCCAGTCGATTGAACACGTGATCAGCCATGAAACTGGCGGCGGCCGCGCCGAGGTTGGCCGGGATACCCATCGGCAATGCCGCCAAGGTGTCCACCGGCGAGCCGAACGCGACGACGCTGGCGATGTTCTTGGAACGCCGGTAAGCCGCGACCTGGTAGCAGAACATCCCGCCCTGCGAATAGCCGACGAGGTGAACGTCATGGCCGGTGGCGTCGCGCACTGTGTCGATGG
>NZ_VTZN01000083.1 GCF_008370645.1 Mycobacterium simiae
ACCGTGCTCGTCGAGGTTGACGGCCGGCGGATCGAGGTCTCCCTGCCCGCCGATCTCGCGCTATCCGGCGGATGCGAACCCGCCGGGGTGATCCGGCGCAAGCCCAAGCCGCGCAAACGTGGCGCCCACGCCGGTGCGGCAGCCTCCGGTGACGCCGTGACGGCTCCGATGCAGGGCACCGTGGTCAAGGTCGCGGTCGAGGAAGGTCAAGAGGTCGTCGTCGGCGAGCTCGTGGTGGTCCTCGAGGCGATGAAGATGGAAAACCCGGTCACCGCGCACAAAGACGGCATCATCACTGGGTTGGCGGTTGAGGCAGGGGCAGCCATTACCCAGGGCACCGTGCTCGCCGAGATCAAGTAAGCCACAGCGAGCAGGCATTCTTTGAATCAGATCGGTAGTCGTTGTCGCCCCGGCACCGGCCCGGGTAGGGTTCACAACAGGTTGAGTTCACAGCCGCCCAATTACGTCCTGTTTGTGCGTCAGGGCGGTCAGGCAGGAATCTGCTGCTGCTGAGCCGCGCGCACGCTTGATGTGATCCACAGCAACGAATGCTCGTCGACTGATGGAGTCGCCCATGTCTGCGATGCCTGTGACCCAATCGTGGCAGCAGTGCCGCACCGCTGAATTCACCGCTCGTTACGGGCCGTCCAGCTGTGTGGTCACCGTACACGGCGAGCTCGACGCCGCCAATGCCGATCAGCTCACGGCCTACGTCCAGCACTGGGCTCGGTCTCGGGAACGGTTGATCCTGGACCTAAGCGGCCTGAAATTCATTGCCACCGCAGGGCTTTCCTCGCTCCACCGGATCAACGTCGTGTGCTCGACGGCGCAAGCACAATGGGCGATGGTGCCGAGCCGGGCCGTGTCGAGGTTGCTGCAAATCTGCGATCCCGACGGCGCCCTGCCGACAATCGAATCGGTGGACGACGCCGTAGACCAGAGCCCGATTACTCAAGCTGGTCCCGGAGCCGCGCTAGCGATTTAGCCAGCAGCCGGGACACGTGCATCTGCGAGATGCCGACCCGCTCGGCAATCTGGGTTTGCGTCATCGATTCAAAGAACCTGAGAATCAGGACCGTTCGTTCCCGCTCGGGCAGTGCTTCCAGCAGCGGCCGCAGCGACTCGCGATCTTCGATTCGGTCCAGACCGGCGTCCACGTCACCCAATGTGTCGGCGATGGCGCGGGCGTCGTCGTCTTCGCTACCGCCACCACTGTCAATGGACAAGGTGTTGTAGGAGCTACCCGCCACCAGGCCTTCGACTACCTCGCTACGGTCCATGCCGAGCTCGGCGGCAAGTTCGGTCGCTGTGGGCGCCCTGCCCAATCTTTGTGACAAGTCAGCAGTCGCCGCGCCCAGCCGCAAATGCAGTTCCTTGAGACGCCGCGGCACCTTGACCGACCAGCTGTTATCCCGGAAGTGGCGTCGGACCTCCCCCATAATGGTGGGCACGGCGAACGAAACGAAATCCGAGCCGGTCTCGACGTCAAACCGGACTACGGCGTTGACCAGACCAACCCTAGCGACCTGGACCAGATCATCGCGGGGCTCGCCGCGGCCCTCGAACCGGCGCGCGATGTGATCGGCCAGCGGCAAACAGCGCTCGACGATCTTATCCCGGTGACGCTGAAACTCCGATGAATCGACCTCGAAACCCGCCAACTGACGAAACATTTGCGGGACATCAGCGTATTCGTTGGACCGGGACGGAGATCCGCCGGCAGTACGCGCAGTCACCTGTTGGTGGCCGCCCGTCGGGCTATCAACATGATGCCGAACACACTGCCAGCCCCATCAGGTTCGCGACCGTCGTGGAAGGTTTGGACGTCATCGGCCAGTGACGTCAGGACATGCCAGCTAAAGCTGCCCGGCGCCACGACGTCGTGGGTATCACACATCGCCGAAGCCTCCACGACGAGTTCGTCGTCGCGCGGATCCACCACCAGCGTCAGGGTGGCGTTCGGCGTGGCCGAGCGGATCAATCGGGTGCACACTTCGTCCACCGCCAGGCGCAAATCTGCGACGGCGTCGAAATCCAGGTCCTCGAAGGTGCCGATGGCGCCGACCAGGGTGCGCAGGATCGCCAGGTTCTCCAAACGCGCAGCAACATTGAGTTCGATGGCGCGACTGCCACGTTGGCGCTCGTTAGTGCGCAAATTGGCATCGCTCATGTGGCCTCCCGGCAATCTTCGACCGACACTACTCTGATTAGGGGTCCCGTCGTGGATCCCGTTTCGGGTCCCGTTCTGGCCCCCTCCGGACGACCCACCTTGGGCCCTAGGCTCTAGCCGGTTGGTCATGATCGCCACCGGGTATTCAACCAGCCATGGATGACGCAGACGTGACCGACACAGTCCCAACGCGCCGGCTCAAGCGCATCACGGTAATCGCGTTGATAACGCTGTTGGCGTTCCTCGTGGTCGCAGTCGGAATCTACCTTGGCGCATTCGTGATCCTGTCGCCCATGATGGGCTAGCAACGCTGACGGAACACTGCCGGTACTCATCATGGTGCACACGTAATACCCCGTCGCCGCCGCCGGTAAAACAAGATCGGTTGTTCAGTTTTTCATCACGATCACGGGCGCACCGCCAAAGGCGTTGGCGGCACTGGCTATGACGCAAGCCGGCGAAATCCAGTGACGGGGTCAGAGCAAACTGGCGATCAGTACCGGACCGGCGATCGCCGGGAAGCCCAGGGACAGCGTCACCACCATCAGCGTCAACAAGAACCAGCCGGCGCCGTGCCACCCCCACCAGGTGCCCCGGTCGCGCCACACCCGATAGGTACGCACAAAAGCCCAGATTCCACCGGCGAACAAGATTAGTGGCGCCCCCAGCGCCAGCACAGCCCGCTGCGGAGGGCCACAGGCCACCGTGTCCACACCCGCTCTGCCGCCGCACGTGCTAACCCATACAGCCGCCATAATGAGGAAGCCGACACCAGTGACCGCGGTCAGGACCGCGAAGCGGATAGCGGCACGCACTTCGGTGTCGTCCTGTCCCAGTCGGTCACCGGGTGACCGCTCGTGTACTTTTGGCATCTCCCAAGACCAATCGCGCGTTCGCGAGATACTAGCGAACCTGATACCCCACTGTATGCCGGGATAAACAGTGCGGCCTAGCCCCGGCCTAGTCCAGAGCCGCCAATGCGCTACGCACCCCGGCGATCGCGGTATCAATCTCGGCGCTCGTCACAGTCAACGCCGGACGGAATCGCACACCGTCGTCGCCCGCCGGTAGCACAATCACTGCCCGTTGCCACAGCCGGCTGAGCAACTCGTCGCGTTCAGCGCTGCTCGGCAGACTGAACGCGCACATCAAGCCCCGGCCGCGGGGATGCAGAACGATGCCCGGAAAGTCCTCGGCCAGCTCGTCGAGCCGGGCGCGTAGGTAGCGCCCTCGCTCGGCGGCCTGCTCACACAACCCCTCTGCCTCGATCACCTCCAAGATGCGACGGGCCCGGACCATGTCGACAAGGCTGCCTCCCCATGTCGAGTTGAGTCGCGACTTCACCGCGAACACATTGTCAACGATCTCATCGACCCGGCCGCCCGCCATCACTCCGCACACCTGCGTCTTCTTGCCGAACGCGACGACATCCGGTTGAACACCCAATTGCTGGTAGGCCCAAGGGGTTCCAGTGATCCCGCAACCGGTCTGCACCTCGTCGAAAATCAGCAGGGCATCATGCTCGTCGCACAGCCGGCGCATCGCCGTGAAAAACTCGGGCCGGAAGTGGCGGTCCCCGCCTTCCCCTTGGATGGGTTCGGCGACAAAGCAGGCGATGTCATGGGGGTGCGCCTCGAAGGCGGCGCGGGCCTGGCGCAGCGACTCGGCCTCCCGCTCCTCCATGTTGACGCCCGGCTGGATGTAGGGGGCGCAAATGCGCGGCCAACTGAATGTCGGGAAACGCGCCACGTTGACCGGTTTGGTATTGGTGAGCGACAGGGTATAGCCGCTGCGGCCGTGAAACGCCCCGCTCAAGTGCAGCACCCGGGTGCCACGTGCCGGATCGATGCCGCGCGCCTGGTTGTGCCGACTCTTCCAGTCGAAAGCGACCTTGAGCGCGTTTTCGACGGCCAACGCGCCGCCTTCGACGAAGAACAGATGCGGCAACGCCGGGTCACCCAGCACCCGCACGAAGGTCTCGACGAAGCGCGCCATGGCTTCCGAAGGCACATCGGAGTTACTGGGTTTGTTCAACGCGGCCTCGATGAGTTCAGCGCGGAACTGCTCGTCGGCGGCCAGCGCCGGGTGGTTCATGCCCAGCGCCGAGGACGCGACGAAGGTGAACATGTCCAGGTAGCGCCGGCCGGTCCGGGCGTCGACCAGATACGAGCCGGCCGATCGGGACAGATCGAGCACCAGGTCGTAGCCGTCGACCAGCATGCTGCGGCCCAGCACCTCGCGAACCTGATCTGGGTCGATGCGCCGGCCGGTAGGCGCGAAGGAAGTCACGACGACGGTCATGCCACTATGCTAACGGCAGAATTACGGCTTCCGTAGGCTGTAGCCGAAATGATTATGGTATGAACTGCCGATTGCTGTAAAAGGTGTTAAGAATGATGGTGCTTCGAGTGCGGACGTTGGCGGCTGTCCGGATCCGTTGCAGTAGATCCTCCAAGGCCCGGGCGGACTCGACACGCACCAGCAGGACGTAGCTCTCTTCGCCTGCTACCGAGTGACACGATTCGATCTCGTCGATATGTGCGAGGCGCGCGGGAGCATCATCGGGTTGGGAAGGATCCAAAGGAGTGATGGCAACGAACGCCGACAGTAGCTGTCCCACCGCATCCGGGTCGACAAGCGCCGAATACCCGACCACCACCCCGCGCGACTCCAGCCGACGTACCCGCGACTGGACCGCCGAAATCGACAGGCCAGCGCTGGTGGCCAACTCCGACAGCGTCGCACGCCCGTCGGCGACCAGTTGGCGCAGCAGGATCCGGTCGATGTCGTCGAGCACCTCACCCATGGCCGGAGACTATCGCAGCGACGGCGGGCGATGAGTGCTGCGAAGACACTGTCCACCTGGCAGCTGCGGGCCCGCTTCGCCGCCGGGCTGTCGGCGATGTATGCCACCGAAGTGCCCGCGTACAGCGCGCTCGTGCAGGTGAGCGCGCAGGTCAACGCCGACTACCTGGCACGCCACCCGGGAGCGCAGCGGCTGGGCTCGCTGCAGCGGGTCACCGCCGAGCGCCACGGCGCCATCCGGGTGGGCAGCCCGGCCGAACTGGCCGCGGTCGCTGACTTGTTTGCCGCGTTCGGCATGGCACCGGTCGGCTACTACGACCTACGCTCGGCGCAGTCGCCAATTCCCGTGGTGTCCACCGCGTTTCGTCCTGTTGAAGCAAAGGAGCTGGCGCTCAATCCATTTCGAATGTTCACCTCGATGCTGGCCACCGACGACAGCCGGTTCTTCAATAAGGGGCTACGCAGGCGCGTGCAGGCCTTCCTCGCCCGGCGGCAACTATTCGACCCCGCGTTGCTGGCCCGGGCGCGGGTGATCGCCGCCGAGGGCGACTGCGACGCAGCCGATGCGCACAGCTTCGTCGCCGCGGCCGTTGCCGCGTTCGCACTCGCGCGCGAACCGATCGACAAGTCCTGGTACGAAGAGCTGGCCGGGGTGTCGGCGGTGGCGGCCGACATCGCCGGGGTCGGCTCGACCCATCTCAACCACCTCACGCCACGGGTTCTCGACATCGACGAGCTGTACGGCCGGATGACCCAGCGCGGCATCACCATGATCGAGACCATCCAGGGTCCGCCGCGCACCGAGGGGCCGGCTGTGTTGTTGCGGCAGACCTCTTTTCGCGCGTTGGCTGAACCACGCCGGTTCCGCGATGCCGACGGCACCGCCACCGAGGGCAGCCTGCGGGTGCGGTTCGGAGAAGTCGAGGCGCGCGGCGTCGCGCTTACCCCGCGCGGGCGCCAACGCTATGACGCCGCGATGGCCCAGCGTGACCCAGCCGCTGTTTGGGGCAACTACTTCCCGTCGACGGATGCGGAGATGGCCGCCCACGGCCTGGCGTACTACCGCGGCGGGGACCCGTCGGCGCCCATCGTCTACGAGGACTTTCTGCCAATCTCAGCGGCCGGCATCTTCCGCTCCAACCTGGACCGCGATGCTCGGGCCGTCGATGCCGTCGACAGTTGCGGTTATGACATGCCATGGTTGGCCGGCGCCATCGGACGCGACGTTTATGACCCGTATGCACTCTATGAAGCACTGGCCAAGGAGGCTGTTACATGAGTAGCCAGCTAGCCGACCGGGTGTCGGCGGCCTTCGAGGCGATCGGTGTGCATGCGCGCCTGGGAAACCCAGGCGAGCCCGGCATGCCAGCCAGCACGCCGATCACCGGCGAGGTGTTGTTTACCCTCCCCCATACCACGCACGATCAGGCCGATCAGACGATCGCCGAAGCGGCACAAGCGTTTTCGGTGTGGCGGAACACGCCGGCCCCGGTACGCGGCGCGCTGGTGTCCCGGCTGGGGGAATTGCTCAACACTCACCGGCACGATCTCGCCACGCTGGTGACGATAGAAGTAGGCAAGATCACCTCCGAGGCGCTGGGCGAAGTGCAGGAAATGGTCGACATCTGCCAGTTCGCGGTCGGGCTGTCGCGACAGCTCTACGGCCGCACCATCGCCTCCGAACGCCCCGGGCATCGGCTCATGGAGACCTGGCATCCGCTCGGCGTGGTGGGCGTGATCACCGCGTTCAACTTCCCGGTGGCAGTGTGGGCGTGGAACAGCGCGGTGGCGCTGGTGTGTGGCGACCCGGTGGTGTGGAAGCCCTCGAAGCTGACGCCGTTGACCGCGCTGGCCTGTCAGGCGCTGCTGTGCCAGGCCGCCGCTGACGTCGGGGCGCCGCCCGCGCTGAGCGGCCTGCTGTTGGGCGATGCCGACTTGGGCGAGCGACTCGTCGACGACCCGCGCGTCGCGTTGGTGTCGGCGACCGGTTCGGTACGGATGGGCCAGCAGGTCGGTCCCCGCGTCGCTGCGCGCTTTGGGCGGGTGCTGCTGGAGCTGGGCGGCAACAACGCGGCCATCGTGACGCCGTCGGCCGATCTGCAGCTGGCGGTGCGGGGCATTGTGTTCGCCGCCGCCGGCACCACCGGACAGCGCTGCACCAGCCTGCGGCGGCTGATCGTGCACCGCTCGATCGCCGACGAGGTGGTATCGCGTGTCGTCGCGGCGTACCACAAACTGCCCATCGGTGACCCGTCGGACGCCGGCACGCTGATCGGCCCGCTCATCCACGAGACGGCCTACCGCGACATGGTGGGAGCGCTGGAGCAAGCTCGTGCCGACGGCGGCGACGTCATCGGCGGTGAACGCCACCAGGCCGGCCCTCCCAGCGCCTACTACGTCGAGCCGGCCGTGGTGCGGATGCCAGCTCAGACCGCCATCGTGGCGGCCGAGACGTTTGCGCCCATCCTCTACGTGCTGACCTATGACGACCTGGACGAGGCGATATTTCTCAATAATGCGGTGCCGCAGGGGCTTTCATCAGCAATCTTCACCAAAGACCTGCGTGCGGCCGAACGCTTCCTCGAGGGGTCGGATTGCGGTATCGCCAACGTCAACATCGGTACCTCAGGCGCGGAAATTGGGGGCGCGTTCGGCGGCGAGAAACAAACCGGAGGCGGCCGGGAGTCCGGTTCGGATGCCTGGCAGGCCTATATGCGCCGGGCCACCAACACGATCAACTACTCCAGCGAACTGCCGCTCGCGCAGGGTGTGCAGTTCGGCTGAACAGTCGCTGGGGCCAAGCGTCCGTTGGCCGTGAGTAGGATCTGTTCCATGGCGACAGCCAGACGGCGGCTATCCCCGGAGGATCGACGCGCTGAACTGCTCGCCCTGGGGGCAGAAGTCTTCGGGAAGCGACCTTACGACGAGGTCCGCATCGACGAGATCGCGGAACTGGCCGGGGTGTCGCGCGCGCTGATGTACCACTACTTCCCGGACAAACGGGCATTCTTTGCCGCGGTCGTCAAAGACGAAGCGGATCGGTTGTATGCGGCCACCAACAAGCCGCCCGCCCAGGGCATGACGATGTTCGAAGAGATTCGTACCGGGGTGCTGGCCTACATGGCCTACCACCAACAGAATCCAGAGACCGCGTGGGCGGCGTACGTCGGCCTCGGCCGCGCCGACCCGGTTCTGCTGGGCATTGACGACCAAGCCAAGAACCGCCAAATGGAACAGATCATGGACCGCATCGGCGAGGTCGTGAGCGCGACCCAGGGCAACACGCTGGAACCGGACGTCGAGCGTGACCTGCGAGTGATCATCCACGGCTGGCTGGCCTTCACCTTCGAACTATGCCGCCAGCGGATCATCGACCCCACGACCGACGCCGAGCGCCTTGCCGACGCCTGCGCGCACACGCTGCTGGACGCTATTGCCCGAGTACCGGAGATCCCCGAGGAACTCGCCAGCGCGTTAGCGACCGCCCGGATTTTGCCGCAATCGTAGTTTGTCAGTACCCATTGGCACGATGATCAGGTGAGCTCTAACCCGCTAGGCCGATTCAGCGCGCTCACCCGCGACTGGTTTGCCAGCACCTTCGCCGCGCCCACCCCGGCCCAGGCTAGCGCCTGGGCGGCCATCGCCGACGGCGACAACACCCTGGTCATCGCCCCGACCGGCTCCGGAAAGACGCTGGCCGCCTTCTTATGGGCGTTGGACAGTCTGACGGCCGCGGCCGACCGGCCGGCGGGCACCAGCGTCCTCTACGTCTCCCCGCTCAAGGCGCTGGCCGTCGACGTCGAGCGCAACCTGCGTACCCCGCTGGCGGGGTTGACCCGGCTGGCCGAGCGCCGGGGCCTACCCGCGCCCACCATCAGCGTGGGGGTGCGCTCCGGTGACACCACGCCCGCACAACGCCGCCAGCTCATCACGCAGCCACCCGACGTGCTGATCACCACCCCGGAATCGCTGTTTCTCATGCTGACGTCGGCCGCCCGCGAAACCCTGACCACCATCTCGACCGTCATCGTCGATGAGATTCATGCCATCGCCGCCACCAAGCGCGGCGCGCACTTGGCGCTGTCGCTGGAACGCCTCGACGACCTCGCGGTGCGCAGACCCGCACAGCGCATTGGGCTTTCGGCGACCGTGCGTCCACCGGAGGAGCTGGCCCGGTTTTTGTCCGGCCAGTCCCCGACGACCATCGTCGCGCCGCCGTCGGCCAAGACGGTCGAGCTCGCGGTGCAAGTGCCGGTACCCGACATGGCCAACCTGGCGAACAACAGCATCTGGCCCGATGTCGAATCCCGGCTGGTCGACCTGATCGAGGCGCACAACTCGACCATCGTGTTCGCCAATTCCCGGCGGCTGGCCGAGCGACTTACCGCCCGGCTCAACGAGATTCACGCCCAGCGGGCTGGTGTCGAGCTTCCTTCGGAGGCCAACCCGCAGGTGGCCGGCGGCGCCCCGGCTTACATCATGGCTAGCGGGCAGACTTTCGGCGCACCAGCGCTGCTGGCGCGCGCCCATCACGGCTCGGTCAGCAAGGAGCAGCGCGCCCAAGTCGAGGAGGACCTCAAGCGCGGGCAGCTCCAGGCGGTGGTGGCTACCTCGAGTCTGGAGCTTGGCATCGACATGGGCGCGGTCGATCTGGTGATTCAGGTGGAGGCGCCGCCCTCGGTGGCCAGCGGCCTGCAACGCATCGGCCGAGCCGGTCATCAAGTCGGTGAGATCTCGCGCGGGGTGTTGTTTCCCAAGCACCGCACCGACCTGCTCGGCTGCGCGGTAACCGTGCAGCGCATGCTGACCGGCCAGATCGAGACCATGCGGGTGCCGGCCAACCCGCTGGACATCCTGGCCCAGCACACGGTGGCGGCGGCGGCGCTGGAGCCGCTGAACGCCGATCGGTGGTTCGATACCGTGCGCCGCAGCGCGCCATTCGCGACGCTGCCACGCAGCGCATTCGAGGCCACCCTGGACCTGCTGTCGGGCAAGTACCCGTCTACCGAGTTCGCCGAGCTGCGGCCGCGGCTGGTCTACGACCGCGATACCGGCATGCTGACCGGGCGTCCGGGCGCGCAGCGGCTGGCCGTCACCTCCGGCGGCGCCATCCCCGATCGTGGACTGTTCACTGTCTACCTAGCCACCGAAAAGCCTTCGCGGGTAGGTGAACTCGACGAGGAGATGGTCTATGAGTCCCGCCCAGGGGACGTGATTTCGCTGGGGGCGACCAGCTGGCGGATCACCGAGATCACCCATGATCGGGTGCTGGTGATCCCCGCGCCGGGGCAGCCCGCCCGGTTGCCGTTCTGGCGCGGTGACGACATCGGGCGCCCCGCCGAATTGGGCGCCGCCCTCGGCGCGCTGACTGGCGAGCTGGCCGGCCTGGACCGCGAAGCATTCGGGAAGCGTTGTGCTGATTTCGGTTTCGATGACTACGCGATCGACAACCTGTGGGGCCTGCTGGACGATCAGCGGACCGCCACCCGGGTGGTGCCCACCGACGCCACCCTGCTGGTCGAACGCTTCCGCGACGAGCTCGGCGATTGGCGGGTGGTCCTGCACTCGCCGTACGGGCTGCGGGTACACGGACCGCTGGCGCTTGCCGTGGGCCGGCGGCTGCGTGAACGCTACGGCATCGACGAGAAACCGACCGCCTCCGACGACGGCGTCGTGGTACGGCTACCCGACACCGCGGATAACCCGCCGGGCGCGGAATTGTTTGTTTTCGACGCCGACGAGGTCGACGCCATCGTGACGGCCGAGGTGGGCGACTCGGCGCTGTTCGCTTCCAGGTTCCGGGAATCGGCGGCGCGCGCATTGCTGCTGCCGCGCCGCCACCCGGGCCGCCGGTCGCCACTGTGGCAACAGCGCCAGCGCGCAGCGCAATTGCTGGCGGTGGCGCGCAAATACCCCGACTTCCCGATCGTGTTGGAGACGGTCCGCGAGTGCCTGCAAGACGTCTACGACGTCCCGACGCTGGTTCGGCTGATGACCGCGATTGCCCAGCGCCAGGTGCGGGTGCTGGAAGCGGAAACCGCCACACCGTCCCCGTTCGCGGCGTCACTGTTGTTCGGTTACGTCGGCGCGTTCATGTACGAGGGCGACGTCCCGCTGGCGGAGCGCCGCGCCGCGGCGCTGTCCCTGGACAGCACGCTGCTGGCCGAGCTGCTGGGCCGCGTCGAACTGCGTGAGCTGCTGGACCCCGAGGTGATCGCGGCGACCGGGCGCCAGCTGCAGCATCTGTCGGCCGACCGCGCGGCCCGCGACGCCGAAGGCGTGGCCGATCTGCTGCGGTTGCTGGGCCCGCTTACGCAGGACGAGATCGCAGCGCGGGCAGCTGCGCCCGATATTGGCGGCTGGCTACAGGGCTTGCGTGCTGCTCGACGCGCCTTGACGGTGTCGTTCGCCGGCCATAGCTGGTGGGTGGCCGTCGAGGACATGGGCCGGCTACGCGACGGCGTCGGCGTCGCGGTGCCGGTGGGGCTACCGGCCTCCTTCACCGAAGAGGTGGCCGACCCGCTGGGTGAGCTGCTGGGTCGCTACGCGCGTACCCGCACGCCGTTCACCACCGCCGGGGCCGCCGCTCGCTTCGGTCTGGGCCTGCGGGTAACCGCCGACGTATTGGGCCGGCTGGCCAGTGACGGCCGGCTGGTGCGCGGCGACTTTGTCGCTGCCGGGGCCGCGAGCGCCCCCGGATCCGAACAGTGGTGCGACGCAGAGGTATTGCGCATTCTGCGGCGCCGGTCGCTGGCGGCGCTGCGCGCTCAGGTCGAGCCGGTGAGCACCGCCGCCTATGGACGCTTCCTGCCCGAGTGGCAACAGGTCGGCAGCTCTGCCGCGGGTCACGGTGTTGACCGGCTCGCGTCGGTGATCGATCAACTGGCCGGGGTGCGGATTCCAGCGTCCGCGCTGGAGCCGCTGGTGCTGGCCGCGCGGGTGCGCGACTACTCCCCGACGATGCTCGATGAGCTGCTGGCCTCCGGCGAGGTCACCTGGTCGGGAGCCGGGTCGATCTCGGGTGGTGACGGCTGGGTCAGCCTGCACCTGGCCGAGTCCGCGCCGTTGACGCTGGCCCAGCCGGCCGAGATCGACTGCACCGACGCCCATCGGGTGATTCTGGACATGCTGGCCGGCGGTGGTGCGTACTTTTTCCGCCAGCTCAGCGCAAACGGCATGGACGAAGGCGCGCTGAAAGCAGCGCTATGGGAACTGGTTTGGGCCGGCTGGATCACCGGCGACACCTTCGGACCGGTACGGGCACTGCTCGGCGGTCGCTCGGGGGCCCGCAAGCGGTCCGCCCCAGCACACCGCGGCCACCGACCGCCGCGGCTGAGCCGCTACAGCGTCGCGCACGCTCAGTTGCGGGCCGCCGACCCTGCCGTGGCGGGTCGTTGGTCGGTACTGCCGTCTACCGAGCCGGACTCGACAGTGCGAGCGCACCACCAAGCCGAGCTGTTGTTGAGCCGCCACGGTGTATTAACCAAAGGCGCGGTCGCCGCTGAAGGCGTGCCCGGTGGGTTCGCCACGCTCTACAAGGTGTTGAGTGCGTTCGAGGATGCCGGCCGCTGCCAGCGCGGCTACTTCGTCGAGTCGCTTGGCGGTGCTCAGTTCGCCGTCGCGTCCACCGTGGACCGGCTGCGCAGCTACCTCGACGGGATCGACCCGGAGCGCCCGGAGTACCGGGCGGTCGTGCTGGCCGCCGCCGACCCGGCCAACCCGTATGGCGTGGCGCTACCCTGGCCGGCCCCGGATCGGGACAGCGCGCCGCGGCCCGGCCGCAAAGCCGGCGCACTGGTGGTGCTGGTGGATGGCGAGCTGGCCTGGTTTCTCGAGCGTGGCGGGCGAACGCTGCTGACCTTCACCGAGGACCCCGGGTCCACCCGGGCCGCGGCCGTCGCGTTGGCTGATCTGGTGGCTACCCGGCGGGTCGCGTCAATTCTGGTAGAGCGCGTCGACGGGGTACCGGTACTGCAACCCGGCGGGCCGGACCAGGTGACCGACGCCGTTGCGGCGCTATCAGAAGCGGGTTTTGCTCGCACGCCGCGCGGTCTGCGGTTGCGGTGAGCCATGCCCGAGGGTGACACCGTGTGGCGCACCGCTGCCACCTTGCGCCAGCACCTGGCTGGTCGCATCCTGACCCGCTGCGACATCAGGGTGCCCCGGTTTGCCACTGCCGACCTGAGCGGGCAGGTGGTCGACGAGGTGCTCAGTCGCGGCAAGCATCTGTTCATCAGAATCGGCGAGGTCAGCATTCACTCGCATCTGAAGATGGACGGCAGTTGGCGCGTGGCCAATCGACCGGTCCGGGTCGACCACCGGGCGCGAATCATTCTGGAGGCTAGCGATATTCGGGCTGTCGGTGTCGACCTGGGCGTGCTGGAGATTCTGGACCGCGACCATGACGTTGTCGTCGTCGCGCACCTGGGACCCGACCTGCTCGGCGAGGACTGGGATGCCGCGGTCGCGGCCGCCAACCTGACCGCTGACCCGGATCGGCCCCTCGCCGAGGTGCTGCTGGATCAGCGTGTGATGGCTGGGGTCGGCAATGTCTATTGCAACGAACTGTGTTTCGTCAGCGGACAGCTGCCGTCCGCACCGGTCAGCGCGATCGCCGACCCGCATCGCCTGGTCGCCCGTGCTCGGGACATGCTGTGGGTCAACCGGTTTCGCTGGAATCGCTGCACTACGGGCGATACCCGGGCGGGCCGGCAGCTGTGGGTGTACGGACGTGCCGGGCAGGGTTGCCGGCGCTGCGGAACCCCGATTGACTACCTCATTCCCCGCGGCGGTGCCGAGCGGGCCCGGTACTGGTGCCCGGCCTGTCAGCGCTGAGCGTCATCGCGGCCGTGGGTCACAAAGAACTGCACGATCGCCTGCGACCCGTCGAAGGCGCGGGTGGTGGACCCGATGATCGCCTTGGGCAGATATTGCTTGCCGCCGGGCCAGGTGTGTCCGCCATTGTCGATCTGGTACAGAACTACTTCGGTGCCCGCTGCGCATGACCGGGAGTCGAAGCGGCGCACCACGGTTCCATCGCCCACGTTTGGCAGTTCTTCGACCGACGGATCGCCCTGGCATCCGTTGGCCGCACGCCAGCGGTCGGACATGGTCGACACCGAGATGGCCTGGCTGACCCCACCGCGACCGCGCACGACGCCGCCCTTGAATGGCACCACCCGATCGGCAGTACCGTGGGCTTCCAATACCGAGACCGGACGCGACGGATTGCACGCCACACCCGCCCCCAACGTGCCGGCGATCGGTGCGACCGCAGCGAAGACATCCGCACGGTCGCACGCCAGCCGGTTGGACATGAATCCCCCATTGGACAAGCCTGTGGCAAAGACATGCCCGGCGGGAACGGCCAAGTCGTCGCGCAACTTGGTGACCAAAGCCACCAAAAAGCCGACGTCGTCGACACGGCGTCGGTCCGCCGGCGATGCTCCCCGCCCGTCGGCCCAGCTCTTGTCGTAGCCGTCGGGATAGACCACGAGCAAATTATTCGCATCGGCAACAGAGTCGAAGTTCGTCAACGCCTGCTGCCCGGCGCCAGTACCGCCGCCGCCGTGCAAGTTGAGCACCAGCCCGGCCGGTGGACCAGGTGGTACGTGCACGACATAGGTCCGGTTGAGACCGCCAAACCGCAATGTTCCAGCCTGATCGCGGGCATGGGCCGCCGCAGATACATGGTGCTCGCTGCAGCCGACCAGACAGGCCATCAGTACGAGCGGCAACATCCGTCGAGCCCACCGCATGACGGCCAAGGTACCGGTCCGACCTGTCGGCTGAGTGAAGACCGCCGGTATTTCAGACGGTTGCCGACGCACCACGCTCCAACTCGATGATTCGGTCAGCCAGTCCGCGGGGCTGCATCTCCGCCGCATAACCGAATGCCCGCGGTTCAGGCAGAACTTCATCCCGCCGAAGGCGGCCGGGGCATTATCGTCCCCTTGAGCTCCAAGCCGTATTCAAGATCCTCGTATTTCACCTGCTTCCGCTTGCGCCAACCACTGCCCGCCGAGATCGGCGGCGCCATCAGCGGCGGAAGCATGGGGAACCCAGATTCCCCGGACGGCAGCGGCGACACCGCCGACGCCAGCTGCACCGGCGTTGGCGCAGGCAATAGCCCCACCACGGCAGGCGGGGCGGTGAGCCTGCCCAGCGAAACTCCGACGCCAACCGCCGCGGTTGGCGCTTCTGCTGCGCCCAGGGCTCGGACCGCGCCGGACAAGCTAGCTGCCGACTCACCTAGGGCCGCTTCCCCTTCCGAGAGGCCCGCGGCGATGTCGGGGGCCACGGCCTGCAGTGCCTGAGCTGAAGTGTTCTGCGCCAAGTAGCTGAACAGGTTGATCGGAAAGCCGGACGATATGAATTGGTTGGCATAGGTGTTGGCCAGTCCAAACCAACCGCTGTTGGGATCAAAGGTGACGCCCAACGCCTGCAATACCGCATCCACCGGCGAGACGGCGGCAGCGGGCGCCGTAGTAGCGGCGGCGGCCGGCGCCACGTTGGCTTGTGCAGCCAGCCCCACCGGATTGACAATCGACGGCGGCGACGCGAACTTAGGCAGCGTGAGAGCTTGCGCCGAGGTGGCCTCATAGCGGTACATAGCCGCCGAATTGTTCACCCACATGGTGTCGTATTGGGCTTCGGTTTCGGCGATGGCGGCAAGGTTTCTGCCGAATCCATTGGTGGCCAGTAACGTTGCCAACTGGTTGCGGTTGGCGTTGACGTCGGAGGGGTGTACCACCGCGGAGAGCGTAGCGCCGAATGCCGCTGCGGCGAGCTGCGCGGAGGAGCTCAGCTGCTGGCACTGCTGCGCGGTGGTACGCATCCAACCCAGGTAGGGCGTGACCGCGTCGATCATCACCGACGAGGACGGACCGTGCCAGGCCTCAGCCGCACGCGCCACCGCCGGGACATAGGCGCGAACAGTTTCCTCCACATCAATGCCCAGCCGCTGCCACGCAGTGGAAGCCTCTAGAAGCGATTCCGCTCCAGGTCCCGAGTGGATCAGCGTCGAGGTGACCTCCGGGGGCAAAGCGATGAAGTTCATGGCATCTCACCCTTACTAGGCGGGAGAATTCTGTGGAACGTTGCGGTGACGGCAGCGAGAAACCCCTGAAACATTGAGCGTCGCGGCCTTACCGGCGGCGCGTGGATCACGAGGATCACGAGATGGCGTTGACCGCGGTCGACAACCGCGGCCTTAACTGGTCGGGTACGGGGATATAGCCGTTGTCCGCGAGGCCGGTTTGTCCGGCGCTGATCGTGCTGAGCAGAAACGCTCGCACTGCCGTGCCGGCCTGCGAATCGGGGTACTTCGAGCACACGACCTCGTAGGTCGCCAGCACGATCGGGTAGGAGCCGGGCTGGTTCGGCCGGTAGAACGAGATGGTGTCAAGAGCGAGGTCGTTGCCCTCGCCGACGAACCAGGCGGCGGCGATTGTCCTGCCCACCGAGTCTGTGCTGATGGTTACCGGGTCCGGACCCGCCGACGTGACGACGTTGGCCATGTTCAGATGTAGCGCCTGGGCGAACGACCATTCGACGTAGCTGATCGAGCCTTCGGTGCGACTGACGGCAGCCGCTGCGCCGTTGTTACCTTGGACGCCCTCGCCGACGCCGCCGTTGAACGTCTTTCCGGCGCCCCTACCCCACGCGCCGTCCGCGGCGGTATCCAGATATCTCTGGAAGTTGTCCGAGGTCCCCGACTCGTCGCTGCGGAACACGACCCGAATTGGTTCAGCGGGCAAGGTGACTCCCGGGTTGCGCGCCCGCAGCGCGGGATCGTTCCACATGGTGATGCCGCCGTTGAAGATCTTGGCCGCGCTGGGACCGTCGAGGTTTAACGAACTCACACCCGTGATGTGGTAGGCGATGGCGATGGGGCCGAACACCATCGGCAGGTTCCACACGGGTGAGCCGCACCGCTGTTCGGCCTTGGTGTGCTCGTCTTTGCTCAGCGGCGAGTCGGAGCCAGCGAAATCGGTTTCGTTGGTGAGGAATTCGGTGATCCCAGCGCCGGACCCGTTGGCCGTGTAATTCACCGACTGCCCAGCGCAGGCTCGTTCGAAAGCCTTGGCAAACCGGACCATTGCGTTCTGCTGTGCTGTGGAACCGCTGGCTTTCAACATTCGCTTGCCACCACACGTCACGTTCGCCGACGAGGTGCCTGGTGTAGCGCTGTCACGAGAGACGTTGTTGTCACTGCCACATGCCGACAACAGGACTGCACTCGTGGCCAGAATGCTCAATGCGCCGCCAAACAGATTGCTGCTCAATCCAATCCCTCGAAAGGTACCGATGGGCCAGGCCCCACCAAACGGCCGTCGTCCCCACAGTCTTGCGGATAGTAACAAGCCCCCACGTTCGGCGAGTATCTTCAGACATTGCTGATTACAGACAGATTCACGATTTCATCCGCAGTTTGCGACCTGTACACAATCCCGATAGGCCGCCGTCATGCGAGGTGGTGAGGCTTGCTCCCGTTTCGGCCGACAACTGAATATGAGAGGCCGCATCAGGACTTCGCTGGTCCCGTTACGACGTGCCATGATCGCACTGTCAGCGGCTTTGCGTGCCGCCAACACTTCTCAGCGGGGAGGATCGCAATGCGCCGAGCGGGCCGGCCCATACCGGTGCGATCATGGCCCGGCTTTGTGGTGGCGGTCGCGCTGCTTGGCTGCGCGGTAGTAATCACCCCCACCGCGCACGCCGACGGCATCGATGACCAATTCCTGAACGCGGTGAAGTCCAAGGGTATCAACTTCGCGTCACCGCAAGCCGCGATCATCGCCGGCCACCAGGTCTGCAACGAACTTGATCTTGGCAGGCAAAAGCCCGACGTCGTGACTGACGTGACGAATAGCAGCAACCTAGACGGTTATCGTGCCGGCTACTTCGTCGGCGTGAGCGTCGCCGCGTACTGCCCGCGGCATCACTCCTAGCCTGCTAACCCGCCGCGCCCTGTCCGACCGCCTGCACAGAGGCGTGCTCGTGCAACACCATCTCGGCATCGGGCGCCACCGGCTTGAGGTCGAAGACGACCCCTTTGCGCCTTGTCCTGGTAGTCGCGGTCGAGCACCAGCCCGTTGCCGCGGCCGATGTCCATCCCGGCGTACGAGGTAAACGACAGGCTCACCGTTTGGGGCAGCCGACCCGCACCGATCAATCGGTCGGCGACCCACAGCGTCACCGTGCCGGCCCGAACCCACCACGGGCTGCGCGGTTTCGAACAGCATCCGTACCGTGACGGGCAGCGGCTCGTTCGACACCTGCCGATAGGTCTCGACACCGAGGAAGGAATAGGTGTGACGCAGTCGCTGTTGCTCGTCGACCCACAGCGCGAACCCGCCCATGAAGTCGGCGTTAGCGACGATCACCCCTTGCGCCCCGCTGTCCGGGATGTGCAGCCGTCCCTCGATCGCGTAGGAGCGTCCGAAGATGCGTGGCACCATGCCGCGCTGAATGTTGTGCACGTCGCCCTGGAAGGCGAACCGGGTGGTGGTGGGCAGGGGTGGCAAATCGCCGAACATGACCGCGAGCCCACCCAGCAATGGCAGCACCCGGTTGCGTTCGGCTTCCTGCCACCACAGCTGCTGTAGTTCGGCCAGCTTGTCCGGGTGTTCGGCCGCCAGGTTGTTGGCTTGGGAGAAGTCGTCGGGCAGGTGGTACAGCTCCCAGATGTCCTGATCCGGGTCGTAATTCCCGGGCGCGAAGCGCTGCATCGTCTAGGGCGACAAGGCCCACGGTGCCCGGTCCAGCCGAGCACCCGCCCACCAGCCGCGGCTGCCGAAGTTCTCGAAGTACTGCACGGTGTGGCGCGCTTCGGCCGCCGCATCATCGAAGGTGTGCAGGAAGCTGGTTCCGTCCATCGGCTCCTGCTCGAAGCCGTCGACACTGGTCGGCTCCGGTAAACCGATGGCTTCCAACACCGTTGGCGCGATGTCGATGCAGTGGGTGAACTGGTCGCGAACCTGGCCGTCGGGTCGGATCCGGCTCGGCCCGGCGACCACCATCGGGTCGCGGGTGCCGCCCAGGTGGCTGGCCATCTGCTTACCCCATTGGAACGGCGTGTTGTTGGCGTGCTCCCAGCCACTGGCGAAATGCGGTGCGGTGAGCTCGTCGCCGAGAGCCTCGATCCCGCCGTATTGCTCGATGAGCTGAAGCTGCTTGTCGGCGTCGAGATCCAGGCCATTGAGGAAGGTCATCTCGTTGAACGAGCCGGTGTTGGTGCCCTCCATGCTGGCACCGTTGTCGCCCCAGATGTAGAAGACCAGCGTGTTGTCGGATTCGCCGAGATCCTCGATGGCATCCAGCAGCCCGCCGACGTTCCAGTCCGCGTTTTCGGAGAACCCCGCGAACACCTCCAGCTGCCGGGCGTAGAGCCTCTTTTGGGTGTCCGACAGGCTGTCCCAGGCTGGGAACAGGTCGGGCCGCTCGGTCAATTCGGTGTCCGGCGGAATGATCCCCAGCTGTTTCCGGCGCTCAAAGGTCTTCTGCCGGTACATATCCCAGCCTTCGTCGAACTGCCCGCGGTACTTGTCGGCCCACTCCTTGAACACGTGATGCGGGCCGTTGTTGGCGCCGGTCGAGTAACACAGCAGCCACGGCTTGGTGGCGTTCTGGGCCCGCACCGGGTGCAACCATTCGACGGCCTTGTCGGTGAGGTCGTCAGGGAAAAATAGGGTTTGCCGTGTTGTCCCTCCGGGATGCCAATGACGGAGTTGTCCTGGGTGATGATCGGATCGTATTGGCCTGCGGCGCCGCTCGGGAAGCCCCAGAAGTGGTCGAATCCCCAACCCAGCGGCCAGTTGTCGAACGGCCCCGCCGCTCCCTGCACGTTATCCGGGGTCAGATGCCACTTACCGAAAGCTCCGGTCACGTAGCCGTTTTCGCGCAGGATGCGGGGTAGGGCAGCGCAACTGCGCGGCTTCACGGTCGAATAACCTGGGAACGGACCGGGAAACTCGCAGACCGATCCGAAGCCCACCCGGTGGTGATTGCGCCCGGTCAACAGCGCCGCGCGGGTGGGCGAGCACACCGCGGTGACATGGAAACGGTTGTAGATCAACCCGTTCTGCGCGATCCGGGATAACGTGGGGGTGTGGATGCCACCGCCGAAGGTGTCCGGTCCACCGAAGCCGGCGTCGTCAATCAATACGATGAGCACATTGGGTGCGTTATCCGGCGCGCTTGCGCCGGGCACGATCGTCCAGTCCCCGACCGACTCCCTCATGGTGCGACCGATGGTGCCGCCGAAGCTGCGCTGCGGTATCGGCAGCTTGGTGCGATCAGGGTTGAACTTGCCCATGGCTTCCTGCAGCGCGGCGCCCAGGCTGCGCAATGTCGAATGGCGCAGCTCGGCAACCGATTTCATCGGCGAGCCAGCCAGGGTCTGCTCCACCGGCAGCCGGCCCGGCGCCGGTGTCACGACGATGATCACCGCACTGCCCGCCGCCAACGCTTGCCCGATCTTGTCGGCCAGCCCGCTCTTGATCCGATGCTCGGCGAAGGTGCCCGCTAGCCCCCCGGCCGCCGCGCCCAGCGCCCCTCCAACTAATCCAGCGGCCAACAGCGTCGGCGAGAACAGGCCCACCGCCAGGCCCGCGCCGGCGCCCCACGCGGCGCCGCGGCGGCCGAGACGGTTGCCGGTGTCGAGCAAGACGGCATTGCCGCCGGAATCCTTCCCGACCAGCACCGCACCCTGCAACGGGAGGGTCTTGGCGTTGGCTCTGCCGGTGAGGTTCTCGAAATCGTCTCGAGCCGCGTTGAGGTCTTGATACCCGGCAACGATGACCAGCGCGTTTTCTTCACTCAAAGCGAGACTCCCTGCTTCGGTGGAAGGGCTCGTTGCAGCACCACTTGTTTGGCGCGCAACCTCCACGCCGGATCGCTGCCTCCAAGCTGGACCCTCAGATAGGGTAACCAGGCATGACGTTGCGTAGGAAATTCTACGACGAGTACCGCATCGACGCCGCGGACAACGGGTAGCGGCAGGTGGTGATCCTCGCTTCGGGGTTGGATGCGCGCGCCTACCGGCTGCCGTGGCCGACCGGGATGGTGGCATACGAACTCGATCAGCCGCAGGTGATCGACCTGCGGGCAAACTGGCCGGCGGCGTTGCACGAGGCGGGACTGAACCCAAAGGCACCGACAGCGTGGTTGGCCGAAGGTCTGCTGATCTAATTGCCACCGGACGCGCAGGGTACGGGAAACGTCAGATCCCTTTCAGGATCAGGGCGTGGATTTCGACGTGGCTTCGCTGGTCTATGCCGGCGCGCGCAACCATGCTGTCGACTATCTGCGCGTCAACGGCTGAGACGGTGAAGTCATCTTCATCAGCGGCAGCCGCGCGAGATCTTAGGCTTCTAGTGCCGCCCTGAGCTGGTGGCCGAACAATCTCAGTGATTCGGGGGTCAGCATCTCGTCATGTGCGCAGTCGATTCTGTATTCGGTGATGTCGCCGTCAACGTATGGCCGCCAACTTTGCAGCAGCGGTGAGCCGCTGCCGCCCCGAGTCGCCGAGAAGATGACCATGTCGCCGTCAAATATGTCCGGAACATGCTGGGACAGTAGCGAAGTATTGCGGTTCGCGTTCTCGACCAAAGTCGCCAGCAGCTGTCTGGATGGGAACGGTAACTCCGTCGCTTCGTGCTGACTAACCAGTGCCTCGGCCTGGCGGTAGGTAAGAGGTTCGGATTGGTCCCGAGTATCGATACCAAGGGCTTTCAAGACGGCCTCGAGCGCGTCGCTTTCAGACACCGAATCTGTGGCGTTTGCAGCGTTCTCGGCCCGCATAGCGTCGCCGAAAAGTACGGCATCGAGAAGGATGAGGCGCCCAACGGCATATCCTTGCCCACGAAGCTCAACAGCGAGCTGGTGTGCGACGGCGCCCCCAAAAGACCAGCCGAGGAGATTGAATTGGCTGCCGCCGTGCAGCGCCTGGATCGTGTCCATATAGTTTGTGGCCAACTCGCGGATTGATCCAGGCCCAGATTCACCACTGCGCGAGACCTGTTGAATGCCAATGATCGGGCAGTCCACATACGAACCTAGCCCTCGGTACGGCCAGCTAAGTCCACTCGCAGGCGGGAGACAGAACAGCGGAGCGCCTGTGCCGTCTTTGAGAATCTCGACAGGGACAACCTCGGTCGAGCTGTCGGGCGCGCCCAGCCGCCGGCTCAGGCTTTGCACCGAGGGCGCGTCGAATAGCGTGCGCACCGCGAGGTCGGTGTCCAAGGCCGCGTTGACCGCCGCGATCGCCCGCATCGCGAGCAGCGAATCCCCGCCCAATTCGAAAAACGACGCGTCAACCCCGACCCGGTCCAACCCCAACACCTGCGCATAAATCCCGGCCAACACCTCCTCCACCGGGGAGGACGGAGCCTGATACCGATCAGCCTGGCCATACTCGGGAGCCGGCAGGGCCGCGGTGTCGAGTTTGCCGTTGACGGTCAACGGCAACCGCGCCAACCTCACCACGGCCGCGGGCACCAGATAGCCGGGCAACGCCGACGCCAACCGCGCCCGCAACCCGCTCACCTCGACATCACCGGTGACATAGCCCACCAACCGCTTATCTCCGGGCCGA
>NZ_VTZN01000084.1 GCF_008370645.1 Mycobacterium simiae
ATTGCCGGCCAGCAGGCCGCCGGCTCCGCCGGCTCCGCCGGCAGCCCCAGGACCTCCCGGTCCGCCAGTCCCGCCGTTGCCAATAAACCCAGCGCTACCGCCGGCGCCTCCGGGTGTACCGGCGGCGGTGCTGGCCCCGCCGGCCCCGCCATTACCGAATAGCAGGCCGCCAGGCCCGCCTGGTTGGCCGACGCCGTTGATGCTGCCCCCGTTTGCGCCGTCACCGATCAGTGGGCGCCCAAACAACGTCTGGGTGGGCGCGTTGATCGCGTTGAGCACCGCCTGCTCGACGACCTGCAGCGGTGAGGCACTAGCGGCTTCGGCCGTCGCGTACGATGCCGCGCTCGACGCCAAGGCCTGCACAAACCGCTGGTGGAACTCCGCGGCCTGCGCACTGATGGCTTGATATGCGCGGGCATGAGCGTCGAAAATGGCCGCGATCTGTACCGAGACTTCGTCGGCAGCCGCGGCAATTACGCCTGTTGTGGGAGCCGCCGCCGCGGCGGTAGCGGCGCCGAGCGCCGAACCGATACCTGATATGTCCTTCGCGGCCGCTGCCAGCGTCTCTGGAACCGCTATCACGTACGACATCGGGACCTCCTACTCCGCAGCGATGAGCAGGATCGTAACTTGCCGCACCGAGTGTATTGAGGCTTTCGGCAACTCCCCGGCGTGGGTTAAACCCAGTACGGCACCCGGGCCCGATACTGGCGCATAGCAAACGCTGCCAGTACCCATCCAACAACGGTCAGCAGACCCACCACCAGCCAGTGCCGCAGCTCTTGATCGGCACCCAAAAGCGGCGCCCGCACGATGTCGAGGTAGTGCAGCAGCGGGTTGAGCTCGACGATGTGAGCCCAGCGTCCGGCGCCCTGCTGTCGCAATGTGTCGTCGTTCCAGATGATCGGCGTCATGAAGAACAGCAGCTGTACGACCGAAAATAACAGCGGCCCGATGTCGCGGTAACGGGTCGCCAGGATGCCGAAACACAGTGACACCCACACACAATTGAGAACAATCAATCCCAACGCCAATAGAACCGACAAATCCGCCCAGGACCACGGCTTGGGAAAGATCGCGGCGACAACAAGGTAGATCACGATGTTGTGGGCAAACAAGATCATCTGGCGCCAGACCAGCCGGTAGACGTGCACGGAAAGCGGCGTCGGCAATTGCTTAATCAGGCCCTCGTTGGACACGAAGACGTCGGCACCCTCCAGGATGGCGGCGTTGATCAGGTTCCAGACGATCAGCCCGAGGGTGACATAGGGCAGGTGCTCGGACAGCTCGAGGTGAAACAGCTTGGAGTACAGCCCGCCCATCGCTACCGCGGTGGTCCCGGTCGCGATGGTGATCCAAAACGGCCCCAGCACCGAGCGGCGATAGCGCTGCTTGATGTCCTGCCAGCCCAGGTGCAGCCACAGCTCGCGGCGTCGGAATCCGTCGACCAGGTCACGACGCGCGCGGGCAAGTGTCCGCGACTGCGCGGCAGCATCGATGAACGTCATCTCTAACCTCCTGGCCGCCCGAACCTCTCACGCCGTCCCAAGCGGCGCAACTGTATCCACTCCAACAGACCCTTGGGATCGCGACGGGTCACCAGGAAAAACCAGCCGAACCGCAGCCACTCCTGGGGCAGCAGCTTGCGCAAACCGGGTTGGGATAACACGTAGCCGCGGTTGCGGTAGGTGAAGAACCGCTTACCGGGGTCGTCAGGATACTGGGTGTGCATGCGACCGCCCAGGATTGGCTTGAACTCCCCAGATCCGCAGGGGTGCAAGTAGACCGCGTCCAGGCAGGTTCCGAACGACAGGCCGGAGCGCACCAGCCGGCGGTGCATCTCCACCTCATCGCCACGGATGAACAACCGCAGGTCCGGGACCCCGATCGCCTCCAGCGTCGACGCGCGGAACAGTGCGCCGTTGAACAACGACGCGATGCCGGGCAGCAATTCCTGCCCGACCTCGGTGCGCAATTCGCTGGTGCGCCTGCGCCATGTCAAACCGCGCCGCAACGGAAACGCCAGCCGCTGCGGGTCGTCCATGTTGCACACCATCGGTGACACCTCAGCCAACCCGTGTTTTTCGGCGCAGCCCAGCAGTGTCTCCAGCACGCCGGTGTCTTGGGGACGCCCGTCGTCATCGGCCAGCCACACCCAATCGGCCCCGAGCGCCAGTGCATGTAACATGCCCCACGCGAAACCGCCTGCACCACCGAGATTTCGGCGCGAACCAAGATAACTGCTGGCAATCGGCTGCGCGGCAACCAGGTCACGGACGTGGCCGTCATTGTCGTTGTCGACGACGACCAGGTGATCCGGCAACCGGGTTTGTGCACCCAGCACGTCAAGCGACTTGGCCAGTTCGTTGGGACGCCGGTGCGTGACCACAACGGCGATCACGGTTTCAGTCATCGGCTGACGTTTTGGCGGCAGTCTCGGCGAGCACCTCGCGCACGTGTCGGGCGGCGTCGTCGCCCTCGTAGGCGCGCACCACCTCTTCGATGTTGCCGCTGAGTCGGATGACGCCGTGGTCGATCCACATGGCGGTCTTGCACAGCCGAGCCAGAAACTCGTTGGAATGGCTGGCGAATACCAAGATTCCGGAACGTTCCACCAGGCTTTGCAGTCGTGACTGAGCCTTCTTGAGAAATTCGGCGTCGACGGCGCCAATACCCTCGTCGAGCAACAGGATCTCCGGGTCGATGCTGGTCACCACGCCCATCGCCAACCGCACCCGCATGCCGGTGGAGTAGGTACGCAGCGGCATCGACAGGTACTCACCCAGCTCGGTGAACTCGGCGATTTCGTCGACTTTGGCCAGCATCTGTTTGCGGGTCTGTCCTAGGAACAGGCCGCGGATGATGATGTTCTCGTACCCGGAGATCTCTGGATCCATGCCGATGCCCAGATCGAAAACCGGCGCCACGCGGCCAGTGACCTTGGCCCAGCCGCGGGTGGGTTCGTAGATGCCCGAAAGTAGGCGTAGCAGAGTCGATTTCCCGGCTCCGTTGTGGCCGACCAGGCCGACTCGGTCGCCCAGTTTCAGAGACATGGTGATCTCGCGCAATGCCTCGACGACAACGACGTTGGAGCTGTTGCGGCCGATGGCACCGCCCGCCTTACCCAGGAAAGCCTTCTTCAGGGAGCGCGACTTGGCGTCGAAGATGGGAAATTCCACCCACGCGTCGCGCGTCTCGATGAAGGGACTTGTCGACACGGCTTACAGGTATTGTCCGGTGCCGTGACCGTGGTGGCCCCCCTTGGTCAGGCCCGGCGGCAGCGCACCCTGCCGCATCTGTTCCAGCTGCGCCCGGGCGGCCATCTGCTGGGCGAACAGCGCGGTCTGAATACCGTGGAAGAGCCCTTCCAGCCAGCCCACCAGCTGTGCCTGCGCGATGCGCAGTTCAGCATCTGAGGGTGCGCTCTCCTCGCTGAACGGCAGTGTCAACCGGTCGAGTTCCTCGCGCAGTTCCGGTGCCAGGCCGTCTTCGAGTTCTTGGATGCTGGTCCGGTGAATATCGCGTAGTCGGTTGCGGCTGGCTTCATCGAGCGGTGCGGCGCGGACTTCTTCGAGGAGTTGCTTGATCATGGTGCCAATGCGCATTACCTTGGCCGGCTGTTCGACAAGATCGGTAAGCGAGCGTTCGTCGGAGTCGTCCTCCGGCGTCGCCAGCAGCCGCGAATCGACATCACCAATGATCTCGATGCCTTCGACAGCTGAGTCGTCGTTGCCGGTACTCAATGCAGTCACCATCCTCTTGAGGTATCACTAGGAGCGCGTCGCTGCGGCCTTGCCGCGCCACTCGTAAATTCGAGCCCCGCCGTTGTCGTAAATCTTCTTCCACGACGGTGAATTCTCTAGAGAGACTAGTCCGTCGGGAACGGCGAACCCCCTGACCGTCGGACTGCTGGTCAGGATGTAGCGGATATTGAGGACCTTGATGGCCTCCAGTACTCGCGGATCGGCAGCGCCTTTGCGGGCGTAGGCCCAAAAGATGAACCGGTGATAGCCCGGGCCTTGCTGCACTGGGTAGTCGTAGTGGGTCCACAGCGGGTGCAGGCCGGCCACGGCATACATCCACGCCGTGCCGTCGGTGTTGGCGTTGCCGATCACGGTGTCGCGCGCGCCTGGCAATGTTGCCAGATAGGCCATGGCGTCGAGGTCTTTCTGGTTGATCATCACCGAGTCGTACTTGTCGCCGAACAAAAACCGGTGCCGCGGAAAGTAATGCCACGTACTGGCCAGGCAGATCCCGATCAGCAGGGCGGCGGTAATCGAAACCCAGAAGGGCTGCGGCAGCGTCCGGAACCGATCGGTGCGTCGCTTCGCCCCGGCTACCACCAGTGTGACCATAGTGAACAGCGCGACGCCGGCCATCAGCATCAGCAGCAGCGTGGTGGCTGCTGCGATCCGGCGCGGATCGTTGTAGAAGAATTCGCCGAGTCCGCCGGCGACCGCTCCGATCGGACCGCCCAGGGGGGTGCCGGCGTTGACGTTGGCCACGATCAGCAGCAGCCACACCGCCAGCGGCCACCAAATTTTCTTGATCAGCAGAATGCAGCCGCCAACAGCGGCCACCGCGATCAACGCGTACTGGACCGGAAAGTCATTGAGGTGGCGCGAGTGCTGGAAAACCGCGTCGAACACGCCGCGCCGCTTGCTCAGATAGGTGAGAAAGGAGTGCCCGGCAATGATGTCTTCCTGTTGTTCGACGCTGAGGAATTGCGGCAACATGATCAGCCCCGAAATGACAGCCACGCCAGCCAGCGTCACAAGATCGGGCAGCCGGCCGCGGACCGGATGCCACAACGCATCCAGCAGCCACCAGGTCGCCACCAGCAGCACTACGACGACCCCACCGCTGATGTGTACCGACAACACACCCACAAACGCCAACACCGCCACCGGGATGCGGTCGCGATGTCGCAAGGTCGAGGTGATCAACGCCATCGTGGGCACCGCGACCCCGTAGGCGGCCAGGTTGGGCATTGCGGCGGTGTCGAACTCGACATAGGGCACCGCGGTAAACGACGCGGATAACGCCGCCGCGGTGGCCGCCGCGCCTGCGGTGCGCCACTGCGTGGTGTGCGTGCGCACCGCCCGCCAGGTCAGCACCGCCGCGCTGACCGGGATCAGCCAGACGGCTACGGCCAGCGAGCTCAATGTGTAACCGGTAGTCGCCGCGGCGCCGGTGAGCTGACAGAACACCGCGGCTAGCGCGTGGAACACGGACGGGTAGTACAGCAGCGCATGGGTCTCGACGTTGCGCAGCTCACCCATGTGGGTGGGCGACGCCTGGCCGGTGTCGAGGATGAAGCGAACGGTGTTGGCGTGCCACACCGCGTCCCACGTGCTGGGGATGGACTGCCAGTGTTGGATCCCGCGATTGGCCGCCCAGCCGATGAGCAGCGCACCCAACAGCACCCCGGCCGCGACCGTGAGCGCCGGACCGCGGCTGACTGCCCGCGCCTCGGCGTCCCGGTCTCGGAATCGGCCGAGCACGAGCTGCAGACCGGTCACCACCGCTGCGACGACGGCCAAGGCAACCAACGCCGTCCAACCGTTCCAGGGGATGCCCAGGGCCCCGTACGGCAGGATCGCCAGCGCGATAACCCCGTAGGTCAACGGCGGGCCCACCGCGATAGCGATGGGCCAATTCAGCTGCGCGATACGGGCGACGATGGCGCCGGGCGCGATCAGCAATACCAGTGCGATCAGCGTTCCGAACCACAAGCTCACTCGACTAGTATGGCTGGCCAAGGTGGGTTGGCTCGGGAAGCCCAAGGGGCTGGACCGTTTGTGGCATACCCGCTACCGTCACCAATTTGCGGACATAGCGAGAGCGTTAAGGCGGCTGGCATGGCATACGACGTCGCCCGGGTGCGCGGCCTGCACCCGTCGCTGGGTGACGGATGGGTGCACTTCGACGCGCCGGCCGGCATGCTGATTCCCGATTCGGTGGCCACCACCGTGTCGACGGCCTTTCGCCGGTCGGCCGCCAGCACAGCAGGTGCTCACCCAGCTGCCGGACGTAGCGCCGCAGTGCTGGACGCGGCTCGTGAGGCGGTGGCCGACCTGGTCAACGGTGATCCGAGCGGGGTGGTGCTGGGCGCCGATCGCACGGTGTTGCTGTCCTCGTTGGCCGAGGCGGCAGCTTCGCGTTCCGGACTGGGCTACGAGGTGATCGTCAGCCGCCTCGACAGCGAGGCGAATATTGCGCCCTGGCTGCGGGCGGCACACCGCTACGGCGCCAAGGTGAAGTGGGCCGAAGTCGACATCGAGACGGGTGAGCTGCCGACGTGGCAGTGGGAGGGTCTGATCAGCAAGTCGACGCGGCTGGTAGCGGTGACGTCCGCGTCAGAAACGCTGGGCGCGGTCACTGATCTGCGCGCGATGACCAAGCTGGTTCACGACATCGGTGGTCTGGTGGTGGTCGACCACTCCGCCGCAGCCCCGTACCGGCTGCTCGATATCAAGGAAACCGAGGCCGACGTGGTGGCGGTCAACGCGGTGGGGTGGGGTGGTCCGCCGATCGGGGCGATGGTTTTCCGGGAACCGGCATTGATGAACACCTTCACCTCGGTGTCGACCAACCCCTACGCCACCGGCCCGGCACGCCTGGAGATCGGCGGGCACCAGTTCGGTCTGCTGGCCGGCGTGGTCGCCAGCATCGAATACCTCGCCGCACTCGACGAGTCGGCACGCGGCAGCCGGCGCGAGCGTCTCTCGGTGTCTATGCAATCCGCGTCGGCCTATCTGAACCGGGTCTTCGACTACCTGATGGTGTCGCTGCGGTCGTTGCCGTTGGTGATGGTGATTGGCCGCCCGGAGGCGCGCATCCCGGTAGTCAGCCTGGCGCTGCACGACGTGCCGGCAGACCGGGTGGTGCAGCGGTTGGCCGACAACGGAATTCTGGCGATCGCCAACGCCACGTCACGCGCGTTGGACGTGTTGGGTGTCAACGATGTGGGCGGGGCGGTGACCGTCGGGCTGGCGCACTACTCGACGATGGCCGAAGTCGACCAGTTGGTGCGTGCGCTGGCGTCCCTGGGCTAGTCGTTAAGGGTGAGCAGGATTTTGCCGTAGCTGTTGCCCGACAGCAGCATCTGATGCGCCTGTGCCGCCTCCTGGATGGGCAGGCGCGTGCTGATGATCGGCCGAACCTGACCGTTGGCAATCATCGGCCAGACCGAGTCGGTCACCGCCGCGACGATGACGCTCTTGCCGTTGCGGCCGCTCACCGCCCGCGCTCGTAGCGTGGTGCCAATGATCCGAGTCCGTTTGGTGAGCAGCTTGCCCAAATTCAGCTCCGCTTTGACGCCACCCTGCATGCCGATGATGACCAACTGCCCGTCGGTGGCCAGCGCGTCGATATTGCGGTCCAGATAGGCCGCGCCCATGATGTCGAGAATCACGTCGGCGCCGTCGGTTTCGCCTTTGACCCGCGCGACGAAGTCCTCGTCGTGATAGTTGATGGTGATCTGTGCTCCCAAGCCGCGGCAGAGCTCAAGCTTTTCCGTTGAGCCGGCGGTAACTGCCACCCGTGCACCCAACGCGCGCCCGACCTGAATCGCATGGGTGCCGATACCGCTGGCGCCGCCGTGAATCAGCAGGAGCTGGCCGGGGCTCAGGTGGGCGGTCATCACCAGGTTCGACCACACCGTGCAGGCCACTTCGGGAAGTGCCGCGGCATCGACGAGGTTGACGGATACCGGGATGGGCATGGCCTGTCCGGCCGGGACAGCGACGTATTCGGCGTATCCGCCGCCGGCCAGCAATGCGCAAACCTCTTGTCCCACAGACCATTGCGTGACCCCTGTGCCGACGTCAGCGATGCAGCCGCTGACCTCCATGCCGATGATGTCGCTGGCGCCCGGCGGTGGTGGGTACTTTCCGGCGGCCTGCAGCACGTCGGCGCGGTTGACGCCCGCGGCGGCGACCTTAATGAGCACCTCACCCGCCCCGGCGGACACATCGGGGACCTCTTGCCAAATCAACGTATCGGGGGATTCAGCAACGATGGCGCGCATGGTGGTCACGTTACAAGCGACGCTACCCTTGTCCTACCCTTGTCCTACCCTTGTCCGAGGTGGCGTGGCAGAGCGGCCCAATGCACTCGCCTTGAAAGCGAGAGACGGCTAACACCGTCCGGGGGTTCAAATCCCTCCGCCACCGCTGTGTGTAGGCGGGTCCTAGTTGGGGCAATTGATGTAGGCGTTCGTCGACTGGCGCTGTTGCGCGTGATGCAGGCCGACCATCAGCGCTACGGATTCTCGAAGGTTTTCTGGCCCCTGATTGAGGCCATGCCGGACCGGACAGCTCATCGGGATTGGGCCGCCACTCAACTACCCAGTGCTACCCGTTAAGAACGCGCTGCCGTCGCGGCGTCGAACCCCAGGAACGTCTCGACCCGGCCGCACACCGCCTCGCAAAAGCCATCCAGCGACCATCGGTGATGGCGCTTCCAACATCATCTGCCATGGTCCAAAAGCGGCTGGCAGGTCTGCCATGGGCTACCCGTTCGGTGGTCAACGCTTTCCCATTCGGTAGAGACGCCTAAGCCCGAGCGCCATCGGTCTGGTCGAAGTACCGCCAGTCGCCGCCGATGCTGACTTCCATCCGCCAGCCGAGTTCGGCCTTTTCGGACTTTCCCTCAAACTCGGTGTCGACGAACCACGCGTGCGCGTCGTCGGCGCTGGCAATGTCTTTGGTGGCCACAACCTCGCCACGTGGGCTGATTACTCGGTAGGTAGACATTGCCGCAGGGTTCCCACCGACCGGCGAAGTCAACCGGACGGAATCTGGGCGGTGATCGTGTTCAGCAGCGCGCCATAGCGGCCAGCTTCGGGATCTCGGCCGGGTTTACCGCTGCTGAGCACCGCAGCGGCCAGCCGGCGTTGTGGATCGGCCCACACCGCGATATTCACCAAGCCGAGATGGCCGAACGCGGCCGGCGCGTGGCGTCCGAACGGCCCAAACCGCGTCGATCCCAGCATGTATCCCGTTCCCCAGCGCAGCGGCATCAGGCCGGTCGCGACATCGGGTCGCAGGCGCCGGCATTCCTTGACGGCGTCGCGCAGCGTTTCCGGCGCCATGACCCGCACCCCGTCGAGTTCGCCGCCGCGGCGCAGGATTTCCATAAAGCGGGACAACTCGTTCGCGTTCGACACGGTGTTGGACGACGGGATGATCGTGCTGAGAAACAGCGGCTGGTTGGTGTACGGGATGACCTCGTGCACGGTGCCGCCGATCGCCTTGCGAAAGGCTGCGGCGATCAACGGCGGCAACGGTGGCCCGGTGGCATGACTAGGCGCGACCAGCGGAAGGTCTTTCTTCGCCACTCCGAAGTTGGTCCATCGAAAGCCCAACGGGTCGAGGATTTCGGTGGCCAGGATGTCGCGGATTTCCTTGCCGGTGGTCCGCCAAATGATCTCGCGCATCAACGGGCCCCAAGTCAGGGCGTGGTACATGTGCACTAACCCGGGCCGGTAGAGCGGCCTCAAGTCGCCGAGCTTTTCCAGGGCGTATTCGTGGTCGTCGGCTTTGGTGACGTCCGGCCTGGGCCCGGTCGGGAACGGGACGCCGGCACTGTGGGTCAGGACGTGCCGGATCGTGGTGCGGTCCTTGCCGTGGCTGGTGTAGCTGGGTAGGTACTCGCAGACACGGTCATCGAGCGAGAAGTGGCCCCGTTCGACGAGCAGGTGCACGACGGTCGCGGTGATGGCCTTGGCCGAAGAGTAGGCGCAAAACGGTGTGTCCGTGGCGACCGGGATCTTTTCCGCGTCGGCCGGATCGGTCGGGGCGTTGCCCCAGCCGTGGCCGATGGCGCGGTTGAGCACCACCCGGCCGTTGTGGCGCAGGCACAGCTGAATGGCGGGATGCATCCCGGCCTGGTACCAGTAGCGGGTGGCCTGCCAGATCCGTTTGATAGCCGCGCTCTCGATTTCGGAGTGGTCTTCTTCGCCGACCGCGGTTACGGCGTCCAAGTCTGCAGGAACGCGGATTCTGCCTTGGAGTGCGCCCGGGTTGGTCATGCCGTCAGGTTACGTGCTGGTGCTCCGCGGGCAGGGCACCAGCGAGCAACCGTATTCCCGCGAGGATCTGCGATTCGCTGAGGTTGGCGTAGCCCAGGATTAGCCCCGGCGGTGCGGCACCGGGGTCGAGATAGCTCGCCGCGAGCGGTTCGACTCGCACCCGCCTTGCGGCGGCATTGGCGATCAGCTCGTGGATGGGGTATTCGGGTTGGAACCGCACCGTCAGTTGCACACCGGCGGCCGCGCCGAGAACGGTGGCTTGCGGAAAGTGTTGGGCCAGCGCCCGCAGCATGGTGTTGCGGCGGCCGACGTAGCGGCGCCGCATCTGGCGCAGGTGGCGGTCGTAGTCGCCCGATGTCAGCAGCGCGGTAAACGCAAGTTGATCCATCACCGAGTTCCCACCGTCAGCCAGCCCCTTGGCCAGCGTTGCTGCACCGACGAGATCAGGGGGCAGCACCATCCAGCCCAACCGAAGCCCGGGAGCCAACGTCTTGCTGGCCGAGCCAAGATAGATCACCCGATCGGGAGCGATGCCCTGTAACGCGCCCACGGGGGCACGGTCGTAGCGGTATTCGGCGTCATAGTCGTCTTCAAGGATCAAATTGCCTGCCCGCGCCCACTGCATCAGCTCGGCACGGCGAGCAGCGGCCAGGACCACGCCGGTGGGTGACTGGTGCGCAGGAGTGGTGAGCGCCGCCCGAGCGGAGCTGGCGGCGAGCCTCTCGACGTCAAGGCCGTCATGGTCGACGGGTACCCCGACCGTCTGAGTAGCGTTGTGCCGCAAGATAGTACGATGCGGCGCAAACCCGGGATCTTCGACTGCGACCGGTGTCCGACCGGTGCGGCGCAATACCTGGGCGAGCACCGAGACGGCTTGCGTCACACCAGAGCAGATCACGATCCGCTCGGGGTCGGCCAGCACGGCACGGGTGCGCCCTAGGTAGTCGGAGAGGGCTGCGCGGGTGGTCGCGAGCCCTTTGGGTGTGCCATAGCCGAGCACGTCCCGCGGTGCTGCCGCTAGCCCTTGGCGCAAGGCCCGCAGCCAAGCAGCGCGTGGAAAACTGCCCACATCGGGGGTGCCCGATGTGAAGTCGACGTCGAAGCGCGGCCGGGTATCCGAGGCGGCCTCCGGTGGCTGCCCGACCGGGTCGATGCGAGCGACGCGTGTGCCCGAGCCATGTCGGCTGACCAGAAATCCCTCGGCTATCAGCTGGCCGTAGCTATCCACGACCAGCCGGCGGGACACGCCCAGGTCCGCGGCCAGCACCCGAGTTGAGGGCAACCGACTCTCGGGCCCCAGCCGGCCACTGCGAATCATGTCACGCAGCTGGTCGGTGAGCTGGCGGTGCAAAGGCAACTGTCGATCTTGGGCCAGCTCCAGGAGCACCTCCGGGCCCAAAGTGGTCCCCGAAATCATCACAAGATTGGAGCCTAACGCGGAACCATTCTCTTATTAGTGTGATCACATGACCACGGCACCGACACGGGAACGGTCTCGGTTCGTCGACGCGATCCTGATCCTCTTCGGCGTGTACTCCGCCGCTCTCGGGGTGTTCATGATGGTGGCGCCGGGAGTGTTCTTCGACAGCCTCGGCGCCTTCGGGGCCCGCAACGACCACTACATCTTCGACAACGCATCGTTCGAGTTGCCGCTGGGCCTGTTGCTGTTGGGCGGGTTGCGTTGGACGGCGTGGCGGGTTCCGGCGCTGGCCTTTGCGAGCGCGCACTGGCTATTGCACGCGCTGAGCCACCTCCTCGACACCCATCACCATGCCGGCGCCGGGGTCGGGTTGCTCGAATTCGCCGGACTGGTGGTCGGCACCGCACTGCTTGCGATGGCGTTGCGCTCGAGCATTATTCGCCGGTGAACTGCGGCGGGCGTTTGGCGAAGGTCGCAGAGATGCCCTCGGTCAGGTCCTTGGACGGCAGGAACGCGGCATTCCAGGCGGCGACATAACGCAGACTCTCCGTGACGGCGGAGCTGCGCTGCTGGTCAAGGACGTCCTTGATGCCGTGCACAGTCAGCGGCGGGTTGGCGGCGATCTCTGCGGCGGTGGCGTGGGCCGCGGCCAATGCGGCTTCGGCGTCCGCGTAGACATCGTTGACCAGGCCGATCTTTTCGGCGCGAGCCGCGTCGATGTCCCGGCCGGTCAATGCCAGTTCACGTAGATGTCCGTCGTTGAGGATTAGCGGCAGCCGGGCCAGGCTGCCGACATCGGCGACGATGGCCAGTTTGACTTCGCGAACCGAGAACTTGGCGTCGACGCTGGCGTAGCGGATGTCCACCGCCGAGATCAGGTCGACGCCGCCGCCGATGCACCACCCGTGCACCGAGGCGATGGTGGGTGTTCGGCAGTCGGCGACGGCGCTGATCGCATGCTGCATGCGCTTGATTTCGGTATGGAATTCCGCGCGCGGGCCGGCCAAGGCGTCGCCACCCAGCAGCGGGGCGAACGAACCACCCATCGCCGGAAGGTCGAGGCCATAGCTGAAGTTGTTGCCGGAGCCGGTGATCACGATGGCCCGCACGTCGCGGTCGGCGTCCAGCTTTGCGAACACCTCCGGCATCTCCGACCAAAACGCGGGCCCCATCGCATTGCCTTTGCCCGGCCCGATCAACGTCACCTGCGCGACCTGGTCCTTCGTTTCGACGGTGACGGATTCGTATGTTTCGCCCATGCCCAGACCGTAGCGTGGCCAGTATGCCCGCTGATTTGCGACCCGGACCCGATTCGCCGCCGGCCGACGAGCTGCAAAGCGCCGAAGCCGCACTCGCAGTGCTGCAGCAGGTTCTGTACACCATCGCCGGCGACGACAAGTCCAAGCAGACGCCGTGTACGGAGTACGACGTGAAGGGCCTGACCGGGCATCTGCTGAACTCAATTATGGTTCTCGGCGGCATGGTCGATGCGGAATTCTCCATGCGAGAAGACACCAACTCGGTGGAGCGCCTGGTGATTGGCGCCGCTCGGCCGGCGCTGGATGCCTGGCACCGCCACGGCCTGGAAGGTGAGGTGCCGCTGGGTCCCGGCTCGATGTCCGCCAGGGCCGCGGTCGCGGTGTTCTCGATCGAATTTCTGGTCCACGCGTGGGACTACGCCACCGCCGTGGGACGCGAGGTGCATGCGGCGGATTCGTTGGCCGAGTATGTGCTGGAGTTGGCCCGCCAACTCATCAAGCCGCACGAACGCAGCGCCGCCGGGTTCGCCGACCCGGTCGACGTGCCTGAGGAGTCGAGCCCCCTGGACCGGCTGGTCGCGTTCACCGGCCGCAATCCGGCCAGGTAATCCGGCGCGCGTCAGTTCCAGGCGCACGCAAAGCGCAGCAGGGCGTCGTTTTCTTCCGGAGCGCCTATGGTCACCCGGACGCCGTCGACGCCCATCGGCCGCACGACGATGCGCGCGCGGGCGGCCTGCTCAGCAAAGTCCCGGGTGCGGGTCCCCAGTGGCAGCCAGACGAAGTTGGCCTGTGGCGGCGGCAGGGTAAATCCGGCGGTGCGCAATGCGGCGCTGACCCTGGTACGTTCGGCGACCACCGCGTCGGTGCGGGCTAGGAGCTCGTCGGCGGCGTCCAGCGACGCGATGGCCGCTGTCTGCGCGATGCTCGACACCGTGAACGGCACGTAGACCTTGTCCAGCGCGACGATCACGTCGGGCTGGGCGATCGCGTACCCAACCCGCAAACCCGCCAGGCCGTACGCCTTAGAAAAGGTTCTCAGCACGACGACGTTGCTGTGCGAGCGGATCAGCTCCAGGCTGTCGGGAGCCATGCCGTCGCGAACGTATTCCACATAGGCCTCGTCGATCGCGATGAGAACGTCCGGGGGAACCGCGGCCACAAAGTCGGCAAGAGTGTCCGGTGGAACAACCGTGGAGGTCGGATTGTTGGGGTTGCACACGAAGATCAGCCGGGTGCGCTCGGTGATGGCTTTCAGCATGGCGTCCAGGTCGTACGTGTGGTTGGTGAGCGGCACGGGAACTGCCGTCGCGCCAGCGACCTGAACCTGGGGTGGGTAGAGCTCGAAGCTGCGCCAGCCGAAGATCACCTCGTCGGCTACCGACGCGGTGATTTGCACGAGCTGTTGGCATAGGCTCACCGAGCCGCAACCGACAGCGATGTGCTCGGGCGCGAAATCCGAGCCGACATGCTTGGCCAGCGCAGCCTTCAGTTCGACGCAGGCGTTGTCCGGATAGCGGTTGATCGTGTTGGTGGCGAGCTCGATGGCCGCGCGGACACTGGGCAGCGGCCCCAACACCGTCTCGTTGCTGGCCAATTTGACCGCGCCCGGCACGGTCTTGCCGGGAACGTAAACTGGCAGCCCGGCCAGCACGGGGCGCAGGCGGGCAGTCACGTCGACAGCATATGTTGCGGCTGTGTACGCTAAGCCTCCGGCGGCTCGGGGTTCCCAGCGTCGGGTACCCTCAGGAAGGCCATGGAGGCGTGCCAGAGCGGCCGAATGGGGCTCACTGCTAATGAGTTGTCCCCCTTCAAGGGGACCGGAGGTTCAAATCCTCTCGCCTCCGCTGGGTCCTTCCGGGGAATACAACTGAAGACAAGCGCCCGTAGCTCAACGGATAGAGCATCTGACTACGGATCAGAAGGTTGGGAGTTCGAATCTCTTCGGGCGCGCTTACCAATGCAAACCCTTCGCGATCAGTAGCCGACATGGCTGCAATCCGGTGGGGCGACCCGCTAAGCGCGACTTTGCCCGCGTGAAACTTCGATATTCCGGCCTACCGCCCGATGCGCCGACGCAGCCGGGTGATTGCGTTGAACCCACGGGTGACCACGCGGTCGGCGCGGGTCCCCAGCATCGGTAGCATCCCGATCTGACGAGCAAATCCAGCGCCGTCGTAGTAGACAGTATTGCTGGCCACCCGGCCGTCGGGTGCCAGCCGGATGACGTCGCATCCGAGAATCTCGACTCGGCGGCCGGTCGCTTCGATGCCCTGAAAAGGTGATCCCGTGAACGATCCGCCGCCCTTCCACTGGACCACGACCTGGCCTGTGCCGTCATCGACGATATTCTGTATCACCAGCCGCCAATCTGGGACCGCTGCGAAGAGTCCCGTGAACCACTGCGTCAAGGCCGCTGCCCCGCGCACAGTTTCGCCGGTGGCGAGGAAGTAATCGACCGAGTCGTCGCTCCAGAAGTCTTGTGCCTGGGAGAAATCACGTTCGTCGAACACACGGCGAAACACCTCCCGAACCCACTCTGCGTTCGTGGTGCCGGGTTGTAGCGCAGTCACGTGTGGCCTCCTTCAGCGGCCGCTGGGACGATCATCGCCGCTGCCCCCGACGATAGACCCGACTATGAGGCTGATAGCGGTCTTTGAAGCACGGCCTGCGGTAAGTGCCACCGGCAGATGTCAGGATGTCGTCGCGCTCTGCGCAAGTCAACTAGTACTGCGACTCGATAATGTTCAACGCCCGTTCGAACAGCTGCACGGTGGCCGCATGCAATTGATCGCCCACTTCCTTTTCGGCTTTGCCTGCGCATGCCCGGGCCAGCGTGCCCTCGATCACGATGCCGAGCTTGAAGCAGGCCAGCACGGTGTACCAGGTGATGTGCGACAGGTTCCGCGTGGTGTTGGCGGCGTACCGGTGCAGCAGATCGTCGGGAGTGGCCAATCCGCTTTGGCCGCTCAGGGCGTGGCCGAACACACTGGACCCGTCCGGCTGGCGCCAGGTGGCCAGCAGCCAGCCCAAGTCGAGCAGCGGGTCGCCGATCGTGCACATTTCCCAGTCCACGATGGCGACCACGTCCGGCCCGGTCCAGGAGAACATGACGTTGCCGGCGTGGTAGTCGCCGTGCATGATGCCGGGCGTCCACCTCGACGGTCGATGGCGCTGTAGCCACGCGGACACCTGCTCGACTCCCGGGATTTGCGGGCCCGGGTAGCCGTCGAACTGCTGATAAGACTCCAGCTCTGAAAGCCAACGTGGCACTTGGCGTTCCAAGAAGCCGTCCGGTTTGCCCAAGTCGGCGAGCCCGACCGCGACGTGGTCGACAGCGCCCAGTCTGGCCAGCGCATCGGCCATCGACAGACCCATCTGGAACCGCACTTCAGGATCGCCGGCGTGCAGCGGCGGCAGCCCTTCACCGGCGTTGAAACCGTCGACGGGCTCCATCAGGTAGAAGACCGCGTCGCCGAGTACCCCAGTGTCGGCGCAGGTGGCGATCAGGCGCGGATGCGGGACGTCGGAGCCGGCTAGCGCTGCCAGCACCGTGGTTTCGCGCAGTATCACGGTGTTGCTGCGCGGGCGCAGGTGCTGCGGCCCGCGCCGCAGCACGTAGGGTCGACCGGACCTGGTGAAGTGCAACATGACGTTCTGAGTTCCGCCGGTCACGGCGGAGACATCCTCCAAGGGGCCCTCGCCCAGTCCCTGCGTGGACATCCATGCCGCTACCGCGTCCAGGTCCACCTGTCAAAACCTACCCTGACGCGATGACGTCGCCGGTAATTCGCCAATGGATCGGGGACGTGGTCTTCACCGGGCAGGAGGGCCGCGCCGGTCGAGGCCACCGTGGCTGGCAGCTCGGGCGGCTAGATCGTGCCAATCCTCCCTTACCGCAATGCTTGTCGCCGATGCTGACCCGCTGCCATGAGCACCAAGCCGCACCACGGCGGCTCGTGACAGCGGTATTGTCACCGTCATGGCTAAGCGAGGTGCCACCGTGGACGATGTGCATCGGATCGCCGCGTCGATGCCGTACGTCACGCGCTTGGAGGGGCCGAAGGGAAATCCGGTATACCAGGTGGGCGCTAAGTCGTTCGTCTACTTCCGCACTCCGCGGCCCGACGCGATAGACCCGGACAGCGGCGAACGCTATACCGATGTGATCATCCTGTGGGTGGAGTCCGAGGGCGACAAGCTGGCCCTGGTCCAAGATCCCGCATCGCCGTTTTTCACCACCCCCCACTTCGACGGACATCCCTCAGTCCTCGTGCGGGCCAGTCGATTGGGAGAAATCGACCCCGCAGAACTAACTGAGTTGATCCAGGACGCGTGGTTGTCCCGCGCCTCCACCAAGCGCGCCACGGCGTGGCTTAACCGAATTCCGCACTAATATCCCGCCGACACGTTTAGACAAGCGTGCAACGGGTACGTCGACCGCCACGAGATTCTTCTCGGACACGACGGAGGTCACCATGCGCGGAGTCATCGGGGCGATTGTGATTGTTTGGCTGCTCATCGGCGTGTTCGCGACTTGGCAGCGCGGCTACTTCAAAGGCGAGCAAGCAAGTTGCGCCTCGGTGGGAACAGTTGCGGTCACGATAATCGCCGGGCCGCTGAATTACCTCGGTGTCAATCCAAAAGTAACGGATTGCCATTTGCCGCAGCCCAGCGCAATGGATTCGATTGATCACATACTCGCAATGTAAAGGAAGTCCCCATGATTGTCGTCGGCGCTATCTTGCTCATCCTCGGTTTCGTGTTCGGCATTCATTTGCTCACGGTGCTCGGTGTTGTCTTGCTCGTGATCGGGGCAGTGCTGTGGGCCTTGGGCTCGATGGGCCGCCCAGTCGCCGGCAGGCGCTACTGGTACTAACCGGACGACTGAAACCTCAACGGTCGTACGGTCGCGCGACCTTTCACAGCCTGCGCATAGCAACGGCATAGCTTCGGCCTAGTCGGGGTGCGGATACTGGAAGCGTGACGACGCCCCGAAGTCCAGTTGAGCGCGTCGTCATGTGTCGCGCCGACGGCCAACCGGTCAACGTGCTCGTGGTCGACGATGAACCCGTGCTCGCCGAGATGGTTTCGATGGCGTTGCGCTACGAGGGCTGGGACACCGCCACCGCACCGGACGGCGCGTCGGCCGTTGCAGTGGCCCGCGCCGAGCGGCCCGACATCGTCGTGCTCGACGTGATGCTTCCCGACATGAGTGGCTTGGATGTATTGCACAGCCTCCGCAAGGAAAACCCCGGCCTGCCGGTACTGCTCTTGACGGCCAAGGACGCAGTGGAGGATCGCATTGCCGGGTTGACCGCCGGTGGCGACGATTACGTAACCAAGCCGTTCAGCATCGAGGAGGTGGTGCTGCGATTGCGGGCGCTGCTGCGCCGCACCGGCGTCACGACGGTCGACAGCGGCGCACAACTGGTGGTCGGAGACTTGATTCTGGACGAGGATAGTCATGAAGTCACCCGTGCCGACGAACCAATCTCGTTGACCTCCACCGAGTTTGAGCTATTGCGCTTCATGATGCGCAACTCCAGGCGGGTGCTGAGCAAGGCGCAGATTCTGGACCGGGTATGGAGTTACGACTTCGGCGGCCGGTCCAACATCGTTGAGTTGTACATCTCCTACCTGCGCAAGAAGATCGACCATGGTCGCGAACCCATGATCCACACGCTGCGTGGCGCCGGCTATGTCCTCAAGCCGGCCCGCTAAGACGCCCCGCGCCTGGTCACTTCGCCTGCAGCTGCTGGTCGGACAGGTCGTGGTGCTTGCGGTTGTGTGTATCGGAATCACCGCGGCAACCGAACTGGCACTGCACCACTACCTGGTGACACGGCTCGATAGCCAACTGAGCGGGACGTCCTACCGATCAGCCCTGCTCTACCCCGACCCGCCTCGCCGGCACGAACCACGCTACCAACGGCCCGGCCCGGGCCCGAGGTTTCTGGACGCACCGGGCCAGCCAGCAGGCATGGTTGCGGCCGTGGTCGGCGATGGCAAGACGATCGACGCTGGCTACCTCACCAGCAGCGGCGCCCGGTCCGCGTTAAGCCCGACCGCGCAATCTCAGTTAGCACAGATTGCGGCCAGCCGTACGCCGGTGACCCTCGACCTGGACGGGCTCGGCCGCTACCGTGTCGTCGCCGCCCCCAGTCGCAACCGCACCGACGTCATCGTCACCGGTCTGTCGATGGCAGGGGTCGACAACACCATGTTCCAGATGCTGATTATGTTCGGGATCGTCACCGTAGTCGCCCTGGTGGTCGCCACCACCGCCGGCGCCATGATCATCAGACAGGCGCTGAGGCCGTTGCGGCGAGTGGCCCAAACCGCGACCGAAGTCGTCGATTTGCCGCTGGATCGCGGCGAAGTCGAATTGCCGGTCCGCGTGCCCGAAACCGACGCCAACCCCTACACCGAAGTGGGTCAACTCGGGTCGGCGCTGAACCGGATGCTCGACCACATTGCGGCCGCCTTGTCGACGCGGCAGGCCAGTGAGACGCGGGTCCGCCAATTCGTCGCCGACGCTAGCCACGAGCTGCGCACTCCGCTCGCCGCGATCCGCGGTTATACCGAACTGGCGCAGCGCATGAGTGACGACCGGGAGGCGGTAGCACACGCCATGAACCGGGTGGCCTCGGAGACCGAGCGGATAACCCGGCTCGTCGAGGACCTACTGCTGCTGGCTCGTCTGGACTCCGGCCGGCCGCTGGAACGGGTGCCCGTGGACCTGTCCCGTTTGGCGGTCGACGCGGTCAGTGACGCACATATCGCCGGCCCGGATCACCAGTGGGAGCTTGACTTGCCTCCCGAACCCGTGATGATCACCGGGGATGCCGCCCGGCTGCACCAGGTGGTAGCGAATTTGCTCGCCAACGCCCGCGTCCATACCGGCGACGGCACCGTGGTGACGACCAGATTGAGCACCCAGCCGGCGCATGCTTTGCTGCAGGTGATCGACAACGGACCAGGGATTCCGGCCGGGCTGCAATCGGAGGTGTTCGAGCGGTTCGCCCGCGGCGACACCTCGCGGTCACGCAAAGGCGGCAGCACCGGGCTGGGCCTGGCGATCGTGTCCGCCGTCGTCAAAGCACACGGCGGAACTATCACGTTGCACAGCACACCGGGCCATACCGAGTTCGCGGTGCGGTTGCCACTCGACGATTGGCAACCGCCCGCCTCATCCTCGTCCGGCTAGGAACACGTCACGTCGATTTCGAACGGCTTGTTCACTGGCTGCATCGGGTTGGCCATGTCCACCCCGGTCGCGGTGCCAGTGATCTTGTAGGTGCTGCCGTTCTTGGTCGCCTCAGCTTTGCCCTGACCGGTGCCTGAGGTGTAGCCGAGGGTGACGCCGTTGACATTGCCGAGACCGACTGACTTCACCTCGGGAGGGTTGGTGTCAGTGAGCACGGCAGCGATGCCGGTAGCTGCCCCGCCGATCGCGATGTTGACGTTGCCGGCTGCCGTCGTGCAGACAACCGAGCCGGTTACGTGCTGGTCCTGTCCGTCGATGAGGACCTTCGTTCCGGAGGCTCCGCTACCTCCGGTGCTTGCCGATGTCGCACCTGTGCTCGAAGTCCCACCACCGCTCGTGGTGGACTTGTTGCTCGAACATCCAGAAAGACCTGCGACCAAAATAGCCGCTCCGGCCACCGCGACCGTCAGTCCACGCTTCACCTGTGCTCCTTTGCCGTTGTAGCGGTCCATCGGCTTTGAGGACCGCTTCGGCAGTATGCGGGCTAACTTGTCCAAGATCTAGAGCCCCAAGCAACTATTTCTATGCTCTGGTTTTCCTGTTAGTCCTTGAGAGTATCTTTCGGGCACGGTCGCATTGATGGCAATGTATTGTCGGTGAACCCCAAGCCGCCCTCCGGCGCCGTCGAGTCCGCTCATCGCGAGTATGTTCAGCCGAGCGCTGACACAACAGATTTCGACAATGCTGATCGTGGATTCATCACGGCGTTGTCGCCATGCGTCATCAAGGCCGCCGACGGCCGCGTGGTTTGGGACAATGACGCCTATTCGTTTCTGAATGGCCCCGCGCCGACATCGGTGCATCCCAGCCTGTGGCGGCAATCGACCCTCGCCGCCAAACAAGGCTTATACGAAGTGGTGCCCGGTATCTACCAAGTGCGCGGCTTGGACATATCGAATATCAGCTTCGTCGAGGGCGACACCGGCATCATTGTCATTGATCCGTTGGTGTGCACCGAGGTCGCCGCAGCGGCCCTGGAGATGTATCGCGCCCACCGAGGCGGTGACCGTCGAGTCGTCGCGGTGATCTACACCCACAGCCACGTCGATCACTTTGGCGGTGTCCTGGGAGTCACGTCGCAGGCAGATGTCGACGCCGGCAAGGTCGCGGTGCTAGCGCCGGACGGCTTCACCGCGCACGCGGTTCAGGAGAACATCTACGCCGGCGGAGCGATGATGCGCCGCGCGGGCTACATGTACGGGTCCTACCTGCCTCGCGGCCCCCAGGCGCAAGTGGGTTGTGGTCTCGGACAGACCCTTTCGACCGGCGATGTTTCGCTGATCGTGCCGACCGTCGACATCAAGAAAACCGGTGAGAAACACACCATCGACGGCGTCGAGATCGAATTCCAAATGGCGCCGGGCAGCGAGGCCCCAGCTGAGATGCACTTCTACTTCCCGCGCTTCCGCGCGCTGTGCATGGCCGAAAACGCCACCCACAACATGCACAACTTGCTGACCTTGCGCGGCGCCCTGGTACGCGACCCGCGTGCCTGGTCGGGCTACCTCACGGAGGCTATCGACACCTTCGGTCACCGGACCGACGTGGTCTTTGCCTCCCATCACTGGCCGACGTGGGGGCAGGACAACATCGTCGAGTTTCTCTCCCAACAGCGCGACATGTATTCCTACCTGCACGACCAGACGCTGCGGTTGCTCAACCAGGGATACACCGGAGTCGAGATCGCCGAAATGTTCCAACTGCCGCCCGCGCTGGAGCAGGCGTGGAATACCCACGGCTACTACGGGTCGGTCAGCCATAACGTGAAGGCGATCTACCAACGCTATATGGGTTGGTTCGACGGTAATCCGGGCCGGTTATGGCCTCACCCACCCGAGGCCATCGCTCCGCGTTACGTCGAGGCGATGGGTGGGATCGACCGCGTGGTAGAGCTGGCCGGCAAAGCCGTCGCTGACGGTGACTTTCGTTGGGCTGCAACACTTCTCGATCATGCGGTGTTCACCGACAGCAATCACGTCGGCGCCCGCGAACTCTACGCTGACACGCTGGAGCAACTGGCGTACGGGGCGGAATGTGCGACCTGGCGCAATTTCTTCTTGTCCGGCAGCACCGAATTGCGCTCCGGCAACGTGGGCACGTCGGGTCAGGTCCCGTCGGCCACGTTTTTCGATCAGCTGACGTTGGACCACATTTTCGGTGTCTTGGCGATCAGCATCAACGGTCCCCGCGCGTGGCATCTTGACCTGGCTATCGACTTCACTTTCACCGAGCAAGACGAAAATTATCGGCTCACGCTGCGCAACGGCGTGCTGATACATCGGAAGCTTGCAGCCGATTCGGCAACAGCGCACGCAACGGTGACCGTCGGCAACAAGGTTCGTCTGGTTGCCGCGGCGTTGGGGGACCTCACTTCGCCGGGTTTCGAAGTGTCCGGCGACGATACGGTGCTGTCGACTTTCCTCGGTGTCCTGGATCGGCCCAATCCGGGTTTCAACATCGTCACGCCGTAGCCCGCCCTGGCCGGCCACTGGCAGGTGCATCGCGTCGAGTGTGCGT
>NZ_VTZN01000085.1 GCF_008370645.1 Mycobacterium simiae
GCGCCCACCCCCGCGTTAAGGGCGTGCACAAACTGCTGGTGAAACATCGCGGCCTGCGCGCCAAGGACCTGATAGGCCTGCCCATACTCACCCCACAACCCAGCAATCGCCGCCGACACCTCATCCCCGGCGGCCGCACCAGCTGCGGCGTCAACTCCCGCGCCGTCGCGTTGGCCGCATCAATCACCGACCCCCACCTGGCCAATTCCTCGGCCGCCGCCCCCACCCACTGCGGCCCCACCACCACAAACGCCATCAGACCGCTCCTCTCATCGCAGCACCACCCACCAACACCGCAACATCGGCGACGCCATCACTGGCACGGTATGGCGCATTCGGCGTTCCATTCACTTAACTGTTTGACGGCTGACAACCCCATGGACAACGCGCAGCTGCAATGGAGGTGCTACCGGTGCGCGCAAGGCGGCCCAGTCCTCGACACCGCCCACGTCAATCGTCGAGAGGCTAGCTCGGAAATCTTGCGGGGATTTGGCTGGAAAGTCTCACACCTTGCGCCTGGCTCTTCACCTCGGCAGGCCCGCCGGGTGGGCATGGCGGTTGGGTCAGCACCACATGCTTCGAGCCGTTAGCGATGCCAGCGCATGCCGCCCAGCGCGAGCAAAGTCGACGAACCTGATCATTCACCGGACTGGCTCAGACCTTCACAAAGAAGGGACAGAGAATGTCGCGTGTTTTGGTCGGCGGCGCCGCTTGCAACAGCGCGTGGGATTTCGTCTCGCGCCGTTGCTGGCGTGCCAGCACCAAACCCCAGCACCGAAAACCCGTTTGGGTATAGCGTTTGGGCAACGGGGCAGTTTTCGGCCGTTAGGACGGCCGAAAACTGCCTCTGACCTGTGTCGGGCTGACAGGATTTGAACCTGCGACCACTTGACCCCAGTAAATAGCGGTTGCACATTTCCGCGCGTCACGGGTCGCCTGTACGCTTTTGGCGTCCGCGCATGACGTTCACAGACGTGCAGGTCGTTCAGCGTCGCGCACAGCGTGTGGTCCCAAACTGGTCCCGACCCGCCGCACCGGTGCGATGCTGCCAGAAGTTGGCGAGGTTTCGGTTACATCGGCACAAGCCGGGCCGAATCCGCCTGGCCAGCAAGTTTTTTATCGAAGGTCCACAATGGTTCGGCATTCGCCAATTCTGCGTATGTGGCCAGGCAGCAATCCTCGAATGAGAGTTTCGGGCGATCGGTGAAAAGCGCCAACGCGCGCCTGAACATGACACGGTTGCACTCGATCCGGGTCAACGACATCAGGCCCTCGATCGCCTCAGTTGCCGCGGCGCGGGTGAATTTGTAATGACGGCACAGTGCGAAGACGACCTCGACCACGGCGATGTCCGACACGACAAATGGCACATCGACTCTTTCAACTAGTGCAACTGCGGCTGCGTGCTGGTCCGGCACATCGTTAAGCAGCAGGCGGAGGACAACATTGGCGTCAAGTGAACCGCCAAAGGTGGGCATCACGCCTGCGAGTCGCGCTGGGACTGGTAGAAGTCGTCGACATTTAGCAGCGGGCGGGTGCCCGGCTTGATGTGGCGACTTACGCGTTCGCTCAAGTCGTTGACACTTGGCGGTTTGGTGATGATGAGTTCGCCGGTGTCCTCGTTCAGATGCGCGCGCAACACTCCGCCCGAGTCGGCCAAACCAAGCCGGCGACGAACGGCGACCGGAAGCGTCGTCTGCCCTTTCCTGGTAACGGTAATCGTAACTTCCATGTCCATTACTCTAACAGCGATTCATTACTTGCGCGCCGAAGTAATGGCGACTGTGTTTGACGATACGAAGCGCTTCGAAGCAACGCCTCAGAACGTCGACGGCCTGAACCCCTTGACCAGCGGTCAAGTCGGGCGCCACTAGTCGATATCAAGGCAGGCGTCTCCACGGGACGCAGGACGACCACGCTGCGCTGTCGCTCCAGCCCACGACGCTTTGCTCGACCAAATGCGACGAGCGTCCCTACTAAGCCCACGTCGTTTGAACTCAATCGGCGGGGCCTTAGTGGGGTTCGAAAGCTGCGTTCGAACCAGTTGTGGTCCCAAACGGCCGTCACACAGGACCCAGCGAAAGTTTGCCACAGGCCGCATCAGTGCTGTTCAAACCTATTTATGTATTGTCGGGCTGACAGGATTTGAACCTGCGACCACTTGACCCCCAGTCAAGTGCGCTACCAAACTGCGCCACAGCCCGGTCGCCGGTGAGTCCGCCGGCGGCAGGTCGAAAGCCTACCGCAAGCGAACCGCAACCCGGCCACAGCCTAGGCAACCTGCTCAGCCCGCTTCCATAGCAGCGACGAGTACACCGTCCGACCGTCGGGCAAGGTCAACTCCGACGACAGGGTGAGCTGGTCACCGTCGAGGTCGCTGTGGCGCAGATGAAACTGGCCCAGGTAGTTCGGGACCAGGGACAGCTTCGCCTCATGACGAATATCGCCTGTGGACTCATCGACGAAATACCGTCCGCTGTAGGCGAGATATCCCAATGCCGCAGCTGCCGCCTGCTCGGTGGTACCCCCGCTGGCCGCCGGCCGGTCGTAGTTCGGCCGGCCAGACGACTGGATCTGTGCCGACATATACCCGTCCGGGGTGTACATGATCAATCCCTGCGCGTCGGCACCATGGGGGTGCTTGGGCGGGCTGTCGGGACTATCCCGCTCAACATAGGACACCAGCTCCCAAGCTCCAACAAGCTTGTCGCGCAACCCTTCTGTCATCTTGCTCCTCCTCATACCGTGGCCTTGAACCACGTGTTGACCTTTCCCGCCCAAGCCAACAGTGCCTGAGCAAGTTCTTCTTCGCGGCCGTAAAACCGCTGCGCCGGAACGGGCACGCTGACGGCAACCAATTGATCAGTCACCCCCGGTAGCGCGATCCCTACCGCACAGATACCGTCGGTCTGCTCTTCACGGTCATAGGCCACTCCGGCGCGGCTGACCTGTGCAAGCTCGTCGCGCAACACCGCTCGGTCGGTGATGGTGTTCGCGGTTAGTGGCACCAGCCGACTCGGCAGCGCCCGGGCTTGCTGCTCTGGCGGCAGCGACGCCAGCAGCGCCTTGCCGTTGGCGCAGCAGTACAGCGGGAACGACTCCCCCACTGCGCTTACCGCCCGCAGCCGGCGCGCCGGAACAACTTGGTCGATGAAATCGGCGCGATCCCCGTCCGGGATCGACAGGTCCACCGTCTCGTCCAGCTCGCGCGACAACTCGGTGAGCAGCGGGTGCAGGTCCGTCACCACACCGAGCCGCACGGTGCTGGCCATCCGCGCGATCTCCGGGCCTAGCCGGTAGGGTCCCCGCGTTCCACGCGAGACCACCAGACCCTCACTCTCGAGTGCGTTGAGTATCCGGCTCACCGTGGACCGGGCCATTCCCACCCGCTCACCGACCTCCACTTGGCTAAGTCCACCGGGGTGGGCTTGCAGCACCCGCAAGATCTCGGCCGCGCGGGCAATTACCTGGATCCCTCCACTACGGACGTCGGAAGCTTCGCCGCCAATGCTCACTGATGCGCTCCTCTCAAGAATTCACCACACTGCCGGGCAGGCACAGCCGCGCCTCGGCTTCGTCAACTGAGGCGACCGTCAAGTCCAGGGCGTCGACCAGCCGCATTGTGCGCAACACCAGCGCCAGATTGGTCGGAGCCAGCTCTCCTTTGCGCAAGTACAGAGTGTCTTCGAGACCCACCCGCGCGTTACCACCCAGGGCCAGGCCCATTGCCGTCAACTCTAAGTTGGCCTTGCCGATCGCAATCACTTGCCAGATCGCGCCGACAGGTAGCCGACGCACCATCGTCAGTAGATTGTCCGCGGTGGCGGCCATCCCTCCCCGCACACCAAGCACAATGCTGAACTGCAGGGGTTCGGCGAGCAGCCCCTCCTCCCACAATCGCAGGCACGCCTCCAGATGCCCGGTGTCATAGATTTCCAGCTCCGGCTTAATGTCCAGCTCGCGCATCCGGGCCGCCAGCCGGCGGACGTCATCGGGCGGGTTGCGAAATTCGCCGGTGCCGAAACTCATCGAGCACGGGTTGAGCGTAGCCATTCGCGGGTGCAACTCCACCAGTTTCTCGCGCTCTTCGAACGGCACAGTCAAGCCGACTCCCGTGGACAGCTGAATCAGGATCGGGCACCGCGCGCTGATCAGGTCCATCGTCCGCCTGGCAATGCTCAGATCCGCTGTGGGCCTGTCATTTTCGTCGCGCAGGTGAATGTGTGCCACCGCGGCGCCGGCATCATAGGCCTGCTGGACTGCGGTCGCGATTTCCTCTGGAGTCGTTGGTAGCGCCGGGTTGTCAGCCTTAGTCGCGATGGGTCCGGTGGGGGCGACCGTGACAATGACGCTCATGACTCGCGCTCCTGCGAGTGCGCAATAGCCACCAACAGCAACGCCTCACGGTCACAACGGTTCTCCAGCGTGCGCACCTCGCCCTTGGCGAAATAGACGCTGTCGAGCCGGCTCAGAACCGTTTCGGTTCCCTCGGATCTGACGACCAGCTCGCCCTCGATCACGACATAGACTGCCTCCTCTTGCACTGCGCTCAGGTCGGCGATCCCGCCGGGCCGGTAGGTGGATAGGCCAACCCAGAAGCGCTCGGTTGGTCCGGCCTCGTAGCCCTGCAGCCGCACCGTGAGCACGTCACGGTGCAGCGCAGCGGTGTATTCAGGTGCTTGCGACACCCGAGTGACGTTCATCAAGCCCCCGTCTCGATGCGGTAGGCCCCGGTTGGGTCGACGATGGCTACCAAGCGGACGATGCAGCCGTCACCATTCACCCAGCGCCAGGGGAAGGCGGCGAAAGTGACCCGCTTACCGGTGACCTTGTCCAGGTCGCCGCCCACATTCTCGAAGCCGTAAATTCCCTTCGACAGGATCGCCCGGTGGCAGGGCTCCCACTCCGGGAAGTCGTCGAGCACCTTACGGCCGGTCTCCTCCTCGTACTCGTGGACCGCCCACGGCAGTAGGCCACCGGTGAACTCCGCGGGACCATGCGGGCCGATCGACGTCGCCAGCGGGTGGTCCAGCGCCTGCGTATCGGTGCCGACCGCCTTGACACCCTTGGCCGCGAACCACTCGCCGGCTTCCTTGTAGAAGCCCGGCGAATAGGCGTAATACTCCGCGCTGTCGGCGTACTTGTGGTGCCAGCCGGTATTGACGATGACGATGTCACCGGGCCGGATCTCGGGGCTGGCCTTCTCCAGGTCCTCCGCGGTGACCACGCCCCACTTGTTCTTCGGAATGGAGACGACGACGCCGGTGCCAAAGAAGGCGCTCAGCGGGATCTCGTGCAGAAAGGGCGTTCCTTCGACCACGTGCGCCGGGGCGTCGATGTGCGTGCCGGAATGCATGACGGTGGTGATCTTTTGGGTGAGCACACGGCTTCTGGCCATGGTGTGCAGCCGTTCGATCTTGACGTCCTCGAAGTACGGCCAGGCCGGCACGCCGTGCCCCCACGGGTGCGATAGGTCGTAGAACTCCAACTTGGACTCGGCCGCACCGAGCGGCCAGGTGAAACTCATGATTAGTGCTTCCCTTCGTTGTTGTCGGATTCCAGTTGCGCACTGATGTGCTGGGAAAGTCTGGCCGCCGTGCGCGCGAGGGCACCTGCGGGCCAGTCGAGAAAACCGTGCCCGGTGCGGGCCCCGAGTTGCCCGTCGGTAACAAGTTGACGCAGTAGCGGACTGGGATGCGGGTTGCTGTTGAGGCCGGGAATCACTGCTTCGTGGATGGCCAAAGTGAGTTCCAGACCTATATAGTCGGCGTTTTCCAGCGGGCCCAGTGTCGCGAGCCGCAGGCCAATCGTGTTGCGTACCACCAGATCTACTGTCTCAGCATCACACACACCGTCAGCGACGAGCGCTATCGCCTCGCGCCATAGCGCGTGCTGGAGCCGGTTGCCGATGAACCCGGGCACATCGCGGCCGACGCGCACCGGCATTTTGCCCGCCGCAGTCAGCAGCGCAAAAGTGCGCTCCACCGTGTCGGCGGCGGTCCTGGCACTGGGCACCACCTCGACGACCGGGATGAGATCGGGCGGGTTCCAAAAGTGCATACCGATCACCCGGCCGCCGTTCTCGACCCGTTCGGTTACGGCACCGACCGGCAGGACGGATGTGTTGGTGGCCAGCAACGCTTTTGGGGCCAGGCCAGCTAGTCGCTCAAACAGCTGCTGCTTGATCGCGAGGTTTTCGATGATGGCCTCCACGACGAGGTCGGCGTGTTGCACTGCCGACCCCAAATCGCTTGTTGTGCTCACTGATCCGCGCTCGGCTCCCGACACTTCGCGAGCTTCGGCGGCCGCGGTGTCAAGGATTTCGGCATTGGTGTCGGTTATCATCACCTCGAGGCCGGCCGACGCCAGCACGCCGGCGATGCGGCGGCCCATCAGACCGGCTCCGATGACGGCTGCGCGAGAGAATCCGTGCCCGGATCGCTGGGTCAGCATGCCGTGTACCCGCCGTCTAGATGCATCACCTGACCGGTGAAAAAGCTCGATGCGTCGCTGAGCAGATAGATCAACGCACCGACGAAGTCGTCCGGCTCGGCGAAGCGGCGCAACGGAATTCGGGCGAACATCGCCTCGCGGGTGGACCGCCCTTTCTCGTCGTCGGCATACATCCACTCGGTCAACTCGGACCGAAAAACAGTGGGTGCCAGCGCATTTACTCTGACTCCGGCAGTACCCCATTCAGCCGCCAGGGATTTGGCGAGAAGGTCGGTGCCTGCTTTGGAGGGGCAGTAAGCGCTGTAACCGGCGGAATGGCCAAGTGCGCCCCGAACCGAGGAAACCAGCACAACGCTGCCACCGTCGCCCTGGTCGAGCAACACCCGTCCGGCCGCCTGGCATACCAGCCAGGCGCCCCGCACATTCGCGTCCATGACCTTGTCGAAGTCGTCGACCGCCATCGCAGTGATGGGCTCGACGTGGTTCATGCCCGACGCGACCAGAACCCCGTCGAGGCGGCCGTGGCGAGCGATGGCCGCCTCGACCATGGCCTGCGCATCCGCCGGCGTCTCGGGCCTGCGCTCGACGACCACGGCGTTGTCGATACCGGCGTTGTCGACCAGTGCCGTCAAGCCGGCGGAGTTGCCGCCGGCCAGGGTCAGCCGAGCTCCGGCCTCAGCCAGCGCCTGAGCTGCGACTCGCCCAAGCGAACCGGTTGCGCCGGTGATCAATATCGACTTGTGTTGCACGCTGAACCGCGCCATTTCCTTCATCAGCAAATCCACCTACTCCCATGACGCGGGTGGGTGCACCCACTATGCGAGAAATAGTAGGAGGCAACTCCAGTCGAAGTCAATAGCATAGTCCTGCGATACAGGAGATATCACTCGCAATGTGGGACTATCTGGCCGATCGACTGCGCACGCAGGGCGCAAAAGTCGCCGGATTCCCGCCGTGGGGGCACACCAGAAACCGCGAGCGCACACTGGATCCGGTCAGCGGCGCTTGGCCCCACGCTTCTCGCGCACCCGGACGTTGATTCGGATCGGACTGCCGTCGAAACCGAACGTCTCACGCAGCCGTCGCTCCAGGAAGCGCCGGTAGCCCGCCTCCAGGAAACCCGAGGTGAACAGCACGAACGTCGGTGGTCGGGCCGTGGCCTGGGTGGCGAACAGGATCCGCGGCTGCTTGCCGCCGCGCACCGGGGGCGGCGTGGCCGCTATTACCTCTTTGAACCAGCTGTTCAAAGGACCGGTCGCGATTCTGGTGTCCCACGACGCCAGCGCGTTCTCCATAGCGGGTACGAGCTTTTGTATCGCCCGTCCGGTCATGGCCGAAATGTTGACCCGCTGCGCCCACCGGACCTGCACCAATTCGCGGTCGATCTCCCGCTCGAGTAGTTCACGTCGATCTTCGTCGACCAGATCCCACTTGTTGAGCGCCAGCACTAAGGCCCGCCCAGCCTCGATGACCATAGATAGCACGCGCAGGTCTTGCTCGGTGAGCGGCCGCGACGCGTCAACAAGCACGATCACCACTTCGGCGGCATCTATCGCACTGTGGGTGCGCACCGACGCGTAATACTCGTGGCCGCTGGCTTGACCGACCTTGCGGCGTAGACCAGCCGTATCGACAAAGCGCCAGACCTTGCCGCCCAGTTCGATCAGTGAGTCCACCGGGTCGACGGTGGTGCCTGCAAGCTCGTGCACCACCGACCGCTGATCGTCGGCCAGCTTGTTCAGCAGGGAGCTCTTACCCACGTTGGGCTTGCCGACGAGCGCCACCCGGCGGGGACCGCCTTCCGCTGCTGGCGACTCCCCCAACTCAGGCAGCGCAGCCAACACCTCGTCGAGTAGGTCCGCCACACCGCGGCCGTGCATCGCGCTGATCGCATGCGGCTCACCTAGTCCCAGCGACCATAGCGACGCCGCATCCGCTTCGGCCTTTTCGCTGTCAACCTTGTTCGCGGCCAAGAAAACCGGCTTGCCCGAGCGCAGCAAGATGCGGGCCGCGGCCTCGTCGGCGGTGGTGGCACCGACACTTGTGTCCACGACCAGAATTACCGCGTCGGCGGTACGCATCGCCACCGACGCCTGTTCGGCTACCAGTTGCTGCAAGCCCTTGGCGTCGGGTTCCCATCCACCGGTGTCCTGCACCACGAATCGGCGCCCGCTCCACAAAGCGTCATAGGACACGCGGTCACGTGTGACCCCTGGAACGTCCTGCACCACTGCTTCGCGGCGGCCCAGGATCCGATTGACCAACGTCGATTTGCCGACATTAGGCCGGCCCACGATCGCCACGACCGGGGCCGCCCCTGACTCAGCCAACGTCTCGGGTTCGGAATCGACTAGTTCCCAGTCGCTTTCGTCAGACCAGGTGCCGTCCTGGGTCACCGCAGCGCTCCGCTTCGCTGCGTCACCAACTCCTGCAGACGGGCGACCACCTCGGCCTCGGTCATGTCGCTGGTGTCGACGACGATCGCATCCGACGCCGCCCGCAGCGGTGACGCCGCTCGAGTGGAATCGAGATGGTCACGCCGACGCACGTCGGCCAGCACGGCACCGTAATCGTTTGCCAAACCGGCCGCAATATTCTGGTCGTTGCGGCGCCGCGCGCGGGTTTCGGCCGATGCGGTAAGGAAAATTTTCACCGGTGCGTCGGGAAAGACCGCGGTACCGATATCGCGGCCCTCGACAACGATGCTGCCCGCTCCCTCGGCCAAGGCGCGCTGTTGATCGACCAGCAGCTCGCGCACGGCAGGCACCGCCGACACCGCCGACACCGCCCCGGTGACATCGTCACCGCGAATTTCTGCCGAAACATCTTCTCCACCAAGGTGAAAGCTGCTCGCCTCGGGGCTGTAACCGACCGTCAACCGCGCGGCGGACGCGCAATCTGTGACTGCCTCGGCATCCGCCGGGTCGATCCCGGCGCGCAGCACCGCGAGTGTCACCATGCGATACATCGCACCCGTGTCCAAGAAACGCGCACCCAGCTTACGCGCTAAAGCCCTTGAAACAGCGGACTTTCCAGTTCCTGCCGGGCCATCGATAGCGATCACCAGATCCGTCCCAGGCTGGGTATTCGCGTCATTCCGGTAATTCACAGCCCGATGGTTCGCTGCACTCCCGTCATTCACTTCGCTCGTTCCGCTCGTTCCGCTCACAGCCCCACCGCCTTGTACAGTTGCCCAACCTCGTCGCGACTCAACGCCCGAACACTGCCCGGGCGCTGTTTGCCCAGCGACACCGGGCCAATCTCGGTGCGCACCAAAGCTTCTACCGGAAATCCCGCGGCAGCCAATAGTCGGCGCACGATTCGGTTGCGTCCTTCGTGCAGCGTTACACGCACCAATGTCTTGCCCGGGATTGCGTCCACCACAGCGAAACTGTCTATGCTGGCCGGTCCGTCCTCCAACTCGATTCCTGTCTTGAGATTCTTGCCCAAACCCCGTGGCACCGTCCCGGCCACCGTCGCCAGGTAGGTTTTGGCCACCTCGTACGAGGGATGCATCAACCGGTGCGCCAACTCACCGTCATTGGTCAGCAGGATCAGCCCTTCGGTGTCGGCATCGAGCCGCCCCACATGAAAAAGCTTCTTGTTGCCCCGAACTTTTCGTTCGATCATGTCGCCGATGCACTGGCGGCCGCGATCGTCGGACATGGTTGAGTGCATACCGCGAGGCTTGTTGAGGGCGAGGTAGACCAACGAATCGTCGACCACCACCCTGGCTCCGTCGACGCGGATCACCGCGGCATCTGGGTCCACCCGGGTCCCGAGCTGCGTCACCAACTGCCCGTCGACCTCGACGCGGCCATCGATGATCATCTTCTCCGCCGCGCGCCGCGATGCAATCCCGGCTTGGGATAACACTTTTTGTAAGCGGGTACCCCGGGACGGGTCAAGCTCGACCATCACTCGCGGTCCACGTCGAACGTCAGCGTCTGGTCGGGTGGCTGACCGCCGGCCAGCTTGATGAAACGCGGCTCACTGTCCAGCGATGCGCTCAGGTCATCGATGGTGTCGACGTCGGGAAGCAGCGGTGCCAGATCGGGCAGCTCGGACAGTGACGTTAATCCCAGCCGCTCCAAGAACAATTCGGTAGTTGCGAACGTCACCGCGCCGCTGTCGCCGTCGGTGCCCACCTCGGTGATGAGGCCGCGCGCCAACAGCGTCCGCATCACGGCGTCAACGTTCACGCCACGGACCGCGCTTACCCGAGCCCGCGTCACCGGTTGCCGGTACGCCACGACCGCAAGGGTCTCCAGCGCGGCGCGAGTGAGTTTGGCGCGCGCGCCGTCCAACAGCAGCTTCTCGACGTACGGCGCGAATCGGGCGCGGGTGTACAACCGCCAACCCCCAGGGGTGTGCCGCAGTTCAATGCCGCTGTCGCGTTCGGTGAGCTCGTCGGCCATCAGCCGCAGCTTCGCGGCGACCCGGTAGACGGGTTGGTCAGTGGCCGTGGCCAGCGCCTCGGCGGTCACCGGGGAGTCCACCACCAAAAGCAATGCCTCCAACACCCGCCCGAGTTCGTGAGGATCCAGCTCAGCGGGCGCGGCGATGTCCAGGATGCCCGCCGAAACGGCAGAGCCCAGATTGTGATCGGGCGCTTCGTCGGTCAAGCGCCACTCCTTTTCATCGCTTCGGCGCCCGCAGGGCGCGTCTTCGTCGGCGCGGGTCACTAGTGGTCTCGGACTTCTACCAAGGCGTCGTTGGTCGGCCGTTCCCCGGTCCACGAAACCTGGAGCACGCCAAGGGGCTCTGATTGATCGAATGCTACCGCTCGGGACCGATAAAGCTCGAGCAGCGCCAGGAAGCGCCCGACAATCTCTATCGGTTCCTGACAATCGGCGACCAGCTCAGAAAACGTCGCCCAGTGGCCACTGCCTCGTGCTTCCAGCAACGTCAGCAGCTGTTTGGCCTGCTCGGCAACCGATACAGTCTGCTCGTGTAGATGCCCGATAGCTACCTTCGGCACTGGCCGGGGGGTCAGCGCGATCGCGGCGATCTCGGCGAAGCGTTCTGGGTCGACGCCCAGCATCACCTCGGGAAGCAATCTGACGAATGGGTCCTCCAATGACACTGCGCGCGGATAACTGCGTAAGGCGGTGGCCTCCAACTCGGCGAACATCTCCGCGACGTGCTTGAACGCCCGGTATTGCAAGAGCCGGGCGAAAAGCAGGTCACGTACCTCCAAGAGGGCTAGATCCTCTTCGTCGTCGACGTGCCCGGCCGGTAACAGCCGGGCCGCTTTGAGGTCGAGCAGTGTGGCGGCGACCACGAGGAACGCGGTGGTCTCGTCGAGGTCCAGCTGGGCGCCGATCGCCTTGGTGTAGGCGATGAAGTCGTCGGTGACCTGGTGCAACGCCACCTCGGTGACGTCGAGGCGGTGCGCGAAGATCAGCTGCAGCAACAGGTCGAACGGGCCTTCGAAGTTGGTCAGCCGGACCCGAAAACCATCCGAGTAGCCGTTCTGCGGTGCCATCCCTGCGTTCGCGGTGTCGTTCACACGCCGAATCGATGTATGAACTCGCGAGCCAGCGCGCGGTAGGCCAACGCGCCACCGGACTTGGGGGCCCAGGTCGTGATGGGTTCGCCCGCGACGCTGGTCTCGGGGAAGCGAACCGTACGGGTGATCACGGTATCGAAGACTAGATCACCGAACCGCTCGACGACGCGGGCCATGACCTCGCGAGAGTTGACGGTGCGTGGGTCGTAGCGGGTGAGCAGAATGCCGCTGATTTCCAGCCGCGGGTTCAACCGGTCGTGCACCTTCTCGACCGTGTCGGTCAGCAACGCCAGGCCGCGCAGCGAGAAGAACTCACATTCCGTAGGGATGACCACGCCGTTGGCGCACGCCAGTCCGTTGACGGTGAGCAGGCCCAATGACGGCTGGCAGTCGATCAGCACGTAGTCGTAGCGGTCGAGGACCGGGTGGAGCGCCCGAGCCAGGGTCTGCTCGCGGCCGACCTCGTTGACCAGCTGGATCTCGGCTGCCGACAGGTCAATGTTGCTCGGTACCAAATCCATGTTGTTGACCCGGGTATGGATCAGTACGTCGTCGATCGACACCCGCGGCTCGACCAGCACGTTGTGGATCGTCTTTTCCAGTTCATAGTGCGGAACGCCCAGACCCGCTGACAGAGCGCCCTGGGGATCCATATCCACCAGCAGCACCCGTCGGCCACATTCGGCCAGCGCGGCGCCCAGGTTGATCGTCGACGTAGTTTTCCCCACGCCGCCCTTCTGATTACACATCGCCACCACCCTGGCTGGGCCGTGGGAGATGACCGGCTTCGGGTCAGGGATCGCTCGGGTCGGCCGTCCGGTCAGGCCGACCTCGATGCCGCGTTCGGGGTGGTCGGTCATGCCCGGTCGCGGGGCGTTGTGACGGACGTCAGGGGGGACATCGCAGGAAAGTCTAACGGTTTTGCCCGCCAGCGCCGGGAGACCCGCAGGGGCAAATCAACCGGGTCGAACTCCGCGACCGTTGTGGACGGTCAGTCTGACTTGACGATGGTGTTGAGCTTGTCGCGCTGCACGTCGTCGGCGATTGCGGTGAGTCGTCGCTTGATGCGGGGTGGGATGCATACGATGCTTACCTTGATGCCATCCCTCTCGGAGTGATCGATGAAATACAGCAGAGCGTTGGCGCCGGAGCTGTCGAGGTAGGTGACGTTCTCTAGGTTCAGCGACACATCGGTGCGGCCGTCCCGCAGCGGGGTGAACACTCCATCGACCGACAAGAATGACAGCGGGCCGTCGACGCAATAGGTGCCGGTGTCGTCTTGGGTGACGTTGGCTCTACGCCGCCGGGAGCGAAGCACCAGGATGAGCAGCGCAAGGCCGATTCCCACGGCCACCGCGACGGTCAGGTCAACGGCGACGGTGATGGCCATCGTCGTAAACAGGACGCTGACATCGCCTATCGGTGCCACATGCACTCTGCGCATGGCCTTCCAGTCGAACATGCCGACCGCGGTGAGTATCAGGATTCCGGACAGCAGGGCGAGCGGAATGTGTTCCACTACCGCACCGAGCCCCGCCACGAATGCGAACAGAACGACACTGTGGGTGACCGCCGACAGCGGGGTCTGACCACCGCTTCTAATGTTCACCACCGATCGGACGGTGGCGCCGGCGCTGGGCAGCCCGCCGAACAGCCCGCAGGCGATGTTTCCGATCCCCTGGCCGATCAGTTCCTTGTTGCTGCGATGCCGAGTGCCCCTGATGTTGTCCATCACCAGCGACGTCAGCAGCGAATCGATGGATCCCAGTAGCGCGATGGCCACCGCCGACGACAGCACCTGCAGCACCAGCGAACCGCTGAAATCCGGGATACTGAACGACGGCATGGCCTCCGGGATCTCCCCGATGTAGTCGACTGCCATGTTGATGACCACCGGCCCAATCCTGAGATCGTGCAGCCAAGACTCGACGAGCGGCAGTGTCGAAGTGATCAGAACCAGGACTATCAAACTCGACGGAATCGCTCTGATGAGCCTGCTGGAAACCAGCAGCAGAACAATCACCACCAATACCAGCAGGAAACTGCGCCGCACCTGGCCCAGCTGACTCATGATGATCAGCAGCGCTATCCCACCCATGAATCCGGAGACCACGGGGTGCGGAATGTAGCGGATGAGCCAACCCAGCCGGCAGATCCCGAACAGCATCTGAAAGACGCCGGCCAGGATGAAGGCGACGAAGGCCGCCTCGAGTCCATGGGCGGCGATAGTTGCGGTAGCGACAACAGTAATAGGGCCGGTGGGGCCGGTGACCTGGCCGGGTGTCCCGCCAAACACGGCCGCGAAGAATCCGGCGAAGATGGCACCGTAGAGCCCGAAAAGCGCACCCTGAGACGTCCCTGTCGCGGTGACGCCGAACGCTATCGCCAGCGGCAGCGCAACGATCGCTACGACCAGTCCGGCCAGCAGCTCTTTTGCTATTCGTTCTGGCACCAAGCGAGTACCCCTTCAGCTTCAGCAAACCCGAACCCAACCTCCTGCGAGTCGAGCTGCCGACCAGACGTTTCGGCACTCCCTGTCGTAGCGATGTCGCAAAAGACCTAGCAAAGAATAACCTTAATCTGTTGGCGTTGCCTTATGAAGGCTCGCGACCGGGCCGATCGCGGCTGCCGTATGACATGCTGTCCGCTATGCGGCTCACTTCGTCGCCCGCCGGCATCGACGTCGCGGTGCCCGGCTGATGGAGATGGACGAGTCGGGCACAAACCAACGCAACGATTCTTACCAACTCGACGTCAGACTGCTTCGGATCGCGGGCGTGTGTGTTCTCGGTTCGATGATGTCGATCGTTGACACGACTGTCGTCACTGTCGCCCAGCGCACCTTTGTCGCTACCTTCCACACGACGCAAGCCATGGTTGCCTGGACGATGACGGGCTACACCCTTGCCCTGGCGGCCGTAATCCCACTGGCCGGTTGGGCAGCAGACCGGTTCGGCACCAAGCGACCGTTCATCGGTTCGCTGCTCGCGTTTAGCTGCGGCTCGCTGCTGTGCGCGTTGGCGCCCAACATGCCCCTGCTCGTCGCGTTTCGCGTAGTACAGGGCCTCGGCGGCGGCATGCTAATGCCGCTCGTCTTGACCATCCTCACCCGGGAAGCCGGTCCGCAGCGCCTTGGCCGTGTGTTGGCCATCCTGGGCATCCCCATGTTGCTTGGCCCGGTTTTCGGTCCAGTGCTGGGCGGCTGGTTGATTGATAGCTTCAGCTGGCGGTGGATCTTCTGGATCAATCTGCCGATCGGACTGGTCGCCGTGGTCCTGGCGGTGATCGCGCTGCCCCAGGATCGACCGGCACCGTCGGAAACGTTCGACGTCGTCGGCATGCTACTGCTGTCGCCAGGTCTTGCCACCTTCCTCTACGGTGTCTCGGTCGTTCCCGGCTGCGGCACGGTCGCTGATCGGCGCGTGTGGTTACCCGTGGCCATTGGCCTGATGCTGATCACCGGGTTTGTCTTGCACGCGCTATACCGTGCCGATCATCCATTGATCGATCTGCGGCTGTTCGACAGCCGGACCGTCACACTGGCCAACACGGCGATGTTCTTATTCGCCGCTTCCTTTTTCGGTGCCGGGCTGCTCTTTCCGAGCTACTTCCAGGAGCTGCTGCATCAACGACCGCTACAGGCCGGTTTGAGTATGGTCCCTCGGGGAATTGGTGCCATGGTGACCATGCCGCTCGCTGGAGCGTTGATGGACAGGAGGGGACCCGGAAAAATCTTGATGGTTGGCGTCCTGCTGATCGCCTCGGGTATGGGCATTTTCGCCTACGGGGTCGCAGTGCAGGCGGACTACCTGCCGACCCTGATCGTCGGGCTGACCATCATGGGTCTGGGCATGGGTTGCACCATGATGCCACTTTCGGCTGCGGCGGTGCAGACCCTGGCCCCGCAGCAGATCGCGCGTGGTTCGACGCTGATTAACGTCAACCAGCAGGTAGCCGCCTCGGTGGGTACAGCGCTGATGTCTGCGATTCTGACCAGTCAGTTCAACCGCAGCGCAAACATCTCCGTCGCCAACGCGATCGATACCCCGCGCGATGACGCCGCTCGGCGCGGGGTGCCGCTGGGACAGTCGCCCCTGCCCGCGCCACTGAGCAACCCCAATTTCCCGGTCAACTTGATGCACGACCTTGCACATGCCTACGCCGTGGTATTTGTGGTTGCTGTAGCGCTCGTCGCGCTGACGCTGGTACCGGTGGCGTTCCTGCCGAAAAAACCCGCAGCACAACAAATCTAAATACTGGAATCAGCAAGCATCGAACTCGATCGGCAGCGTAAGGGGTCCGGCGAGCGGGGCAAAAAATCTCCATGGCGCGGGCCCGGAACGCCGCGGATTGCGCATGCGCTGCGTGATGACCATCAGTGCACGGGTGAGCTCGGCCCTGGCCAGGTGAACACCCAGGCACGTGTGTGGACCGGCACCGAAGGTCAGCATTGGGGCGGGATTCAGACGGGTGATGTCCAGGCGATCGGGATCGTCGTAGATGTCTGGGTCTCGGTTGGCGGCGGCAAGGTTGATGACAACCTGGGTGCCGGCTGGAATCATTAGGCCCGCCAGTTCGACGTCCTCTACCGCGTGTCTAATCACGAAGATTGCCGCCGGAGTGTGCCGCATCAGCTCGTTGAGAGCTCGTGTCGCCAGCTCTGGATTTTCGGCTAGCAGTTGCCACTGCCCGGGATGATCGACAAGCACCTGCACCGCTGCGGCCAATTGGTCGCGCGTGGAGTCAGTCCCGGCTATCAGTAGCGCCGACACCAGCATGCATAACTCTTGGTGAGTCAGCCGGTCGCCTTTCTGAGCCCGGATGAGTTCGGAGATCAAGTCGTCGGTTGGGTGGTCGCGGCGCTGCGCGACCATGTCGGCGATGTAAGCATCGAGCTGGTCATAGGCCCTCAGGATGACGTCCTGATTGGCCGCGCCCTTCCACATGCTGAAGATGTCCTCAGCCCATTCCGCGAAAAGCCTCCAGTCCTGAGCCGCGGCGCCGAGAAACGCGCAGAGGACCGGGCTCGGATAGCCCTTGGCAATGTCCTGAACGACGTCGCATGTACCTGCCGCGATCAGCGGCTCAACTATGGCCTTGATCACGTCGCTGATCGAATTTTCGAGCCGGCCGATGGAGCGCGGGCTAAATGCCTCGGCAGCCAGCCGGCGTATGCGCTGGTGTTCTGCCCCGTCCAGGGTCATCAGGGTGTTGCGCAACCTTTCGGACAGGCGCGGCGAGGTAACACCCTGGGCGGCCGAGAATAGTCCCTTGGCTACGCAAAATCGGCTGTCGAACAACATCCCTCGTATCAGGTTGTAGCTCAGAATTTCCGGCCCGTGCACGCCCATCGAGATCGGGCTCTGCATCCGGGCCTGGCGGATACGCCGGTGTGCCTCTTCGGGACTCTGGGCGTCCGTATAGTCGAGTCGCGGCAGATTGGCCTCAAACACGCTCGGAGACATAGAGTCACACTAACGTCGAGAGCCATGGACATCGAGATCCAAACCCCACCACGACCCGCTCGGCATAGCGACCAAGACCCACGCGCGCGACAATAAGATCGCAATTTCTCCTCGCGCCAGGCGGCTGGACATCACGATATCTGCACGTGTCATGTACATTTGCTTGGAATAGGCTTAAGCCAGAATTCGATTTTCATCCGGTGACGCGACTCGGACAATGCTTAGATTAGGTTTTGCAGTGCACCGGTTAAACCTACGGTGATTTTATCTATTTTCAATACCGCTACCAGCTGGTTAACATCGCCGTAATCCAGGAACCAGTTTCCGTCTTCAGCGACAGTTTCTACAAACGAGGCAGTAGGTCTTTGAGTAGGTCACTGTTGTCTGAGTTACTTTCCCTCGGTTGACAACGCTGTCGTAACAGGCCTCGCCGATCCCCAAGAAACAGGCGGTCTTGATTGACTATCGATCTCCCTGCAACCGGAGTTGCTGAGTACCGCGGCATGGCTTTGTTGTTCTCAATCCGGTCGACGGCGATCGGGCGGTAGCGATGGTTGGCGAAGGGAATCTTCTGTGTCCGCTCGTAGCCGGCAACATCACCCCGTACCCGCTACCCGACTTCGCGGCGTTACCTCCGGAAGTTAATTCCGGCCGAATGTATAGCGGTCCAGGGGCCGGATCTTTGCTGGCCGCCATGGCGGCTTGGGACTGCCTGGCAGCGGACCTGCAGTCAGCGTCGGCAGCCTATAGCGCAGCGATCTGGGAGCTGGCCAGCCTGCACTGGCGTGGCCCGGCAGCCGATTCGATGGTGGGAGCTATTTTGCCGTATGTCACCTGGTTGACTGCCACCGCAACCCTCGCCGAACAGGCTGCGGTTCAGAGCCGGACCGCCGCGGCCGCATACGAGCTGGCGTTTTCGCTGACAGTGCCCCCGCCAGTGATTGCGGCCAACCGCGTCTTATTGATGACTCTCGTCGCCACCAATTGGTTTGGGCAGAACGCGCCGGCCATCGCGACCACCGAGTTCCATTACGCCGAGATGTGGGTGCAGGACGCCACCGCCATGCAGGAATATGCTGGCTCCTCGACGGCCGCGCTGACCCCGATTCCCTTCATACCACCGCCACGAACGACCAATGCGGCCGCGGTAGCCGACCAGGCCCTGCAGGCTGGGCAGGCCGCGCCAAAGGTAGCAACGGCAAGCACCTACCTGGCCTGCGTACATGCGGTGGCCGCACTGGTTGAACACCACCTGGTTGCGGCGATTGCTGCGATTCCGTGGAACACGCTGCTCCAGTACTGGACCGATATTCTCAGCGCGGTGGCTGTCACCGAGGCGTTCGTCTACGACGCCGGTGGGTACACGCTGAACGTTCTGCAGGTCGGCGGAGCGATGATATGGTCCAGCGCGGCCGCCCCGGCCACCGCAGGCGCCGCAGTCGTCGGGCCGGCCGGCGCCGCCGCCTGGTCGAGCTGGCCGCAGCTGGGTGCTGCGCCGCCGGCGGCAAGTGTAGGCCTGGCCGACAAAATTGGGCCGATGTCGGTGCCACCAAGTTGGGTGACGTCGACGCCCACACGGTGCGCGCCATGCGCTCAGACCGTGAGCACGTCAATCCCCGGGCTTCGCACTGCGGTCCGCGCGGGTGAAGTTTCCGGCCTATTGCAGGGAGTACCACCGCGAAGAGCAGGCCAGGTCGGCGGGAACTATGGCCGCCGCTATGGGGAACGGATCCGTGTCATGTGTCGGCCGCCGAACGCCGGATAGTGCACCTAACGATGAATTTCCGGGTTCAAAAAGACTTAAGCCGATAAGGAGTTCGAAGCGATGGATTTTGGCGCATTACCCCCGGAGCTAAACTCCGGGCGTTTGTATTCGGGCCCCGGGTCGGCGCCGATGGTGGCTGCCGCATCAGCCTGGAGCGGGCTGGCAACGGAACTCACTTTGGCCGCCGACGGCTACGAGCGAGTGATCACCATCCTCAACGGCGAAGAATGGCTGGGTCCGGCGTCGATGTTGATGGTCCAAGCAGTTGCACCGTACGTGACCTGGATGAGAGCGACAGCTGGCCAAGCCGAGCAAGCCGCAATTCAAGCCCGCGCCGCAGCGGCCGCTTTCGAAGCGGCGTTCGCCGCGGTGGTACCGCCGCCGCTCATCGCGGCCAACCGCGCCCAGCTCGCGTCGCTCATGGCGAAAAACGTGTACGGGCAATACACTGCGGCGATCGCTGCCCTCGAAGCTGAATACGGGCAGATGTGGTCTCAGGATGCCCAAGCCATGTACAGCTACGCGGGTTCCTCGGCGAGCGCGGCAGCGGCGACACCGTTTAGCTCGCCGCCGCAGATCACTAGCCCCTCCGCGGCGGCGCAGTCTGCTGCTCAAGCCGCCGTCACGGCAGCGGGCACGGCGCAAAGCACGCTCTCCGGGCTGATTTCGCAACTTCCCAGCGCACTGACGGGTCTCGCGTCGCCCATTTCGTCAACGTTGCTGAGTGTCGGATCGTCGACGGCTCCCGGCTGGCTGGATTGGCTCATCCAGTGGTACTTGCCGATATCACAGCTGTTTTATAACACCGTCGGCTTGCCGTATTTCGCTATCGGTATTGGCAACAGCCTTGTCACGTCGTGGCGAGCGCTGGGATGGATCGGTCCTGCTGCCGCCGACGCCACCGCCGGAGCGGCATCGGCAGCTGCAGGAGCAGCGCCCGCGGCGATTGGCGGCGCCGGGCCGATAGCAGCCGGCCTCGGCGGCGCCTCTTCGATCGGCAAATTATCGGTACCGCCCACCTGGGCAGCCGAGCCCGGCCTGGTTCCAGCCGCCACTCCGAACGCCGCACCCTTGGCCAGTGACATCGTCAATCCGCCGGAGGTTGGTGCGCCCGGAAGCCTATTGGGCGGCATGCCGTTGGCCGGCCCGGGCTCTGCCGCAGCGGGAGCGGGTCCGCGGTATGGATTCCGGGTCACGGTGATGTCCCGGCCTCCCTTCGCCGGGTAATGTCCAGCGCTGCGCTCGCACACAGACGGGTGCACAACCCACAATCTCCTACTAATGAGGACACCAGATGTGTCGAAGGACGCCGCGGTTGTCAACGCAGCAGCAGACCGAGCCGCACCTGCATCGAAGGCTTTCCAACCGTCATGTTCAATTGATCGCGATCGGCGGTGCGATCGGCACCGGGCTATTCATGGGCTCTGGGCGCACCATCGCCCTCGCCGGCCCGGCCGTGCTGGTGGTATACGCGATCATCGGGTTTTTTGTGTTTTTCGTGCTGCGTGCGATGGGCGAACTGCTGCTGTCCAACCTGAACTACAGGTCGTTCGTCGACTTCACCACCGACCTGTTGGGTCCGGCAGCGGGCTTCTTCATCGGCTGGTCGTACTGGTTCGCCTGGGTCGTTACCGGGATCGCAGACTTGGTCGCTATCACCGGCTACGCCAAGTTCTGGTGGCCGCACCTGGCGGCGTGGTTACCAGCTCTGCTCACGGTCGGGCTGATCCTTCTGGTTAACTTGTTCAGCGTCGGTCACTTCGGCGAGATGGAGTTCTGGCTCGCGTTGATCAAGGTCGTTGCAATACTTGGCCTGATTGCTTTGGGCGCTTTCCTGGTCGCGACCAACTTCGTTTCTCCGGAAGGCGATCGGGCGACGATCGCAAACCTTTGGAACGACGGCGGTTTGTTCCCCCAGGGATTCATGGGCTTGGCTGGTGGCTTCCAAATCGCCTTCTTCGCCTACATAGGTGTCGAACTTGTCGGCACCGCCGCAGCCGAAACGGCCGACCCGCGCCGCACCCTTCCGCGGGCGATCAACGCTGTTCCGGTGCGCGTGGCGATCTTCTATGTCGGAGCCCTAGTGGCGATTCTGGCCGTAGTACCCTGGCGACGCTTTGTTAGCGGCCAATCCCCTTTCGTGACGATGTTCTCGCTGGCGGGTCTCGTGGCAGCAGCCTCAGTGGTCAACTTCGTCGTGACCACCGCAGCCGCCTCTTCGGCGAACTCCGGCGTTTTCTCTACCGGTCGCATGTTGTTCTGCCTGGCCGACGAAGGCAGCGCGCCGGCATTCTTGCAACGACTCAACCGCGGAGGCGTTCCGGCATCGGCCATTCTGCTGACGGCCCCGCTACTGCTGACCTCCATCCCGCTTCTTTACGCGGGGGGCTCAGTCATTGGCGCCTTCACCCTGATCACCACCGTAGCGTCTTTGCTCTTCATGTTTGTGTGGACGATGATTGTGGTCAGCTACCTTGCTTACCGCCGCCGGCATCCGCAGCGTCATGTCGACTCCACCTACAAAATGCCTGGCGGCGTCGCAATGTGCTGGGCTGTGCTGACCTTTTTCGTATTCGTAATCTGGACGCTGTCGACCAAGACGGAAACCGCGATCGCTTTGGCGATGGTCCCGATGTGGTTCGTGCTTCTTACGCTAGGTTGGCTCGTCATCCGGCGCCGAGGGCTCAATCTCGCGGTGAGCCATGGGCGTGGAGAACCACATCACGCACCGCGGTTGCCGGCATTGGCCCAGCCGAGCCGGCCAACAGGTGGTCCGGCGAGGATGTAATGATGACTGGCCTCTCCTCGTCCGAGTCCGGCACTCGTCCGTGCGTACCCCTGACATGATTGCCGTTGAGCGCAATGACATCCATGGTGTACCGAAAACCCAATGCTTTCTTGATCAACGCGACGCCGGCTTTGACTTTGGCGGTCCGATCGTCGGGATTCATTAGCAATTCGGCCGGGTCATAGCCAGGTTTGCGGTGAATGTCCACACACGGCGCGAACTCCGGAGCTCGATCGTCGTCAAGCCAGTAGTAGTAGGTGAACCAGGCGGCAGGTTCGGCGACGGCCACCAGTTCGCCCGACCTCGGATGGTCAACGGCCAAGTGCTGCTGCGCATGTCGGTCCAGTACCTGCTCCACACCGTCGAGCGCTTTGATCACCTCGGCTACCCGTGCGATATCGGACTCGTCACTCACATAGACATGGGCGGTCTGATGGTCGGCGACGGCAAACGCCCGG
>NZ_VTZN01000086.1 GCF_008370645.1 Mycobacterium simiae
AGACAACAAATGGTCGATAACGGCTTGCCGCTTACTATGTGGCTGGCCCGCTTCCTGCGATTCATTCAAACCGAGATTTTTCCCGGCGGCCATCCGCCGACCATCGAAATGGTCGATGAGCAGTCAACGAAGGCGGGCTTTACCTTGACGCGACGCCAGTCGCTGCAACTGCATTACGCGCGGACCCTCGATCTGTGGGCGGAGGCGTTAGCGGGCAATAAGGACCAGGCCATCGAGATCCAGTCTGAAGAGGTTTACGAGCGCTACATGAAGTACCTGACCGGATGCGCCAAGCTGTTCCGGGAGGGCTATATCGATGTCAACCAGTTCACCCTGCAGAAGTCCGAGTCGGCCGGGCCACAGGATTGAGCCCGCTACCCGCCGATGCCTTTAGCGACAGCCGCACGCCAATGTTGCCAGTTACCTGGGGCGTCGAATAGGCACTACCGCTCTGCTTACGATGACGCGATGCGGATACTGGTCACTGGCGGCGTCCGCTCGGGAAAGTCCACGCACGCTGAGGCACTGTTGGCCGATGCCTTAGACGCTGTCTACATCACTCCCGGCCGTCCCGCCGATGGCAGCGATCCCGACTGGGATTCCCGGGTCGCGCTGCACCGTTCTCGTCGCCCACCGACCTGGCTGACGATGGAAACCGCCGACGTCGCAACGGCTTTGTCCCGCACACGACGTCCTGTCCTCGTAGACTGCCTGGGCACGTGGCTGACCGCTCTCCTGGACCGTGAGGCCTTGTGGGACACAGCGGCTGTTGACGTGTACGTCGCAGTCGACGAGCAACTCGACCGGTTGTGTGGGGCGTTAACCCGACTGGCCGATGCGATCGTAGTGACGAATGAGGTCGGCTTGGGTGTAGTTCCCGCCCATCGCTCGGGCGTGCTATTTCGGGATTTGCTGGGCACGATCAACCAACGCGTGGCAACCGTCTGCGATGAGGTACATCTACTCATCGCGGGCCGTGTGCTCAAGCTGTAGGGACCGCAGCCGCTGATGAGAAACGTAGTCCTACTCATCCGCAGCGGCCCGCAGCCATCGCGTGCTGGTGGTATGCCAGCTACCAGCGTACTGTTACCGGCCACGATCGACTCCCACGGTGTACGGATCGGTAACCTGCTCGGCGATATCCCGGCGTTGACTCCGGTCACCTGGCTCGTTCAGCGCCTATGGATGGCACTCCGCATATTCCCGGGGCAAGACTCCGATCAGCCGCGGCGCCTTGCCTGCTAGCGGACCGATACTCGTTGACTGTGCACATTGCCGAGAACTGCCTGGCTATGTTAACGCCGTGCTTGCGGATTCATGTCGCGGCCGAAGCGGGCTTGACTAGGTCGCACCAACCCGATACACAGCTTGCGCGGCCACCTCGATCACCGCGCCGCCCTCACCCACAACCAGATCCGCGAACACAACACCAATACCGAGATCCCCGTCCGCAGCCAACCCACCCGCAATCAACGCCGGCCCAATAGACTTACAACACGAATCGCGGGAGATTCCTACAGCAACCAAGAATCAAAGGGAACCGTGACTTTGCTACCGCTCGCCCCGGAGAATATCGAATGCAACGATTGTCCGGTTCTTTGGCCTGTACAGACCCGTTGGACGACACCATTCCCGATCTCTCGGCTCGCCCAGGCAGACGATACGGTGCCCGTTGGCCACTTAGTCGGGTTCGCCGAACTCGCCAAACCAGTAGGCCAGCTTGCCGCGCCGGCTCACCGCGCGCAGTCGCGACTCGGCCGCGGCCCGGGTTTTGCTGGTGGTGACGATCAGTAGCTCGTCGCCGCGCTCGATACGCGTGTCGGGCAGGGGCACAAATGTGTGGCCGTTGCGGATGATCAGGGTAATCACCGCCGGGTCGGGTAGCCGGAGTTCCAGGACCGTGACATTGTGCAGCCGCGACGGCGGTTGCACGGTCATCGTCAGCAGTTCTGCGTCAAGCACATCGAGGGGAGCCGCTTCCACCTGGATCTCCCGGGTGGCTTCGCGCGATATCAGACCCAACCGATGGGCGATCGGTCCAAGGCTCGGACCCTGCACCAAGGTGAAGACGACCACCAGCATGAACACGATATTGAGCAGGCGATAACTGTCGGGAACGCCCGCGACGATCGGAAAGGTTGCCAACACGATCGGCACCGCGCCCCGCAGACCCGCCCAAGACAGAAAGATCTGGTCGCGCCACGGCACACGGAAACCGGCGAGCGAAGTTACAACCGACAAAGGCCGGGCGATCAGAAGTAGGAGCAATCCGACGACTAACGCCGCAACCACATCATGCGCGACTTCGCTCGGCTCCACTAGCAGTCCGAGTAGCACGAACAACCCGATTTGCGCCAACCAGCCGACTCCCTCGGCGAATGATCGGGTCGCCGACCGGTGCGGGAGTCCCGAATTGGCCAAGACCACCGCCGCTAAGTAGGCGGCGATGAAACCGCTGGCGTGGCTCTCACCAGCGGCAGCGAAGGCGACCAGCCCCAGACCAAAGTTTGCGATGGGGTACAAGCCCGAGGCGGGCAGCGCGATGCGACGCAGTGCGAAGGCGCCAAGATAGCCGACCACCAGCCCGATCGCGGAGCCGGCAAGCAGTTCGAAGAGCAAATCGGCGACCGCGCCGCCGGGCTGGAAGACGAAGGGTACCGCGCTGAACATCAGCACAAAGATCACCGCCGGCGCATCGTTGAAGCCGGATTCAGCTTCGAGCAGCCCAGCAACACGGCGCGGCAACGGGAGTACCCGCAGGACGGAAAACACCGCCGCGGCGTCGGTGGAGGACACGATGGCTCCCAGTAGCAAGGCTGCCTGCCAATCGGTACGCAGCAGCAGGTGCGCCCCGACTGCCGTCACCGCCATGCTGATCAGCACTCCACCGGTAGCCAGGGTAGCTGCGGGCGCCAAAACCTTGCGGATATCGGCGAAACTCGTCGTCAAACCGCCTTCGACCAGAATCAGGGCCAGCGCTGCCGTGCCCACGTTCCTGGCTAGTTGCACATCGTCGAACTTCAGGCCCAGCCCGTCCTCGCCGACAACCACGCCGACCAACAGGAAAAGCAGCATGCTGGGAAACCCGACCCGATGCGCCAACCGCGTGCCCACAATGCTGGCCAACAGCACGATGCCACCGATCAGCAATGACAGGTACAGCTGCTGCAGGCTCATGTCGCTTCCGTCCAAATGATCTCGGCCGTGCTGCCGCGTCACCAACTGGCGGCCTCGGCACACAGCCCAGTAAATCAGTACGCGTCCGAGTCCTGCTCGGCCTGCAGCGCGAACTGGGGCAGCTGATAGGACAAGATGACGGGATGGCAATGCGAAAGATGCGGGTCGGGATTGCCGGCGCAGGCAAAGTCGGCCGCGCGGTCGCGCAGGAGTTGCTCGACGGCGGCCACAAGATCTTGTTGATCGAAAGGCAACGAAACAACTTTGAACCACACACGGTGCCTGACGCGGATTGGCTGCACGCCGACGCGTGCGAACTGGCGACGTTGCAGGAGGCGAGCATCGAAAGCTGCGATGTTCTGATCGCGGCTACCGGAGACGACAAGGCCAACCTCGTCGTAGGTCTGTTGGCCAAGATTGAGTTCGGGGTGCCCAGGGTGGTGGCCAGGATCAACGACCTTAACAACGAATGGCTGTTCGGCCAGGCATGGGGCATCGACGTGACAGTCTCAACGCCAGGTGCCATGGTTGCCGGTATTGAGGGTGCCATCGACGTGGGCCACCTCGTGCGGATCATGGGGCTTCGGGAGGGCCGTGCGGCGCTGACCAAACTCACGTTGCCAAAAGACAATCCACTGGTGGGGACGCGAGTTCGCGAGCTGGGCCTACCCGCCAACACCGCGTTGGTCACCGTCCTGCGAGGCGACGAAGTCAAAGTTCCACAGCCCGATGACATGCTCGAAGCCGGCGACGAGATGCTCTTCATCGCCGATAGCTTCTTGGAGCGTTCAGTTTGGGCCGCCATACACAGTGCCATGCCTGCGCCGCGCGCCGGCCAAGCGGGCGACGCCCGGCGGTCATCAGGCCTGAAGACCTGAATCCGGCACGCCCTGTCAGGCGCTCGGAACCGCCCACCGAGCAAACTCCATTTCGCTCAGTGTTTAGGAACGGTTCTCATCGTGCGGACCTACGTCGTCTCAACAGGCGTAAGAATCCGCCAGTTATGTTCGACAGGTCGAGAGGTAACCAGACCAGCAATGATTCGCCCTCGGCGTACCCTCCGGCGAGTTCGCAATAAAACCTTACGTCAGGGTCGTCTTCAAGTCGCCGTAGCGGCGATGCGTCACACGGTACTGCGGCTGACCACACTACCCACGGATTGTTTCCGACTGGTACGTAATTCCTTTGGGCGCTTGCCGCACGCGCCAGCGCTGCGACGTGGATGGGCGTCTGGTGCCTACGACCGGGGTAAATACGTGGCACTGTCGCGAGCAGCCGGTAGACCGCCGGGGATGAGCAGCGAGTGAGGTAGGCCAGCGGGGTACGTGGGTGCAGGAGCTTGAACCGCAGTGCCTGGCGTAGGCCGAAGAACCCGCTGCGCGTTCCGCCGTGATAGCCCCGTCGGAAAAACACCCCCGCGTGTATCAACGCATAGGATCTGGCCTGATATTCGATGTCCTCGAAGGCGGTGTAGCAGAAGCCGGCGAACTCGTTACCCTCTCCGTAGAACAACACGAAGCGAGCGTCACCAGCACCGAACACCACCGATGCGAATTCGTCACGCGTACAGCCATGCGTGGTTTCGCGGTAGATGTAATAGAACTCATCCACTAGTGCCGATAGCTGTGAAAGCTCAAGAGCTGCTGATCGCACGCATTCGCGGCGGACGATGCGCTTTGTCTGCCCATCAGCCGCGAGAGCGCTTGGCGACATCTCCGCGACGCCGCCGACGTCTTTGCTTGCCGAGTGCGAAGTGTTCAGCAGCGAAATCTTGGAGTTGGGTACGGGAAAAATCGGCATCGAGACTCCTTCGTTGTTTGAGCAAGAGTGATTCGCCTGTGGCACTAAACCTGTTGGCGCTGTTGGAGTCTCGCACTCTACAAAGATCCGCATGTCAAAATCCAGTTAATGCCAAGCTAATTCGGATGTGGAGCAAGAAAATGACCAACATGCGAATTTCGGAGCGATAACCTAGAGCGCTCCAGCTCCAAAACTAGCTCCGCAAACGGCATTACCGCATTTGTAGGAACGCCCGCTCCATGCCGGCCGATGGACAAGATGACCACGTCGAGGGCGAGCGGATCGAGGAATATGCCGTCCCCGTGCGTGTTTGATACCCGCTTTCGTCTTAGCGCGCGGCAGCGCGTCTGGTCCCTCGCTCCGCGCACGGCGGTCGCATCCCCGGAACGCTTGCTCCGTAGTTGGTGAGTCGCTCCGGGGTTTGCAGCGCAGGTGTTCTGGGTCAGAAGGCGTCCCAGGGTGTGTGTTTCGAGTCGTGACATCACCAGTAAGCTCGTCGGCGACATCGAGGTGCGCCCACGCTGCCATGGGTGTAGCAGGGGCCGGTGACCGGAGAGCGGTGCTAGTGCAGAGCGCATCCTCTGGCCTCTCTGCCGCCCTCGCGGTGGAGCGTCGACTCCTGTCTGAGCAGTGACGCTGAAGTCGATCACGGCAGCCGCCAAGATTGCTTGGGCGTCGTATGCTAAGCGGTACACGACACGCTGTACTTGCTACGTTGCAGAGAGGGTGTGCACCGGTTGGCGGTCGAGTTCCGGTTATTCGGCGGCGTTCGAGTCCTAGTCGACGGGCGGAAACTGGACATTGGTCCGGCCCGCCAGCGCTGCGTTCTCGCCGCACTGCTGATGGATCTGAACCACCCGGTACGGGGTGACCAATTGATCGACCGAGTGTGGGCGTACAGTCCGCCGCATCGGGCCCGAAATACGTTGGCGGTTTACGTATGTCGGCTGCGGAATTTGCTCGCGGACGTCAGCGACGTGACGATTTCGAGTGATCTGGGTGGCTATATCCTCACTGCCGAGCCGGCATCGGTGGACCTGCACCGCTTCCGTGCTGTGGTCGCGCAGGCCCGAGGTGCCACTGATCCGGAGGAGGCCGCAAGCTTGTTCGAGCAAGCACTGGCGATCTGGTCCGGTGAACCTTTCGTATTGCTTGACACGCCATGGATTAACAACGTTCGTGCCGCGCTGCAGGCGGAGCGATTCTCGGTAGAACTGGACCGCAACGATGCCGTACTCGGAGTCGGCCGACATGACGCTCTACTGGACAAGATATCCGCGGCGCAGATTGCCAACCCACTCAATGAACGCTTAGCCGGGCAGTTGATGCTGGCCCAATACCGTAGTGGCCGCCAGCACGAAGCGTTGGAGACCTATCGCCACATCCGGGAGCGACTCATTGAGGAACTGGGCATTGATCCCGGCCCGGCGCTGCGCCAGGTGCATCAGCAGATTCTCGCCGGTGAGCACGAGCCGCACGTAGCCAAGACGGCGACGACGCAGATGAATCGCGTGGTCGCGCATCAGGTTACCGTCGATCGACCACAGTCAGGGCTGTTGCGGCGGGCAACCAGCTTTATTGGCCAGGAACGGGAGCTACGACAGGTTGTGGCCGCGCTGCATCGTGGTCCGTTGGTAACCGTCACCGGAGTGGGCGGCGTGGGCAAGACTCGGCTGGCCCTTGAGGTCGCGCGGCGCGAGCAACAGCGTTTCAGTGAGGGCGTATGGGTATGCGAACTCGGTCCGCTAGACCACGGCAACGCCGTATCCCAGGTCGTCGCAGCCGCCGGACGAGTATGGCGACAACAGGGCCTCGATCTGGAGGAATCGGTGATCGAGTACCTGCGGCCGCACGAGATCCTGGTGATGATTGACAACTGCGAACACGTGCTGGAGGGGGCTGCGAGATTGGTGGCGCGGCTTGTTCGAAGCTGCCCGCGAGTGTCAGTCCTGGCGACTAGTCGGCAACCTCTTGGCATCGATGGTGAGCAAATTGTCGTCGTGCCGCCACTGCCGCGAGCAGACGCCATCCGGTTGTTCGCCGATCGAGCAAGGGCCAGCCGGCCAGATTTCAACCTTGATGACCAACCGGCCGGCGTCGTCGCTGAGATCTGTTCCCGCGTCGACTGCCTGCCTCTCGGGGTGGAGCTGGCGGCAGCACGCATCCGGATGATGAGCGCCCTTGATGTGGCGCGCCGCTTGGATGACCTACGACTCTTGGACGGCCGACGGTATGGAGTCCATCCCCGCCAACAGAGTTTGGCCGCAACGATCGCGTGGTCCTACCAGCTGCTCACGGAGACTGAGCAGTCGTTCTTCGCTCGGCTCTCAGTGTTCGCTGGCACCTTCGACCTCGAAGCCGCTCACCGAGTTTGCAGCCCAGCCGCCGCCGGCGAATACGACACGCTCAGGTTGCTGTCCGGTCTGGTCGACAAGTCCATGGTGGTGGTGCGCCACGTCACTGACCGGACCCGCTATTCCGTGCTAGAAACGCTGCGCGCGTTCGGGCGAGAACAATTGCAGCGCAGCGGAATTGCGAAGCAGTGCGCAATGCGACATGCCCGTTACTACGCAGAGCTGGCCGAGCGCGCCGGGGCTGGGATGCAAAGTCCCGAGGAACGCGACTGGGTCGATCGTGCGCTGCCCGACTACGACAACCTGCGCGCGGCGTTCGACCATGCGATGGCGGAGAACGCCACCGACCTGGCGCTGCGACTAGGCGCCGCCACGCCGGAGTTCTTAGGCTGGCGCATAGGGTACGAGGAGGCCGATCTGGCCGAGCAAGTCATCGCCGTCGCCGATCCCGATCATCCCCTCTACCCGGCCGTAGTCGGGGCGGCCGCTCGGGTAGCGTGGAATCACTCCGACTTTGCGCATGCGAAATCTCTGGTGGCCCTGGCACAAGGACGGCGCCCCTGCCGCGGAACGGCGCGCGTCGTCTATCCCTCAGACGTGCTCGCTGATATCGCGCTTTTTGAGGGTGACTTGCGCGGAGCCCGGTCATACTGGGAGGCCGAGGCAGAGCGCGCTCGTCGCGACGCAGACCCCATTCGGCTGGCCTGGACGCTTTATCTGTTCGCGATTTGCCAAGGTCTTCTGGCAAACCTTGATTCCGCCCTAGCAGCGGCGCAGGAGGCCGTTGAGGTGGCGGACACGGCGGACAACCCAACAGCGCGGGCGTTGGCCTACTTCGCCCTAGGCTATCTGCTGCGAAGGTCCGAACCAGAGCGATCGCTGGCTTTGTTCGACGATGCGGCGCGGCTGGCCGCGGACGTCCAGAATTTCTGGGTGTACGGAACCGCGCTGATGGGTGCAGCGGCGGCACGAGCCGCACACGGCGATCCCCACGAGGCGGCCCAAATGTTGATCGCCGTTCTCGATCATTGGGATCGGTTCGGTGATGTGACCGAGCAGTGGGTCGCCATACGCCATGTCACGCGGTTGATGTTTCGGATCGATAGCTATGCCGACGCCGCCCTCCTGCACTCTGCGCTGATTACCGCAGCAAAACCGACGCCGTTGACCCCTTCCCAGGTGGAGATTGTTGCGGACCGATTGGGCCCGGCCGGACTTCAGGCGGTCAGTGCGCCGCCCAGCAGCACCGCAGTGTTCGCGCGGGCCCGTTCAATGCTGCAGTCGCATGTCCAGCACGCGGGACGCGTAGCGGCCGTGGATCTTTGATAACTGTCAGGGTGCTGACCGCCAACCCAGCCCTACACGGAGCCAGATCGGCGGCCAAAGACGCCACTGGTCGCGCCTAATTGCGGTGACCAGGCAATTTAATCGCTTAACAATGATGTGCTGCAATCGCCAGGGCAAGGTATTGCCCGTGACGCAATCAATTTTGCACAAAATCTGCGACGGATCGGCTACGACGACGCCGGTCGAGGCGGATGCGGAGATCAAACGCTTCGTCGCGACCAGGCCCGAGAGCGCCCACAACGTGCGCAAAAGTAGTAGTCAGGGGGTGAGCCCTCTCGGCAGCGATCCCGACCTCGTCATCGACTCTGTCGAGTCACTTATTGTTCAGGGAGGGGTCGACGCGCTGACGATTCGCGCAGTCACACGAGCCAGTGGATTCTCCAACGGTTCGATCTACCGAACGTTCGGATCGCGCGGGGGCCTAGTTGGCCGAATGTGGATTCGCGCTGAACGCCGGTTCTTGACGCTGTTGACAAGTCTTGTCGATGAGGCGGGTAACCCGTTGGATGCGATTCTGGCCGCGGCACAGGCCTCGATTACCTATGCTGAACAATATCCGCAATCGGCGGCAGTGTTGTTTACCATGGATCGCGCGGAGGCATTAAGTCAGCCAATGCCGCCCGCAATCGCAGACCAACTGCGTGTACTGGACAATGAGTTCGACAGTATTCTCTTGCGGCTATCGCTCGACCTGTGGCATCGTACAGATGCTGACTCGATCGATTTGATGGCGGCCTGCGTGCTGGATCTCCCGAGGTGGGTTGCCTCGCGGGGCAGACGATATGCCACACCTATGGTTCGCGACTACCTTGGTGGAGCGGTACGTGCAGTGCTCGAAGTTGGGCCGCCATCGTTAACGAGCGATCGTGAGCTCAAGGCCGAAGAAGCGATATATAGAGTGCTCCTATAATGGTTCGCCCAGCTATAGTTTCCGTTGCCAAGAAGGTTTGTGGATGAACTGGTCAGCGGTTCGGTCCGGGCTCCGTCTACAGCGGGTTAACAAATCAGTATTCACGACTCCGTATGTTGTTTCGGGCTAATTGCAGCGAATTGGTCTTATACCCGGCTGTCGTCGGCTGCGCGTCGGCACTGGCGGCGCGGAAATGGTGATTGTCGCGCTGTCAGAGGCGTGGTTGGCTGCGGTGTCGGCGCTGGCCGTGAGGTTGGTGAGCGGCTGGCAGTTGGAGCCCAAGGGCGCGGCGCTTCCCATCGCGTATTCGAACAGGTGAGTTGCGACGGTTCAACTGGGTTGCGACACGGTCACGGAGGCATACCTATCAAGGATCACTGATCACAAAAGCCCCATGAATCACTATCGTCACATCAGCCACCTGCAGACGTCAATCGCGCGTTCTTGCTACCGGAAGGTTGTGACATGTCGACGTTCCATCGAGTCGCGTCGTTAACGGTGGCGTCGGCGGCCGCAGTCGGATTCATTAGCGCGGTCGGCCTGGCGCCGACAGCCGTGGCCGTGCCTTGCAGTGGCGATGCCGCCAACGCCCCACCGCCACCGAACGCCGTTGTGACCAACCCTGGGGGCACGACGCTGGGCCCCATCCCCAGAGGGCCCCGGCCACGCGGTGCTAACGAGCGCGCACCGCTACCCAGGCTGGGGCCGCTGTCGACGTTGCTCCGGCCGGGCACCCGATATTCGGCGCCGCTACAGCAGCAGTCGGCGACGCCTGGCCATCAAGAGGCGGTCACCCCGCCCGCTCCGCCGAACCCGGGCAACGCGCCTCCGAACGCGGCTCAGCTGGCTCCCAACGCAGCACCCGTCCCCGCCCCGGCGCCTGCGCCGGTGCCAGGGGCACCTGATCCTGGCGCCGCGCTTGGCGGCGCCACCACATCGCTCGCCGAGTGGGTGACCGGACCGGATAGCCCCAACAAGACCTTGGATCGGTTCGGCATCTCCGGGACCGACCTCGGAATCCTCTGGGACAACGGTGATCCGGCCAACCGCCAGGCACTCATGATCTTCGGCGACACCTTTGGCTATTGCGCCGTCAACGAACACCAGTGGCGCTATAACACCTTGTTTCGCAGTCAAGATCGTGATCTGGCTGACGGAATCCAAGTGGCGCCCGCAGACGCTGCCAACCGATACTCGGGCTCACCGGTGCGCCAACCCGGCTTCTCCAAACAGCTGATCAACAGCATCAAATGGGCGCCGAACGAGACGGGCATCATTCCGACCGCCGCCGTCTCCGTCGGTAGAACCCAATACGTAAACTTCATGTCCATCAGGGACTGGGGCCGCGACGGAGAATGGTCGACGAACTACTCGGGCATCGCGGTGTCCAAAGACAACGGCCAGAACTGGGGGGTCTACCCCGGTACTATCCGCGCCTCCGGGCCGGACAGTGGACGAGCCCGATTCGTTCCGGGTAACGAGAATTTCCAGATGGGGGCGTTCGTCAAGTCCAGTGATGGTTACCTCTACTCGTTCGGCACCCCGTCCGGGCGCGGCGGCTCGGCGTATCTTGCCCGAGTTCCTCAGCAGTTCGTGCCGGATCTCGCCAAATACCAGTACTGGAACGGTGATTCGAATTCCTGGGTGCCAAACAAGCCGGACGCTGCTACGCCGGTGATCCCGGGCCCGGTGGGCGAGATGTCGGCTCAGTACAACACTTATCTCAAGCAATACCTGGTGATGTACACCAACGGTATGAACGACGTGGTGGCAAGGACAGCGCCGGCCCCGCAGGGGCCGTGGAGTCCGGAGCAGATGCTGGTGTCGTCATGGCAGCTGCCCGGAGGCATCTACGCGCCGATGATGCACCCCTGGTCTACCGGCAAAGACGTGTACTTCAACCTGTCGCTATGGTCGGCCTACAACGTCATGTTGATGCACACCACACTGGGATAGCGTTCGGGCGTTAGACCAGCGGGTGGTTTTCCCGCACCCCGCGATAGATGCCCCACCGCACGATCCCCGGCATCACCACCTGTTGCACTAACCACGACGGGAAGCGAACCGAGTGGCCGGTGGGCAAGAAGACCTCCAGCCCCTCGGCCTGCACACCCAGTAGCGAACCCCAGCGCCGCCCCGGCGCCCGATCGGAACGCAGTGGCCGGCCCGTGAATTCCGCGTGGATATTGTTGGCCAGCAAGACATCTCCACGATTACGGGCCGAACTACGAAGTGGGTCAGTGGCTGCGACGTCGCCGACGACGAACACTTTCGGTTGACCGGGCACCCTCAGTTCCGGTGTCACGCGAACCAAGCCGTGCTCATCGAGCAGGTCCGTCGGCAGCCAGGCGGTGTGCGGGTGAAGCCGTTGTGAGCCACGGCGCGGTGGCCGGCATGCAGGCCCACACCCAGGCCGCCCAATCGCCTGCCGATGCGTTCCCAGACTCGCGGGTGACGGGGTGCCGTCATAGGTCCGGCCCAAGACCGAAGTTCTTGGTCACGTACCAATGCGGGTTTGGCCGAGATTCCAACCACGTCGAAGTGCCGGGAGCGCCTGATCGCGGTCAGCATGCCTACGTCACCCAGTCCGGCGATGACAACGCGATTGCGATTCATGCCGTCCTCCAACCCCGCGGTCGAGGCACAAGCCGCGACACCCGGGCGATTGCTGCATCCGCACCTTCGGCGACGGGAAGTTCGCGGTTTCTGGGCATTTTTCTTGCGTTTCGAAGAATGCTCTGCGCCTCAGCTTTGCCTCGGGTAAATTTATTTCGGCATTCGGCCACGTCAAACCAGCCTATCGGGAGCGAGCGGACAACGGCGTGATCGCAGGAGGTAGCGGATGAACGAGGCCGCGCAGTCGATTCTTGGTCATCCACTCACGACGAGCATGAAATCCATTCTGGACGAAGCTCGACTCCTGGTGGAACCGATGCTGCACGCTGTCGTGGAAAAGCTTCCAGCTGAAATACTCGAGGTTGCCGGTTTCCATTTTGGTTGGTGTGACATCGATGGCGGCAAGGATCCGCGGGCAGGCGGCAAGGCGGTACGGCCGGCTCTGACATTCGCCTGTGCGAGGGCGGTGGGCGGTTCGGTGCGCCCAGCTGTTCCAGCGGCGGCCGCAGTGGAGCTGGTGCACAATTTCTCGCTGCTGCACGACGACATCATGGACGGCGATATCACCCGACGGCACCGTCCCACCGCATGGGCGGCATTCGGCGTGCCGAGAGCATTACTAGCCGGCGACGCACTATTTGTGTTGGCGGTCGACCTGATAAGCAGTGGGACGGCGGGGCAGGCGCTGCGGGCAGCCCTGTTGCAAATGTGCGCCGGACAGTCAGACGACCTGGCTTTTGAAAACCGTGCTGACGTGGCGCTGCCGCAGTGCATTCGCATGGCAGAAAATAAGACGGGCGCGTTGTTCAGTCTTGCTTGTCAGCTGGGCGCGCTTTCTGCGGCGGACGATATTGCGCTCGCCGAAGAATACCGAAAATTTGGGCGTCATTTAGGTATTGGCTTTCAGCTGATCGACGACGTGCTTGGAATCTGGGGACACGAGTCGGTGACCGGCAAGCCTGTCTATTCGGATCTCAAGTCCCGGAAGAAATCGCTCCCGGTGGTCGCAGCGTTGTCTTCTGGCACACCAGCTGGCCGCAAATTAGCAGCACTTTATCAGCGCACCGCTGTCTTGAGTGAGCATGAATTGGGGCAGGCTGCCGACTTGGTTGAAGAAGCTGGCGGTCGAGCCTGGGCGGAAGCCCAAGCTGCGCGTTATCGCGCTAATGCACTCGAGGTGCTCGCTGCGGCCGAACCAGAGCAGAGGGGGGCGATGGAATTGCAGGCGCTGGCCGACCTGGTCACAGCGCGGATGTCTTGACAGCCGGCAAGACGATATGCGCGGCGAAACAGGGTCAACGATCGCGAGCGCTATGGGCTGATTCGTTCGACGCCGATCGTCGGGTCGCTCGGTGGGCGATGCGACGTTCCCAGCGTGCGTACTCGTTTTGCGAAGTCCGCGAGCGCCGTCTCGAAACATTCGCGGGTAAAGTCGGGCCACAATTCATCGAGGAACAGCAACTCGGAGTAGGCCGATTGCCAGAGGAATCCGTTAGACAGACGTCGATCACCTCCAGTGCGAATGATGAGGTCCGGATCGCACATCTCAGGTGCGTAAAGCATCCGTCGGAATGCCTCCGAACCGCCGCCGTCATAGTGCCGGGCGGCGTTCAATATTTCCTGGCGCCCGCCGTAGTTGACCGCGACGAACAACCTCATTCGATCGTTGTGCGCGGTGGCAGTCTCAGCACGACCTATCGCATCAAGCACCGCCTGCGGCAGGCCATCGCGCGAGCCCACCACCCGCAGCCGGATGCCAAGAGGTGCCAGCGCCTCGATGCCGCGATCAAACAAGGTGGAAAAAACGTTCATCAGCCCTGCGACCTCGGCAGAGGTGCGCGCCCAATTTTCAGTAGAGAAGCCAAAAAGCGCCAGCTGTTCGATGCCAAGTTCGCAGGCATCGCGAACGCGCTTGAACGCAACATCACCACCGGCCAGGTGGCCTTGCATCGCTGACAGTCCTCGCTGGGCGGCCCAGCGGCCGTTACCGTCGGGGCAGATGGCGACGTTGCGCGGAAACCGAGCGGTTATCGAACGCGACTGACGATTCAGCTGGTGCATGAATACCGGGCCTTAGCTCGTTAACGCTCCACATTGTGCCTTGCATTTGCGGACGCATCCAACATCCGCACCCCTATTTTGCGTGATGTTATACAGAGCTTGCGCATCGACGGGCCAAAATGCGCCTGCCTGGCTCATCCGGCTGAAGCCGGTGTCGTAGTGTCGTCCTCCCGGCCGGCGCCGCGCTTGGGCAACACGATGACAACTACGACCGCGGATGCGACTGCGATCGCGGCGCACATCTGGCAGCTCACCCACAAACCGCTGAGGAACGCCGACTCGACCGCCTGGCGGGCATTGCTTACTTGCGTCGCAGGTAGTTGGCCTATGACATGCTCGGCTGTCGCCATCGACTGTCGCATGGCGCCGCGCACCGCGGGATCCAAACCCAGCAGCGAGGCATCGTGGTCGAGCCTGTTCATGTAGATCGACGCGAATACGCTACCGACGATCGCCACACCAAGGCTGCCTGTCAGCTGGCGCAACGCGCTGGCCACCGCTGCTCCAACCCCCGCGGCCGCCAAGCTTAGCGAGCCCATGACTGACTCTGTGGCAGCTGCGACCGTAAACCCAAGTCCGGCGCCGAACAATGCCATCGCTGGCCCGATTGCCCAATAGGTCGTGTCCGCGCGGAATGTGCCCGACCATGCCATCGCGACGGCGAAAATCATTAGGCCCATGAAAACCACCCCACCGGTGCCGATCCGCTCGGCGACTCCCGGCGTAAGAATGCTGGCCGCAAAAACTCCAACCGCGACAGGCAGTAACCGCAAGCCGGTTTCCAAAGCGGTGAATGCAGCAAGGAATTGCAGGTACTGCGTCATCACAAAAACAAAACCAAATAGCGCCAGATAGGCCGCAGATACGGCGAGGCAGCCTCCGGAGAACCGACGGTTGGCGAAAATCGAGAGTTCGAGCATCGGATGTGGGGATCGCAGTTCCCACCAGCCGAACGCGACCAGAACCATGACTGCTGCGAGGAAGCCTGCCCAGGTGCGTTGGCTGACCAAGCCGGCGTTAGGTGCCTCAATAATCGTGTACGTAAGCGCGGTCACTCCCATCGCGGACAACAGCAGACCGGCGACATCAGGTGATGGCCTAGCGGCGTCGCGCGAAGTTGGCACGAACAGTATTGACCCGACGATCGCGAGGGCGGCGATAGGTACGTTGACCAAAAAAATTGAGCCCACCGGGAAGTGTTGGACCAGCCATCCGCCCGCGATCGGTCCGACGGCCACCCCAATGCTTCCCGTCGCCGTCCACAGCCCAATTGCCTTGGCACGCTTGACCGGATCGGTGAAGATGTTGGTGATCAACGCCAATGTCGTGGGAAAGACACTGGCCGCGCCGAGTCCCATTGCAGCGCGGACTGCGATGAGCGCCTCTGGTGTCGCCGTGGTGGCTGCAACGGCGGAAGTCGTGGCGAAAAGAGCCAGACCGAAACACAGCAAGCCACGCCTGCCGTAGCGGTCGCCGAGGTTGCCCGCCGCAAGCAAGAACGCAGCAGCGGTCAAGGGATATGCATCGACGATCCACTGCAGTTCGGCGTTACCGGCCTTCAAATCGCGGGCCAACGTAGGCAGGGCCACATTGACGATCGTCGTATCGATGCCAGCGATGAAGATGCTGAGACAAATGACAACCAGCGCCAAGTTGCGGCGAACAGGCCCGACGGTACGACTCGAAACAAGACACATAGACCTGTCAAACTAGTTGCGCGTGAGCAGGACCTTCAAGTTCTGCAATGTCTACACCCGAGCCGCTGCCGGCCCCCCGCCGCCGGCCTCCTCGCTGTGCAAGCGAACCAGACGCGTCGTGCTGCTCTCGTCGAGATCGACGAGATCGCTGCGCGAGCGCAGAAAGTCGCTAAATGACTTGAAGCCCAACGACTTCTCGCTGAACGAAGGATCCATCCGTTTCATCTGAGCCTTCACCGCGGAGTTGTGCAGCCAGTCGCCGTCTTCTTTTTCCTGGCCGATCCGCAATGCGCGCTCGAGGAGCCCGGTGGCAGCGGCCTGCGGGTCGGGTGGCATCGGCTCATCGTCGGATTCGGTAGCGCTCGTGCGACGGCCGCGTTTCTTGGCCTCGAGCGCCGGCGTGGCGATGCTAGGTATTCCGGGAAGCGCATCATATGTGACGAAATCGTCGCACGCAGCGGCCAATGACTGGCTACTGGCGCCCGCCACTCCGATGCCCACGACATAGCGTCCCAGGCGCCTGCAGCGCTGTGCCAGAGCAATGTAGTCCGAGTCGCCGCCCACGATGACGACATGGGTGAGATCCGGCAGGCGGAACATGTCCTCGACGGCGTCGACGGCCAGGCGGATGTCGGCCCCGTTCTTGCCGTATGCGGCTGCGGGAAATAGTTGGACAAGGTCGACGGCGCGGCCCACGAGCTGCCCGTGATAAGCGGCATTCACGTCGGCAGACCAATCCGCGTACGCGCGCGTGAGCACCAGGGTGCCGAAGGAGGAAGCAAAATCGATGATGGCGCCGATGTCGACGGTCGCCAACTGCAACCGTTCCTTATCGTGGCCTTTCGACTTGTCCCGATGGAACGTGTTGCGGCCGTGCACTTGCTCGTAGCGCGAGATCACGATGTTGTCGAAGTCGAAGTACACCGCCACACGGGTCGCACTGGGTTCGGTCATGGCTCCTGCGTCGTTAGAGGAAGGGCTAAGTCTGCCGGTCTCTGGAGAACAACTATCCGGTCATCGTGCGCCATTCAATCAGAGCCTTACAAGCTCGAAGAATCGTCCACATTTCCACCGTCGTCGGTTCCGGCAACTCCCTCGTCGTAGCCGAAGGTAAACAACGGAGTGTTCGCCGGCGGAACCGGCGTGCTCAGCATCGCTGTGGTCGCCGGGGGCGGCAGCACTGCCCTGGCGGGTGACCAATCGGGAGGACTGGCCAGTGGCAACCTAGCGATCGTCGCTGGCAACGGCTCTGGCGCAAGCGCGCCTGCAACGGCATCCTCAACATGCATCGGCGATGACCTCGCGAGCGAAGTGTTGGGCTAACAACCGCGAAGTCCTCGCGCCGATACCGCCGCCACCCGTAGGCGAGCAGCGGGCGGATGTGCATGGGGTCGTTCATGCTGAAAAATCGCGGGTCACGGGCGAAAGTTGTCGTTGATGTGCCATGGCTGGCAATGTTTCGCGGGAGTACCGGCGGGCCGATGTCGGCGTTTTGGCATCCCGGTACGGCGCATCAAGCTGCTGTCGCATTGAGGGGTTAGTCGAGCCGTGACCGGGATATCTGAACCAGCGGAAAATGCTTGGGAGCGCTCGTCGCCGGAATCCGTGTCGAGCCGCCGGCGGTGGGCACTGCTGGCCGTGTGGGGCCCGGGCCTGGTGGTGATGTTGGCCGACACCGACGCAGGTTCGCTGATCACCGCGGCCCAGTCCGGCGCCCAATGGGGCTATCGGATGGTGCTGCCCCAACTGATTCTGATGCCGATCCTGTATGTGGTTCAGGAAATGACCGTGCGGCTGGGCATCGTTACCCGCCGCGGTCATGGCGCGTTGATCAGAGAGCGGTTCGGCCGCGGCTGGGCGTGGCTTTCAGCGCTCACCCTATTCGCGTCGGCGATTGGTGCGCTGCTGACCGAGTTTGCCGGGGTTGCCGGGGTCGGCGAACTGTTCGGTGTGTCGCGCTGGATCAGCATCCCCATTGCGACCGTGATGTTGCTGGGGTTGGCGCTGACCGGCAGCTACCGGCGGGTCGAACGCATCGGCTTGGCCATCGGCGCGGCCGAACTGGCGTTTCTGGTAGCCATGGTGATGGCCCGGCCACAGTTGGACCAATTGCTGAAGGGCTTGACATCGATGCCGTTGGGCAACTCGTCGTACTTGGTGCTGGTCGCGGCCAACGTTGGCGCCGTGATCATGCCGTGGATGATCTTTTACCAGCAGGGCGCGGTGGTGGACAAACACCTAGCGTCAGCCACAATCCGTCAGGCCCGATACGACACCGCGACCGGCGCCGTGCTGACCCAGCTGATCATGATCGCGGTGGTAGTAACCGTCGCGGCGACCATCGGGTCCAGCCAGGGCTCGGCGAGCCTAGAAACCGTCGGCCAAATCGCGAGCGCCCTCACCCCCTATCTGGGCAGAAGCGGCGGCACTATCCTGTTCGGTTTGGGCATGCTGGGCGCGGCTCTTGTCGCGGCAATCGTCGCTTCCCTTGCCGGCGCGTGGGGCCTAGCCGAAGTGTTCGGCTGGCGGCACACCCTCAACCAGCGACCCAATCGAGAAACCGCAAAGTTTTACATTACCTACGCGCTTGCACACCTGATCGGCGCTGCACTTGTGTTGGGCAGCGTCGACTTGGTCAACCTCGCCGTGGATGTTGAAGTCATGAACGCCCTGCTGCTCCCCATCGTGCTGGGCCTATTGTTGGTGCTCGAAGCCCGCGCGCTGCCCCAGCAGTGGCGCATGAGCGGAGCCCGTAAGTACATCACGCGTACCTTGTGTCTGCTACCGATTGCCTTCGGCCTATACATGGTGCCGCGAGCCCTCGGCTGGGCCTAGGCCACGCAACACCCTTCTGCTAACAGCCGAGTCGGCGGGATTCGCGGCAACCGCGACGATATGTGGGGCCGCGGCCACATCTGCCCGAAAGGCGTATCGCTGGGCGCCGGAGGCGAGCTGGACCGCGGCGTTTCGGCGCTGCACGCAGTTGCTGGCGCCGGCGAGCGACAAGTACGGGATCGGCGCGGTCACCGGAAATCGGCGAAGACCGTGTCCGCGCGTTGGCCCGCGAACTTGCCGCTGCCGAGTGCTCAGTCGTGTATAGCCGAATTTGACTGTGCGACTGTGCGACTGTGCGTTTGCCAGCTTTGGCCAGCTGGCTGGTCGTTGTGATCAACATTCTGACCGGACATTTCGACACTCCTGGTGGCGCGATGTTCCCGCGGCCTGCGGCGTGCCTGGCTGAAGAAATCACACCCCGGGTGAAGGGCAGCGCAAGGCACTGATCACAGTCGCCGGAAACCCGGTGCTGTCCACGCCGGGCAGCGACCAGCTCGACGAAGTACTGCCGCTGTTGGAAGCGATGATTTCCGTTGATCTTTGGCTCATCGAGAGCACGGTGCCAGTCGAGGTCACAGATGCCGCACGGCTGGGGGCACGGAAAGCCAGGTACCCGCATGTCGGTGGCCAACAGATCAGTGATCTTCGAACCCTCTACAGCATGGCGGGCTACGATGCCGCCATGCCGCTCGCCGAAGGTTCGACGTTCGCCGGCTACACCATCGTCCGACAGCTGGGCTCCGGCGGGATGGGCGAGGTCTATCTGGCTCGACATCCGAGACTGCCCCGGCAGGACGCACTCAAGGTCCTGCGGCCAGAGGTGTCTGCCGATACCGAGTACCGGGAACGTTTTAACCGCGAAGCCGACGCGGCGGCCTCGCTGTGGCATCCGCATGTCGTCGCCGTACACGACCGGGGCGAAACCGACGGCCAGCTGTGGATCGACATGGACTACGTCGACGGCGTCGATGCGGTGCAGTTGCTGCGCGACCGCTACCCCAACGGAATGCCCGGACCCGAGGTCACCGAAATCGTCACCGCCGTGGCCGAGGCGCTCGACTACGCGCACGAACACAAGCTCTTGCACCGCGACGTCAAACCCGCCAACATACTGATCTCCAAACCCGATTCCCCGGACCGGCGCATCATGTTGGCCGACTTCGGGATCGCTGGTTGGGTGGGGGAAGCCAGCGGATTGACTGCGACGAATATGACCGTGGGCACCGTGTCCTATGCACCTCCGGAACAACTGATGGGTCGGGAACTCGACGGGCGGGCCGATCAATATGCGCTGGCAGCAACGGCGTTTCACTTGCTGACGGGCTCCCCGCCGTTCCAGCACTCCAACCCCGCCGTAGTCATCAGCCAGCACCTCAGCGCGTCACCACCGGCTATCGGCGATAGCCTGCCGGCCTTCGCGGAACTCGACCAGGTTTTCGCTAAGGCGCTGGCCAAAGACCCCAAGGATCGCTACCAGCGGTGCATCGACTTCGCGCGGGCACTGGGCCATCGGCTGGGCGGCGGCGGCGATGCCGACGAAACGCGTATCTCCCAACCGGTCACAGTGCCGGTAGCAACGGCCAAGCGGTCGCTGACCCGACCCGCGGTCATCGTCGCCTCAGTACTAGCGGTACTGCTGGTCATCGCAATTTCCGTAGCGCTCCGAGAATTTCGGCTCGCCGATGACGAGCGTGCCGCGCCGCCTGCGGCGACCACATCAACTACGTCGGCAACCACTACCAGCACCACGGCTACCACTTCATCCCCACCCACCACCGCCGAATGTCCCCGTGTGCGTCAATGTCGGTCGGCGGGTCAGCGTCAGCGGCTGCGTGTAGTTCGCTGAGATCACGGCAAGCCGTTGCTTCGGCGAATCTCTTCACGGCATTCACGGCGGGTTTGGCCCGTCTGCTGCATGCAGATGCGGATCGGCGATTCTTGCTCGGTGGGCAGCGGCGTCTCGGTCGGCTCGGCCGTGGCGGTGATCGTTGGACTAGCCACCGCACCCGGAGTAAGTGACCAGATCGTCGTGTTGGTGCCCTGCAGCGTCGAACAGTAGGCCGTGGCCCCGGTCTTGGTGATGCCAGTGCTGCCGACCGGGGAACAGATGGCGCCGATCACGACCACGGGTGCGGCCGCCGCCGTCGTGGTCTCCGCAGGTGCGGCCGCAGTAGTGGGCGGGGTGGTGGTGGGGGAGGCGGATAGTCCTCGGACCATCACGGCGAACACTTCAGGGGTGGCAGTCAACGCCAGAGCGGCGATCGCGACCGCGGATGACGGCCGCTTCCAGGGAAGCATTGACGTCTCCTTGCTGCTAACTGGCAATTCCCGGCTTTTCCTGACCAACCGGTGCGTCGCGGATAGGCAACAGATTAGCTGCGCGGGTGCGTGGAAGGCGGCGTCAATCAATACAGCCGTGCCGTGCCGCTTACGGCGGAGCCGGCGGCAGCTAGACCCCAGAGCACCCGAGGCGGCCGCACCCTGCGGCGATGACCTCGGGGGCTTGCCGTGCTCGACGCGCCGGTCGGCCGGCGATCCCCTGACGTAACACGTACTGACGTCCTGTTCTGCAAGCGTCATCGATGCCGTTACAGTGGGTCCCGATGACCCAAACAGCCGCCCCGCCGGTGTTAACCGTGCGGTACAACGGAGCTGAGCGCACCTTCGCCGCAGGCCACGATGTCGTAATAGGGCGTGATCTGCGGGCCGATGTCCGCGTCGCGGACCCGCTAATCTCCCGGGTGCACCTGCTGGTGCGTTTCGACCAGGGCCGATGGGTAGCGATTGACAACGGCAGTCTCAACGGCCTGTACATCGACAACCGGCGTGTCCCGGTCGTCGACATCCAGGACGGCCAGCGCGTCAATATCGGCAACCCCGACGGTCCCGCTCTGGATTTCGGGGTCGGCCGCCGCCAGCAAGGTTCTGTCGGGCGCCCACCAGCGACGACAGCAATGCCGGTGCCTCCCATGCCCAGCGCGGCGTGGCCCGTTCAAGGCCCGCCGCAAACCGGGACGCACCGGCCCGGCCAGCCGCAACAGCCGCCGCCGACCACGCGGATGCCGGGCCAGCCGCCCAGCGGGCCGCAGCATCTTCCGCCGTCGGCGCCGCCGCCGCAATTCCCGACGGGCGTTCAACCGATGCGCCCGCACTCCGGTCCCCAACCGGCACCACAGATCTACCGCCCGCCGACGGCAGTTCCGCCGCCTCCGCTGGTCGCGCGTCCCAGCGGTGAGACGGGCAATATCGCGACGTCGATGATGAAGATCCTGCGGCCCGGCAAGGCTGCCGGCGAGTTGCCGCCCGGCTCGATCAGAATCGGCCGCGCCGACGACAACGACGTCGTCATTCCCGAGGTGCTGGCGTCGCGTCACCACGCAACGCTGATCCCGACGCCCAGCGGCACCGAGATCCGCGACAACCGCAGCATCAACGGCACTTTCGTCAACGGCGTGCGCGTCGAATCGGCGTTGTTACGCGATGGCGACGTCATCACGATCGGCAACATCGACTTGGTTTTCGCCGAAGGCGTGCTGACGCGGCGAGAAGAGAGCCTGCTGGAAACGCGCACCGGCGGCCTCGATGTGGGCGGGGTGACCTGGACGATCGAGGGCAATAAGACGCTGCTGG
>NZ_VTZN01000087.1 GCF_008370645.1 Mycobacterium simiae
GAGCACCGGTCCGGCATTGACGGCGATCGGGTGGCCCGGCTCGTGACGATCGGGGTAATTGGGGTGGGTGGCGTGCGCCATGTCGGCCGACGCCAGCAGCGAGGCCGGCAGCAGCCGCAGCAAGTCTTCCCGGGTGCCGCCGCCGGCGAGCACGATCCGCTCCAACACGATGCTCAGCAGGTTGGACTGCGCGCCGTGGTCTGAGGCGGAGCCGACCTCCTCGTGGTCGAAGATCACCAGCACCGGCACCACATCGCGCGGTTGCGCGGCCAGCAGGGCTTGCATGCCCGCATAACAGCTGGTCTGGTTGTCCAGCCGGGGCGCGCTCACCAGGCTGGCGTCGGCACCGATCACCGCCGCGGGTGTCAAGTCATGCGTCATCAGGTCGGCGGCCAGCACATCCGCCGCCGTCACCTCAGCCTGCTGCGCGACGTAACCGACGAAGTAACCGACAGTGTCGCCGACACCCCACACCGCGTTGACGTGCCGTTGCGGGTCCAGCGTCACGGATTTTCGGTCTTCGGCCAGGTGGATAGCCAGTTGCGGCACCCGCAGCATCGGCTCGTCAATGCGGACCAGTCGATGGCTGACCCCTGAACCGTCACGCACCGATAGCCGCCCGCTGATACCCAGATCGCGGTCCAACCAGGAGTTCAGCCACGCTCCCCCGTACGGTTCCAGCGCTACCACCTGCCAACCGGCGACCACCCGGTCCGGGTGCTGCTTGACCCGCAGGTTGGGACTGTCGGTGTGCGCGCCGATGATCCGGAACGGGGCCAGCCGGCCACCGCTATTCCAGGCGACCAGTGACCCAGACCGCACCGTGAAGTAGCGGCCGGGTTGCTGCGGCCAGCGGTCGGCTTCGCGCAACTCGCTGTACCCGGCGTCCAGCAGCCGCTGGGCCACTGTGGCGCACACGTGAAACGGCGATGGAGAGGCATCGATGAACTCGCAAAGGCCTCGCGCGTTGGCTGAGGTCGTAGGCCCGCCGGACATGTGCACCATCATGGCTGTCGGCGACGATGTGGTGCACGCTAGGGTCTGCAGCGTGCCTCCGGTTCAGCCGCAACCTATCCTCGCGCCTCTGACGCCGGCCGCGATCTTTCTGGTGGCCACCATCGACGACGGCGGTGAGGCGGCGGTGCACGACGCACTGCCCGACATCTCGGGATTGGTGCGCGCGATCGGCTTTCGCGACCCTTCCAAACGTCTCTCAGTGATCACCTCGATCGGCTCGCAAGCCTGGGACCGGCTGTTCTCCGGTCCGCGGCCGGCGAAACTGCATCCCTTCGTCGCGCTGCACGGACCACGCCATCACGCTCCGGCCACAGCAGGCGACCTGTTGTTGCACATTCGCGCCGACAGCATGGACGTCTGCTTCGAATTGGCCGGCCGCATTCTCAAAGCCATGGCCGGTGCGATCACCGTGGTCGACGAGGTGCACGGCTTCCGGTTCTTCGACAATCGCGACCTGCTGGGCTTTGTCGACGGTACTGAAAACCCTGACGGCGCAATCGCTGTCAGCGCCACTGCGATCGGTGACGAGGACCCCGAATTCGCCGGCTCCTGCTATGTGCACGTGCAGAAGTACTTGCACGACATGCCGTCCTGGGACTCATTGTCGGTCACCGAGCAAGAACGGGTGATCGGCCGGACCAAGCTGGAGGACATCGAACTCGACGATGACGTCAAGCCGGCCAACTCCCATATCGCGCTCAACGTCATCACCGACGACGAAGGCACCGAGCGCAAGATCCTGCGACACAACATGCCGTTCGGTGAGGTCGGAAAAGGCGAGTACGGTACCTACTTCATCGGCTACTCGCGCGCGCCCGAAGTCACCGAGCAGATGCTGCGCAACATGTTTCTCGGCGATCCTCCCGGCAACACAGATCGCGTTTTGGACTTTTCCACGGCAGTCACCGGCAGCTTGTTCTTCTCCCCTACGGTTGATTTCCTCGACGACCCGCCGGCGCTGCCCGTTGCGCCGGTACCGGCATGCGACGACGGCTCACTGCCGATCGGCAGCGCCCGCGATCGACGGCGCCTTCGTGCTGACCAACCGCGGCGGTGACTTCGACCTGCAGCGGGGCACCGATGTCTCGATCGGGTACACCAGCCACGACGCCGAGACGGTACAGCTGTATCCACAGGAAACCCTGACCTTCCTGTGCTACACCGCCGAGGAGTTGGTCGCGCTCAGCCCGGATCGGCCGCGCCATAGCACTGCTGCTCGCGCAGCGTGGCGCACAGGTCGTTGTGCACGGTCGTCACGTCGAGCGCGCCGGCACCCTAGCCCTCTCGGACATCCGCTCCCTCGTAGGCTTCGATGCCGAATCGGATCAGAGCATCGGAGTCGGCGGCGGTGAGCGCCCGGCCGTGCATATTGGCGACCACTTTCGTGGCTCGCATTGTCACCGCTGACAGTCAGGCCTAGCGTGACTCCGAGCTTGCCGCTCGGGATGCCAAAGCGTGCGTCGACGGCCGCGATACGGACATCGCAGGCTGCGATGAGTTCGCAACCGCCGCCGACGGCAAGACCACAGACCGCCGCAATGACCGGAACAGGTATCGCGGTCACCGCGCGTACACAGGCTGCGACGCTCTGGTTGTAGTTCGCGGCATCCACCGCCGTCATTCGGGTGCGGGAAAACTCGGTGATGTCGGCGCCGGCGGCGAACGCCGCACCACCCGCTCCGCGAAGTACGACCGTGTCTTGACACCGATAAACAGCTGTGGTGCAACTCGATTCACAGTATTGACGACGGCCCCGTACCCGGTGGCAGCATCGCCCCGGCCTGCCCCTGCAACGGCGGCAGTATCACCTGATACTGTCCCTCGCGGTTGACACTATGAATGTTAGGGCCGGTGCCTATTAATGTCAATTTTGGTTGTCAACTCGGGGTTGTCAACTCGTGAGAGGAAGTTCCCCACCTGTCGTACGCCAGCGGCTGAGTAGACAAGATCATCCTGTCGAGCGGGTAATGACAACCGGGTGCGCTTCCGGACACGGGTCCGGATCTCACCGTTCGGCCGGCCCTCGCTCGTGACGATCCTGAACTCAACGACTCATCGCCTATGCTGTCGTTCGTGGCTGCCAGATCCAGCACCCGAGCACCGCAGACCGAACTCGGCCAGGCGCTGCGAATCGCCTGGTGGAGTTATTCCCGGCGAATTGACGTCGAGATGGAAGCCGCGGGTTTCCCGCCACTGCAGTTCCCTATGATCTACGTGTTCGCCCTATATACCCAGCCGGGCCCGGTGACGATTTCCCAGATGGGCCGGTACTTCAGCGTCAGCCGCCAAGCGGCCAGCAAAGTTGTCGCCGACCTGCGCCGCCGCGGCTATGTGCACGTCATTGCGTCGTCCACCGACCAGCGCGAAAAGGTGGTCGAGCTTGCTCCCAAGGCCATCGAATACATCACGGCGCGGCTACGCAAGGCAGCTGCCCTAGACCGGGCAATTCGCAAACGTATCGGCGACGACGGCCGTGACGAGTTGCTCAGGCTGCTGGGCGAAGTCGGTGCAGTTGCGAGAGAAAAACTCGATTTCGACCCCGGCATGTTCCCGGTGAACGAGCCCGGGTGGCTCTAAGCCCGACGGGGAGTTGTTCTGCCGATCGAAGGCTAGGTGGCGAGCAGGCGTGAGGGGACCAGACGGCGGGTGGCACCACACGCAAAATGCTTGCACCACGCCTGGCGTGTCAGCGGTGGAAGAAACCCGAGTGCCCGCTGTCGGTGCCGGGGAATTCACTCACATTTCCGACGCCCGAGTTACGGATGCCGGTGTTGAAGAAACCCGAGTTCTGAAAGCCCACGCCGTTGTTGAGGCTATTGAAGAAACCCGAACCTCTATCGCTTGAGTTGTGGAAGCCCGAGCCGCCGAAGCCGAAGTTGTTGAAGCCCGAACCTAAGGGCCCCAAGTTACGCCCGCCAGACGACTTCTCGGCGGCGTTGGTGAAGCCTGAGGTATCGTCGCCCTGGTTGAAAAAGCCCGAGGTGCCGGCGCCAAGGTTTCCGAAGCCGGAACTGGAGCCGGGCCCGTTGCCCACACTTCCGATGGTGCTGTTCAGGATGCCGGAGTTGAAGCCCCCGGTGTTGATATTGCCCGAGTTGCCGAACCCGGTGTTTGTGGCGCCGGCATTGAAGAAGCCGGTGTTGCGCTCACCCGAGTTGAAGAAGCCGGTGTTACCACGGCCCGAGTTGAACATGCCTGTATTTTCGTTGGCCGAGTTGAAGAAGCCCGTGGCGTTCCGGCCTGAATTGAATGCACCCGTGGCTTCCCCGGCGGTGTTGCCGAAGCCGGTATCTTGCAGCCCGGTGTTCCAAAAGCCGGTGACGGTGCCGCCTGTAGTTTGAAAGCCGGTATTGTTTGTGCCCGAGATCTCGAAGCCGACGTTGGCAAAGCCCGAGTTGAAGAAGCCGACGTTATTGGTACCGGAATTAAAAAATCCGATGTTGCCGGTGCCCGAATTGCCGAACCCGATATTCCCGCTTCCGGTGTTGAGCCCACCGATGCCGATCTGATTGTCTCCGGACAGCCCGAAGCCGATGTTCCCGTTCCCGGTGTTGCCGAAGCCGATATTGCCATTCCCGGTGTTGCCGAAGCCCCAGTTCGAATCCCCGGTATTGCCCGAACCCCGGTTAAAGCTACCGGTGTTTCCACTACCGATATTGTTATGGGCAGGGCTGTTCGTGGGCCCCACGTTTCCGAAGCCAATATTTCCGTCGCCCTTGTTTCCGCCGCCGACGTTGCCTTGGCCTTCATTGCCAAAGCCTATATTCTGGTTGCCGCTGTTGCCGCCGCCCACATTGCCGCTGCCGTGGTTGCCGCCACCGACATTATTGTCACCGCGATTGCCGCCGCCGAGATTGGAATTTCCGGTATTTCCACTGCCCACGTTGGAATTGCCGGTATTTCCACTGCCCACGTTGGAATTGCCGATATTGCCATTGCCCAGGTTGGTGTCGCCGCGATTACCGTTGCCGATATTGTCAGTGCCGGTGTTGCCGACTCCCAGGTTCTGTGGCCAGAAACCGCCGAGAGCGTTCCGCAGCGACTGCTGCCAGGACGTCAGCTGTGCGGCCGCCTCCGACGCACCGGCGTGGTAGCCGGCCATCGCACCCACATCCTGTGCCCACATCTGCTCGTAGGCGCCCTCGAAAGCCGCAATCGCCGGCGCGTTTTGACCGAACAAGTTCGACAACACCAGTGATACGAGCGCAGAGCGGTTAGCGGCCACTACTGCCGGATTCACGATCGCAGCCTGGGCCGCCTCGAACACCCCCGCAACCACCCGCGCCTGACCGGCCGCCCGCGCGGCCTGCGTTGCGGTGGTATTAAGCCACGCCACATACGGGGCCGCCGCGGCGGCCATTGCTTCCGCCGCCGGCCCCTGCCACGATCCAGCAGTCAAGTCCGCCGTTACAGCGGAAAACGAAGACGCCGACAAGGTCAACTCCTCGGCCAGCGCATCCCAACCACCGGCGGCCGTCAACATAGGGCCGGATCCTGCACCGGCGAGCATCAGTGCCGAGTTGATTTCCGGCGGCAACAAGGCAAAATGTGGCAGCATCGTGACTCCTCTACTCGCTGGGAGTGCAAGCTACTTCACCACCAGCTCCATCAAAACTAACCCCATTGGACCCGGACGGTTGGGAAAAGCTTGGTAATTGCCGCACCGAGAAGAAAATCCAGTATTCAACCGGTTGCGGCCGGCTGCCGAACTACCGCACCCGACTGAGCCGCTGCTGCGTGAGGCTGGGTGACGCGGGGGCACTTGACCTCAGGCCACCAGCACCGCGTCCAGCACCGAGTAGAACACCCCCAGCCCGTCGTCGGACGGACCGGTCAACGCTTCGATGGCGTGTTCGGGGTGCGGCATCAATCCGACAACCCGGCCGTTGGCCGAGCTGATGCCGGCGATGTCGCGGAGCGAGCCGTTGATGTTGTCGTGGTACCGAAATACCACCCGGCCCTCGCCCTCCAGTTCGTCGAGCACCTTCTCGGGGGCCACGTAGCGGCCTTCACCGGACTTCAGCGGCACCAGCACGTCGGCGTTGGGGGCGAAATGCGATGTCCAGGCCGTCGCCGTGGAAGCCACACCCAACCAGACGTCCCGGCAGACGAAGTGCAGCCCAATATTGCGAGTCAGGGCGCCGGGCAGCAGGCCGGCCTCGCAGAGCACCTGAAATCCATTGCAAATGCCCAAGATCGGCATCCCGTGTTGCGCCGCGGCCACCAGCTCACCCATCACCGGGGCAAATCTGGCGATCGCGCCTGCCCGGAGGTAGTCGCCGTAGGAGAAGCCGCCGGGCACCACCACAGCATCGACGGCCTTGAGGTCGGCGTCAGCGTGCCACAAGCTGACCGCCTCGGCACCGACCTGCCGTACCGCGCGTGCGGCATCGACGTCGTCTAACGTGCCAGGAAATGTAATCACGCCGATTCGAACCGTCACTGCGGGTCCCGGCTTATTGTCCACTCCTCAATCACCGTATTCGCCAGCAGCGACTCGGCGATCTCGGCCAGCGTGGAGTCATCGACTGTATCGTCTACCTCGACTTCAAATCTCTTGCCCTGACGGACATCCAAGATCCCGGTATGTCCGAGCCGTCCCAGCGCACCGACAATTGCCTGACCCTGCGGATCAAGAATTTCCGCTTTCGGCATGACATGGACGACTACCCGGGCCACCGGCGCTCCTCCTCAGCTGGGACTGCTCGCGCGCCAACTGTACCGGCGGGGCCGCCGTGCCGCGGCACCGGCGCGGTGCGCCTACTCTCCGCAGTAGGTAGCCTCGACCGTCTGTTCGCCCAACACCTTCATTTCCTTGATTCGCAGCTGGTCAGCCAACCCCTTTTCATCAATGACGGATTGCAGGCGGTCATAGAAGTGCCGCACCAGCGCTTCAAAGGTCGGCGAAAAGTCCACCGCGCACAGCTTAAGTCCGCCTTTTTTCGCGACCGCAGCGATGTCCTCATAGAGGGGATCTTTTCGGTCGACCACGAATGCGTGGTCGACCTCGTCGAGGATCGGCCTGAATGCATTCTCCAGCAGGTCGGTATCGAGCAGGAAGTATTGCTCGTCAAGGCTGTCCCCAGTGAGAGTTACCGAAACAAAAATCGTGTGACCATGAAGGTTCGCACATTTGTTGGCAATCAACTCCGGGGTGTAGAGCTGACTTCCGCCTCTGCTGGTGCGCATGTCGTGCGTCCACGTGCGGTGACCCATTTCAAGCCGGATGGTTTGTTTGATCGTATACGCCATAACCTACTCCCTAAATGTGATGGATACGCACAACTTGTCAATTACGTTCATAACTGGCATTGAGTGTCGATGCACACTGGAGCTCGGCACGTTTCAAAACGCAACAGTCGAGATTGAGCTCGCTACTAATGCGTTCATAGATATGCTGAACGAGACCCTCGATCGTCGGGTTGAAGTCCACCGTATAAACCTTGTCAGCGACATCGGCAAGCTCGCAGACCTTGAGAAAATCATCAAAGATTGGATCCTGATCCCAAATAATAAATGAATGGTCCAGATCGTCGAGGATGGGCTTCACCACAACAGCCAAATCGTTGGTGTCGAAAACGGTCTTCATACCATCGAGGTCACGGGTACACTCCAACACCAATTTTAGTTGCCAGGTATGACCGTGAATCGTTTCTTCTTTCTTGTAGTTGAACCCCAAGGATCGATGGCCAGCATCAAACCGAAACGTCTTCTCAATCGTGTGACTCATCGAGTCGTCACCTCCGGAGGCTAATCCACAACGTCACAGTCGCGACGTCTCTTAAGCTGTATAACAACCTCCCACCGGTTTCTCCTGTGAATCGTAGATGTACATCCAAGCAAGACCAAGTCCCAGCATTGAAGGCGCATACCGCTTAATGATTGATATAGGCAACAGTTTGGCGCGCACGGGTTATTTTTTGCCGGCCAGAATCTTTCGGGTTACGTCCCAGATTGGTGGGTCGACGCTGCGCCTCTCCCGCTGGATCGAGAGCGGCGTCGCTGCGCAGCGTTTCGGGCGGTAAGCTCGAATGGCGAAGCGCCATCGACGGATTCGAGACCGCCAGCACACCCGCGGGCATACAGCGCTTGACCTCACGCGTGGTCAAGAAGAACGTCAACTTCATACAGCGCCGAAGCTGGACCAGCCTTACCCGCACGAGCTGATGTAAGCCTCACACAGCGGCGCTGTCATGGCGTCTAGCACCAAGGAATCTACGACCACCGGCCACTCCACCTTCGGCGGTCCTGTTGCCCACAGCGTCAGTTCGCTGATGGTGCTGCTCGCAATGTGCGCCACCAGATAGGTATGCACGATCACCGGTCCACTGATCACCGCGGCCAGACGAGTCGGTTCGTCGTCGGTGATTGACGGCGACTGGGTAGGCGCGCCCAGCTGGCAGGCGCGCAGCGCGGTAACAGCGGCGCCGAACACCGACGCCGCGATCGCGCCACCGCGCGCCGTGTCGCCGCGCCAGTGCAAGATCTGAGCCTGCAGCTGCCACTGCCCGTCGGGGTGGACTACCGTCGCGCGGGCCGCAACGGTGGCGTCGCGACTATCTTGCGGAAACGCCGGCGTGCCACATACTTGCTCGAATCGGAACCGGGGTGTTGTTCCGGTCTGGGGGGTCGCAACGCCGGCCAGTGCCGGCCACCCATATAACGAGCTGAGGGGCACGGCGCGCCGGTCAATCCAGGCGGTGCCGGGAATCTGATCGCACACCGGCGGGCAGGTTTGCGGCTCCGGCCAGCCCGGTGCGGCCAGCATCACTGCGATCATCACATTGCCGGCGACTAGCACTGCCGCCAGGAAAACCCGCATCGGTAAGGCCGCCATCAGGGCACAATCGTAGACATGCAACTGACGCATTTCGGGCATTCCTGCCTTCTTGCCGAGTTCGGTCACACCAGGGTGCTCTTTGATCCCGGTACGTTCGCTCACGGCTTCGAGGGAATCACCGGTCTGTCGGCAATCCTGATCACCCATCAGCACGCCGATCATGTCGACGGCAATCGCCTCCCGGCGCTGCTGGAGGGCAACCCGGATGCCGCGCTCTACGCCGACCCGCAGACCGCTGCGCAGCTGGGGGCGCCCTGTCGGGCGGTCCACGTCGGCGACGAACTGTCGGTCGGCGAATTGACCATCCGCGCCGTCGGCGGTCAGCATGCCGTGATCCATCCGGAAATCCCTGTGGTTGATAACATTTCGTATCTCATAGGTGACGGCGAGCAGCGCGCCAGGCTGATGCATCCCGGTGACTCGCTGTTCGTGCCCGACGAGCAGATAGACGTCTTGGCGGCCCCGGCAGCCGCCCCGTGGATGAAGATTGCCGAGGCCGTCGACTATCTGCGCGCGGTGGCACCGGCTCGGGCGGTCCCCATCCACCAGGGGATCATCGCTCCGGATGCGCGCGGCGTCTATTACAGCCGGCTGACCGAGTTGACCGATACCGATTTCCAGGTTTTGCCCGAAGAGACCGCCGTTGCCTTCTAATTGCGTCGGCCAGCTAAGGCCAGCTAAGTGATGTCGGCGGCGGCCCCGCGGCCGGCGGCTCGCCCGGAGAAGATGCAGCCACCCAGGAATGTGCCCTCCAAGGCCCGGTAGCCATGGACACCGCCGCCGCCGAACCCGGCGGCCTCACCGGCCGCGTACAACCCGGCCAGCGGGGTGCCGTCGGGCTTGAGAACTCTTGCTTCTAAATCAGTTTCGATGCCACCTAACGTCTTTCGGGTCAAGACGTGCAGCTTGACCGCGATCAGCGGGCCGGCCTTCGGGTCGGTCAACCGGTGCGGCGGCACCACCCGGCCCAGCCGGTCACCCAGGTAGCCGCGGGCGGCCCGAATCGCAGTGATCTGACCATCTTTGGTGAACTTGTTGACCACCTCACGATCGCGTGCGATGACCGCGGCCTGCACCGTCTCGTAGTCCAGCGGCCGCACATCGGGCAATTCGTTCATGGCCTCCACCAACTCGCGCACCGAGTGGGCACTCACGAAGTCCACGCCTCGATCGACGAAGGCCTGCACCGGCCCGGGCGGCCCGGACCCAACCCTCGAGCGGAGCAGCTGACGCATGCTACGACCGGTCAGGTCAGGATTCTGCTCTTGACCAGACAGCGCGAACTCCTTCGCGACAATCTTGGCGTTCAAAACAAACCAGGTGTAGTCGTACCCTGACGAAGCGATGTATTCCAAGGTTCCCAACGTGTCGAAGCCTGGATACAGCGGAACCGGCAACCGATTTCCTGCGGCATCAAGCCACAGCGACGAGGGGCCCGGAATGATCCGGATGCCATGGTGTGGCCAGATCGGGTCGTAGTTGGTAATGCCTTCGGTGTAATGCCACATGCGGTCCGGGTTGATAATACGAGCCCCCGCCTTTTGACAGATGCCGATCATCCGGCCGTCGACGTGGGCGGGCACCCCGCTGAGCATCTTTTTGGGCGGGCGCCCCATCCGCTTGGGCCAGTTCTTGCGCACCAGATCGTGGTTGCCGCCGATGCCACCGCTGGTCACGATCACAGCCGAAGCCCGAGTATCGAACTTTCCGATAGCTTTTCGGGATGACGGCACGCCCCGCGGTTCGTCGGATGGTTCCAAAACCGCACCGCGGACGCCCGTCACCGCGTCACCTTCCACGATCAGCCTGTCGACCTGGTAGCGATGAACGAAGCGCACGTTAGGCCGGTCCCGCAACTGACGCGCGAAGATCTCGACCAAAGCCGGTCCGGTTCCCCAGGTGAGGTGAAACCGCGGTACCGAGTTGCCGTGCCCCTGTGCGTCATAACCCCCGCGCTCGGCCCACCCCACCAGCGGAAAGATTCTCAGACCCCGCGCTCGCAGCCAGCTGCGCTGCTCCCCGGCCGCAAAATCGACGTAGGCATGCGCCCACTTTTGCGGCCAATAATCCTCCGGGCGGTCAAAGGCTGCCGTCCCGAGCCAGTCCTGCAGGGCAAGTTCATAGCTGTCGCGGATGCCCAGCCGGCGCTGCTCGGGGCTGTCGACGAAGAACAGGCCGCCGAACGACCAAAACGCCTGACCGCCCACGTTGTTGCTGTTCTCCTGGTCCAGAATCAGCACGTGCAACCCGCGGTTTGCCAACTCACAGGCAGCTACCAGTCCGGACAGCCCGGCGCCGACGATGATCACGTCCGCGGTGAACCCGTCCGGCCCAGGTGGAGAATCGCTCATGCCGGTACAGGGTAGTGCCACCGATCAGGGCGGCTGATTATGCGGCGTCGAGAACAGCCTTGTTCGGTCGCCAGCTGTACACAGTGGGCGTGCAGCCGTGCATCATCGCGAGGTCGATGGCATCCAGCATCGCCTGCCGCGGACCGGGCTTGCGCAGATGACGGGCGCACACCGCGACCCGCACGACACCGCTTCGGCGGGCGATCCGGTCGGCGGACATCACCACCATTCGACACCACCACGGCTCCGTCAGAAAACCTTCCCCGATGCCCAGTACGCGAGCGCGCACGGTGTTCTTGCGGACCAAGTCGGTGATCCCGTGAGAATCGGCAAGTAAGCGAAACCCGTTTCCAGGTAGAGCCTTAACGACTCCGGGCGACACCACCCAGCCGGGTGCCGCGAATAGCCGGGTACGCAGCCCCAGGTGCTCGAGCACCCGATCGGCGGCCATCACCCGCAGATTGGCCTCATGCGTATGCAGCGTCGCAAACTCGCCACGCCGCTTCTTGGTCGCGGCTTCGTCGTAACCGTGCAACACTAGAGCATCCCCGCCCGCGCGTCGCTCGGCCAGCCACTCGACCGTGCGGGGATCATGGTCAAGCCGGTAGCCACCCTTAAGCCGCGGAGCGACCAATAATGACACCGGGATTGCGCGGTCATCCATCTGTGTACAGAACGCGTCTACGTCGGCCAGGTTTCGGTCGCCGATTCCCGAGACCGAAACGATCAGTTTTCCAGACACGCTTGTAGTTTGCCGATCCGAGGTTTCGGGACGGTGAAGTACACGCGGACAGCAGACGTCTATTCCGGCGCGCTGACGTGCAGATTCCCGCCGATCGCCGGCTCCTTCGGGCGGGCGGCGAGCCGGTCCCAGCCTCGGCACCGGCAACACGTTTAGATATGCTCACCAACGCGATGGAGAACATGGAAAACAGGGAAAAGGCGCGTTCCGCACCGGGCGAACACGTTTACCCGGACCGGCTCGACGCGCGGACGCTCCGTGTTGCCAGTATCTGTGTGCTGGCCTCGGTGATGACCATCCTCGACGTCACCATCGTCAGTGTCGCGCAACGCACGTTCATCACCAATTTCGACTCCACCCAGGCGGTCGTTGCCTGGACCATGACCGGCTACACGCTGGCGATGGCGACCGTGATCCCGATAACCGGTTGGGCGGCTGATCGATTCGGCACCAAGCGACTTTGGATGGGTTCGATTCTAGCATTCACGCTCGGCTCACTTCTGTGTTCATTAGCACCAAACATACTGCTACTCATCGTTTTTCGGGTAGTCCAGGGTGTCGGCGGTGGCATACTGATGCCGTTGGGATTCACGATCCTGACTCGCGTAGCAGGCCCCAAGCGGCTGGGACGCATGATGGGGGTGCTGGGCGTCCCGATGCTGCTTGGCCCGATCTGCGGTCCAATCCTGGGCGGCTGGCTCATAGGCGCTTTCAGTTGGCCTTGGATCTTCCTGGTCAACCTTCCGATCGGGCTGATCACGTTCATCCTGTCGGCGATCGTGTTTCCCAAAGACCGGTCTGCCCAGTCGCAGCGCTTCGACGTCATCGGGGTGCTACTACTCTCGCCCGGCCTGGCAACGTTTCTGTTTGGGGTGTCGTCGATTCCCGGCCGTGACACAGTGGCCGACCGCAACGTGCTGGTGCCGGCGATCATCGGCCTGACGCTGATCGCCGCGTTCGCGTGGCATGCCTGGCATCGGGCGGACCACCCGCTGATCGATCTGCGGCTGTTCAACAACCGCGTGTTCGCTCAAGCCACTGTGACATTGCTGCTTTTCGGCGCCGCCTCTTTGGGCACCGTGCTGCTCCTGCCCAGCTACCTGCAACAAGTTCTGCACCAAACTCCGATGCAGTCGGGGGTGCACCTGATTCCCAACGGGCTGGGGGCCATGCTGACCATGCCCTTCGCCGGCGCGTTCATGGACAGACGCGGACCGGGCAAGAGTGTGCTTCTTGGCCTCATGCTGATCGCGGCCGGGCTGAGTACCTTCACTTTCGGTGTGGCCACCCAGTCGGAGTACCTGCCGACGCTGTTGGCCGGCCTCGGTCTGCTGGGCATGGGGACCGGCTGCGCGATGATGCCATTGTCCGGGGCGGCGGTACGGGCGCTGACACCGCATGAGATTGCGCGCGGTTCGGCCCTGCTCAGCGTTACGCACCAGGTTGGCGGCTCGATAGGGACCGCACTGATGTCCATGATCCTGACCCATCAATTCAATCGCAGCGAAAACATCTCCATCGCAAACGAAGTCGCGGCCCTAAAGGAGGAGGCGGCTGGACGCGGGGTTTCGGTTGACGCAGCGGCGATACCGCCCCGGGCCCTCGACACCGGCTTTACCGCCAATGTGCTGCATGACCTTTCGCATGCCTATGCGGTGGTGTTCGCGGTCGGGGTCGCGCTGGTGGTGTCGACGCTTATCCCGGCAGCACTACTGCCGAAGACGCTCGCTGGACGATGAAGTACCGTGATCGGCTGATTCCCACACCCAGCGTTGCGCGCCAACGTAACCTTGCCTCATCTCAGCCTGCCAGTGGGAGGATCTCCCCGATGCAATATCTCACGTTGCCGCCGGAAGTGAATTCGGCACGAATGTTTGTCGGCGCCGGATCCGGGCCGTTGCTGACGACGGCTGCCGCGTGGGACGGTTTAGCAGCCGAGGCGCGATTGGCGACACAAGGCTGGGAATCGGTGATCTTGAGCATGACGGTCAAGGCCTGGCAAGGTCAGGCGTCGGCGTCGATGCTGGCAGCGGCCACCCCATACCTAGGATGGCTCAACGTTGCGGCGGCCGGAGCCGAGCGGGCGGCACGAAGCGCCCGAGATGCCGTCAGCGCCTTCGAGGCCGCGCTGACCGGTACGGTACGCCCGCTGGCGGTGGCGGCCAATTGCGTGCGGACGGTATCGCTGGCCGGATCGAATTTCTTCGGTCAAGACTTCCCGGCCATCGCCGCCACCGAAGCCGAGTACGAGCAAATGTGGGCCCAGAACGTGGTGGCAATCTCGGGCTACCATGCGGATGTCTCGAGCGCGGCCGCGGGTCTCGTGCCCCGGCACAACGTGGTGGCCAACTTGAAGGCGACCTGGTTAAACGTAGCTAAGCTCAATTTTGGCATCGGGAACATCGGGCACGGAAACATCGGGTCGGGCAACACCGGTGATTGCAATTCCGGCAGCGGAAACACCGGCAACGCAAACCTGGGCAATGGCAATCAAGGCAGCTACAACATGGGCAGCGGAAACTCGGGCATCACAGGAGCGGCTGGGTACGGCAACTTGGGCCTGTTCAATCTGGGCGGCCACGGAAACTCCGGGCTCGCCAATTCCGGCCCCGCGAATGGATTTGCTAACTCCGGCATCTGGAACCTAGGCGAGTTCAACTCCGGTGGCTTCAATATCGGCAAGCGGCTCTCCGGCTTCTGGCATCGAAGCTAAGTGCCCGGCGGCAGCTAACAGCCAGGCGTACTGGAACGCGGTTTCCCTCCAGCGCTCGTAACGCCCACTTATTCCGCCGTGGCCGGCGTTCATTTGGGTCTTCAACAACACCGGATTGCCGTCTGTCTTGGCATGCCGAAGCGCGGCCACCCATTTGGCCGGCTCGACGTAATACACCCGAGTGTCGTTCAGCGAAGTCATGGCCAGGATCGCCGGGTACCGCCTGGGCGCGACATTCTCATACGGCGAGTAAGACTTCATGTATGCGTAAACATCGCTGTTGCTCAACGGGTTTCCCCACTCGTCCCATTCGGTGACGGTCAGCGGCAACGAGGGATCCAAGATGGTGGTCAGCGGGTCGACAAACGGTACCTGCGCGAGGATTCCGGCGAAGAGATCCGGCGCCATGTTGGCCACCGCACCCATCAGCAAGCCCCCGGCGCTGCCACCCAGCGCCACGAGTTGCTCGGGGCGGGCCAATCCCGAATCCACTAGATGCCTTGCCACCGCGATGAAGTCGGTGAAGGTGTTCTTCTTGAGCAGCAACTTGCCGTGCTCGTACCATAGGCGACCCATTTCACCGCCGCCGCGCACGTGGGCGATGACGAATACCGTTCCCCGGTCCAGCAGCGACAATCGAGCGATCGAAAACCGGGGGTCTTCGCAGAGTTCGTAGGCACCGTAGCCGTAAACCACTGTGGGCGCAGGAAATTCGATACCGACTCGGTGCACAACGGAAACCGGTACCAGAGTGCCGTCGTCGCTGCGCGCCCAATCGCGGCGTTCGACGAAGTCCTCCCGGCGATAGCCACCCAGGACCGGCTGCTCTTTGAGCAAGGTCCGCTCACCGGTAACCAGGTCGATGTCGTAAACCCGCGCCGGGGTGATGAACGATCCCGCGCCAACGCGCAGTTTGGGCGAGTCCCAATTGGGATTGGCGCCTAGTCCGGCGGCCATCAGCTCGGAATCGAACGAGATCTCTTCAGGTTCACCGTATTCTCCGTCGGAGGTGAGCGGCCATAGCTGGATTCGGGGCAACGCGTCGCGCCGGTAACTGACTGCCAGCTGGGCGGCAAAGGCGTCCACAGCGTCCAGCCGCACGTTGTCGCGGTGCGGGACCAGCGTGCGTTGCTGCGCCGGATCTTCGACCGGGGCCTCAACCAGGGTGAAATTCACCGCGCCGTCGTTGTGCAGGATCAGAAATCGGTTTTGGCCGCCGATCACCGCATGTTCTACCGAATATTCGACGCCGTCGCGGCGCGGCAACACCATGGCGAATGCTGCGTTCGGGTCAGCAGAGTCCGCGTAGCGAACCTCAGAGGTGACCGACGAGCCCGCCGCGATAAATATGTAAGCGTTGCTGCGGGTGCGCCCGACACCGAGCCAGAACCGTTCATCGGCTTCGTGATAAACCTGTTCTGACGCTGCCCCCGAACCCAGCCGGTATCGCCACACTGTGTCCGGGCGCCAGGCCGCGTCCACTGTGATGTAGTAGATGGTGCAGTTGTCAGCAGCCCAGGTCGCACCGGCGCCGACGCCAGTGATTTCGTCAGGATAGCTGTTTCCGGTGCGTAAGTCCTTGAACCGCAATGTGTACCGCTCGTCGCCCACAACGTCGACGGAGTAGGCCAGCAGATTGTCGTCCAGGCTGGCGCTAAGCGCGCCCAACGCGAAGAAGTCGTGGCCTTCGGCTTCGGCGTTCTCGTCCAGCAGCACCTGCTCACCGGCTATTTCGGTGTGCTCGTCGAACTGCGGCGGATCCCAGTCGTCGGAATCGATGACCGGGCAACGACAGTGGAGGCCGTACTGTTTGCCCTCAAAGGTGCGCGCGTAGTACCACCAGCTGCCGCGCCGGGTCGGCACCGATAAGTCGGTTTCTTTGGTGCGGGCCTTAATTTCGTCGAAAATTTGTTGCCGCAATGGCTCCAAATGAGCGGTGACGTGATCGGTGTAGGCGTTCTCGGCTTCCAGGTGGGCGATGACCTCGGGGCTGTCCTTGTCACGCAACCACTCGTAAGGGTCGATGAAGACGTCACCGTGGTGCTCCCGTCGAGTCTCCATCCGCTTGGCGACTGGCGGCGCGGCTTGCTCTGTCACGCGCCCGGACCGATCCAGTCGCCAAAGTTCAGACCTGAAATCCGTTCGTAGGCATCGATGTAACGTTCGCGGGTGGCCGTGATGATGTCCGCCGGCAGTGGAGGTGGGGACTGCTCACCGCCGCGGTCCCAGCCAGACTGCGGGCTGGTAAGCCAGTTGCGGACGAATTGTTTGTCGAAACTGGTCTGGACCACCCCGGGCCGGTAGTCGGCAGCCGGCCAGTATCGCGACGAGTCGGGAGTGAAGATTTCGTCGGCCAGCAGCAGGTGGTCGTCGCGGTCGACGCCGAACTCGAACTTGGTGTCAGCGATGATGATTCCTTTGGTCAGCGCGTGATCGGCGGCCTGGACGTAGATTTGTAACGTACGGTCGCGCAGCTGGTTGGCGCGCACGCCGCCCACCAGCTCAATCACCCGGGCAAACGAGATGTTCTCGTCGTGGTCGCCCAGCGCGGCTTTGGTCGCCGGGGTGAACAGCGGCTCAGCGAACTTGCTGGCCTCGACTAAGCCCGGCGGCAAGGCGATACCGCAGACTCTCCCGGTGGCCTGGTAGTCCAAGAGGCCCGAGCCGGTCAGGTAGCCGCGGGCCACACATTCCACCGGCACCATGTCCAACTTGCGCACCACCAACGCTCGGCCCAGCACTTGATCTGGGATACGCGGGTCATCCGGTGGACCGGCCAGGTGATTGGGAGTGTCTACCAGGCTGAAGAAGAAGACACTCATCGCGGTCAGAATGCGGCCCTTGTCCGGGATGGTGCTGTCGAGGACATAGTCGTAGGCCGAGATCCGATCGCTGGCGACCAGCAACAGGTGCTCATCATCGACGCGATAGATCTCCCTGACTTTTCCGCGGGCCACATGCTGGTAGTCGGACAATGCTGGGCGCACCGGGCCAGCCTATCGGGCAGTAGCGGGGCGGCCTGTGCTGGTATCAGTACTATGCGATCACGGTTTGTGCCCTACTCGACGAGACCAGTCCGGCTGGTTGCCCAACTGTTCAGCGATGTCACCGTTGCCGTATGGGCGACGCTATGGGTGTTCGTCGGCCTGGCCGTACACAGCGCCATCTCGAGCATCGCTGAGGCGGGCCGCCAAATCGAGATCGGCTCACAGGGCATCGCCGGAAACCTGGCCTCGGCTGGTCATGGAGCTGCGCGCATCCCGCTGCTGGGCGAGGCGGTCAGCAAGCCGATCGCCGCGGCCAGCGAGGCGGCGCTCGGCATTGCCGCCGCCGGCCATGATCTCGATACCACCGCGAGTTGGCTGGCGGTGGTGCTGGGCCTGGCCGTGGCCGCGACGCCAATTCTTGCGGTGGCCATGCCGTGGCTGTTTCTGCGGCTGCGGTTCTTTCGACGCAAACTGACCGTGACGGCCCTGGCCGCCACCGCAGCCGGTCAACAGCTGCTGGCGCTGCGGGCACTGGCCAACCGGTCGCCGGGCAAGCTGGCCGCTGTCAGTGCAGATCCGGTCGGCGGCTGGCGCCGTGAGGATCCGGTCACCATCCGCGGGTTGACCGCTCTTGAACTGCGGGCGGCAGGGATCAGGCTCCGGGGACACTAGGTGCTGCATAATTCCACTACGAGGTGTCGCATGCCGGTGTGCCGGTTGCTGCGTGTCCATTCGACCGGCTGCACAAGCCGCACTGAAGCGAAGCGCGACAGCAGCTCCTGGTAGAGCACCTGCAGCTCCAGCCGGGCCAGATTGGCGCCCAGGCAGTAGTGCACACCCTGGCCGAATCCCAAGTGCGGATTCGGCTTTCGGGTGATGTCGAACTCGTCGGCGCGGTGGAACACGCTCGCGTCGCGATTGGCCGAGCCCTCCCAAATCTGTACCTTCTGTCCGGCCTCGATCGACTGACCATCGAGCGTGACGTCGCGGGTGGCGGTGCGCCGCTTGGACGGCGAGGGCGAGGTCCACCGAACGATCTCCTCGATCGCCGTCGGCAACATCTGCACATCTTCACGCAGCGCACACCATTGCTCCGGGTGGTCGGCCAGCGCCAATAGCCCACCTGCGACGGCGTTGCGCGTCGTCTCCGCACCGGCACTGAACAACAAACTGAAGAACAGGTACAGCTCGAGATCCGACAGGGCGGGCGAATCCGCGTCGTCAACCGTCGCATTCGCGACCACCGATAGCATGTCGTCGGTGGGCTCGGCCCGCTTGGCTGCGATCAACTGCTGGCCGTAGGCATACATTCGCGACCCGTCCGGCGCGGCTTTTTCCGGGACCGACAGCTGCGAAATGGACGCTTTGCGCGATCGGCCGAAGTCGAACTGTGGCTCGATAGCTTCGAACAGCCAATGTCGTTCGGATTCCGGCACTCCCAGCAGAATGCAGATCATTTGCATCGGCAGTTCGGCGGCGATGTCAACCAGGAAGTCGACGGGTTCGCCGGGCACCACCGCATCGAGCAGCCGGCGCGCGCGGGCTCGCAAATCGTCCTCGACGCGCCGGATCATCCGCGGCGTCAGCCCCGAGCTGACGAGTCGCCGAATCTGGGCGTGCCGCGGGTCATCCATCATGTTGAGCACCTGACCCGAGACGGCCAGGTCCTGCAACAGCGTGCCGCCGAACGGCCGCCGGCCGCCGGTGACCGATGAGTAAGTCACTGGATCCTTCAACACCGCAAGCGTTTCCGCGTAAGTAGCGACGGACCAGAAGCCCTCTGCGTCCGGGGTGTTGCCGGTCGGCTCGTGCCAGTACACCGGGGCCTCTCGCCGATGGATGGCGAACAACTCGTGCGGAAATCCGCTGGCGAAGTTGTCCAGATCGGTGAAGTCAATCCCCGCGAGCGCGCCGGCGGGAGTCACAGAATTCCCCCGGGTGTGTATTTGGCAGCTTCCGGGTAGCGGCCCACCAGCTCCTCCACCATGGCGACCACGTGGTCAACCTGGTCGCCTGCGGCACCGGTGAACGCCTTCTTGTCGGCCAGCGCCGAGTCCAGCGCCGCCCGGTCCAGCGGCAGCCGCGCATCGGCGGCCAACCGATCCAACAGGTCGGGCTCGCCGCCTTCCCGCATGGCCAGCGCCGTGGCCACCGCGTGCTCTCGGATCACGTGGTGCGCAGCCTCGCGCCCCATACCCGCGCGCACCGCCGCCATCAACACCTTGGTAGTGGCCAAAAACGGCAGATACCGGTCCAGCTCGCGCTGGATCACCGCCGGGTATGCACCGAACTCGTCCAGCACGGTCAGGAACGTCTCGATCTGCCCGTCGATGGCAAAGAAGCTGTCCGGCAGCGCAACTCGGCGCACCACCGAACAGAACACGTCCCCCTCGTTCCACTGGGCGCCGGCCAGCTCGGCGGTCATCGAGGCATACCCGCGCAGCACCACCTGTAGGCCGTTGACCCGTTCGCAGCTGCGGGTGTTCATCTTGTGCGGCATCGCCGACGAGCCGACCTGGCCGGCCGCGAAACCCTCAGTGACGAGCTCGTGCCCGGCCATCAGCCGGATCGTGTGCGCCAAGGACGACGGTCCCGCCCCCAGCTGCACCAGCGCGGAAACGACATCATGGTCCAGCGAACGCGGGTAGACCTGCCCTACGCTGGTTAAGACGTGGGCGAAGCCGAGAAATTCAGCGACTAGGCGTTCCAGTTCGGCAAGCTTGGCGGGGTCACCGTCCAGCAGATCGAGCATGTCCTGTGCGGTGCCCATGGGGCCTTTGATGCCTCGCAGTGGGTAGCGGTCGATCAGTTCCCGCAGCCTGGTCAAGGCGATCAGCGTCTCCTGCGCCGCCGACGCGAACCGCTTTCCCAAGGTAGTGGCTTGGGCGGCGACGTTGTGGCTACGCCCGGCGATCACCAGGTCGCGGTGCGCTGCCGCCCGCTCGGCCAGCCGTGCTATCACCGCCACACCGTGGCCGAAAATCAACTCCAGCGATTGCCGGATCTGCAGCTGCTCAACGTTTTCGGTCAGATCTCGGCTGGTCATGCCCTTGTGCACGTGCTCGTGGCCGGCACGTGCATTGAACTCTTCAATGCGAGCCTTGACGTCGTGGCGCAGCAACCGCTCCCGGGCGGCGATTGAGGCCAGGTCCACATCCTCGAGCACCCGCTGGTAGTCGGCGATCGCCTGCTGTGCAACTGGTACCCCCAGCTCCGCCTGTGCTCGCAGCACCGCCAGCCAGAGCTGCCGCTCGGAGATCACCTTGGCTGCCGGTGACCAGATCGCGACCATCGCGGCGCTGGCGTATCGAGTGGCCAGCACATTAGGAATGCTCACTTGGTCCTCACGAAGACACAGCTTACGGTCGGGTGCGCGCGATCGACTGCAGCTCTGGGACACCTCTGGCCAGACCGCACCACCTCAGGGGTCTCGCTCGTATTGCGCCGAGATTGACATCAGCGTCACACCTTCTCGCACTCTTTCGCGCTGGCGTCGATCTCGACGCGGGTCGGAACAGCTATGCGCGAGCTGCGCAGCGCAAGTGCGAACTGCGCTGAGCCGAAGATCCGGTCGATGCCGTCGTCTGCGCGTATGTGGCGTTGTGCACCGAACGTCGCCCGTCCGACATCACGATCTACGGAGACTTCGCTGCTGGCTACATCGTGACGCCGACGCTGCCGGCTAGACCTGGATGGGACGCTGGTCAACCGGCGCCAGCACGTCAATGAGATCCACCACCGTAGCCAGCGCAGCGACACGCGGATCCCGCCCTTCGACCAGCGCGGAAACCACCGAACCGTCGACCGCACAGATCAATGTGCACACCAATTCGATGCGCACGGACCGGCCAGATCGTTCGATGGCGTCGGCCACCGCCTCGGCGCGCTGGCGCAAGCTCCGCCGCATGCTTTCGCGTAATGCCGGTAAGCGGGTGCAAGCGATATGGCGTTCATACCGCGATATCAGCTGCTCAGCGAGCCCCGAACCGGACACGTCTCCGACCAGCAAATCAACCAGCACGTCGGCCGTGGTCTCGGGCCCCCGCCGCCGCCGTGACAGGGCATCGACCCGCGCCCTTAGCTGGGCTACCTCGATCATCCCGATGTGTTCGACGGCCCGCGCGATCAAATCGTCGAGAGACGAAAAGTAGTAGGTGGTAGACGCCAAGGGGAGGCCGGCCCGCCGGGCGACGGCCCGGTGCCGCACCGCTTCGAACCCGCCCTCGCCGAGCAGCTCGGCGGCAGCGCTAACCAACGCATACCGCCGACGTTCTCCCTTGGGAGTAACAGCTGCCGTCACGACCACCCATGCTGCCAGTCAAAGTGGTACTACATTGCCATTTTCATGAAACGTTCATGGCATGATGACCCGCATGCCAGACTACAGCCGTCGCGCCGTGCTTGGTCTTGGCGCCAGCGCGACCCTGGGCGCTGTCGGGGCATATGCGCTCGGGATGTTCCTTGCGCCCCGAACGTCACACGCCGCGCCGCCG